>NZ_JBJTJF010000205.1:0-7762 GCF_046095365.1 Mycobacterium sp.
CCAGCTAGTCGCATTAGCGGCCAGTCGGCATTACTCACGATATGACGGTATTCACCACTTCCCTGGCGGCTTGCTGCATCTGCGCCAGATGCTCGGGACCCTTGAAGGACTCGGCGTAGATCTTGTAGACGTCCTCGGTGCCCGACGGGCGCGCGGCGAACCACCCGTTGGCCGTGGTCACTTTCAGTCCCCCGATCGGGGCGCCGTTGCCCGGCGCGTTGGTGAGCTTGGCGGTGATCGGCTCGCCGGCGAGTTCGGTCGCCGTGACCTGATCCGGTGAGAGCTTGGACAGCCGCGCCTTCTGCTCGCGATTCGCCGGGGCGTCCATCCGCGCGTAGACCGGCGCCCCGTACGTCTCGGCCAGTTCGGCGTAGCGCTGCGACGGGGTCTTGCCCGTGACCGCGAGGATCTCCGCGGCCAGCAGACACATGATGAGGCCGTCCTTGTCGGTGGTCCACACCGAGCCGTCGCGGCGCAGGAACGATGCCCCGGCGGACTCCTCGCCACCGAATCCGATTGTGCCGCCGACCAACCCGTCGACGAACCATTTGAAACCGACGGGCACCTCCACCAGTTTGCGACCCAGCCCGGCGACGACCCGGTCGATGATCGAGGAGCTCACCGCGGTCTTGCCGACCGCAACCGTGTCCGGCCAGTCCGGGCGGTGGGTGTAGAGGTAGTCGATCGCCACCGCCAGAGAGTGGTTGGGGTTGAGCAGGCCGGCGTCGGGGGTGACGATGCCGTGCCGGTCGGCGTCGGCGTCGTTGCCGGTGGCGATCTGGTAGCTCTCGCGGTTGGCGATCAGCGAGGCCATCGCGTTGGGCGATGAGCAGTCCATCCGGATCTTGCCGTCGGTGTCCAGCGTCATGAACCGCCAGGTGGCGTCGACCAGCGGGTTGACCACGCTCAGGTTCAGGTTGTGCCGTTCGGCGATCGCGCCCCAGTAGTCCACGCTCGCCCCGCCGAGCGGGTCGGCGCCGACGCGGATGCCCTCGACGCGGATGGCGTGGATGTCGACGACGCTGGGCAGATCGGACACGTAGGCGTCGAGGTAGTCGTGGCGATGCACGCGCTGCAGTGCCGTGGCCAGCGGAACCCGCTTCACCTCGCGCAGGCCGCCGCGCAGGATCTCGTTGGCGCGCTTGGCGATCGCGCTGGTGGCGTCGGTGTCGGCCGGCCCGCCGTTGGGCGGGTTGTACTTGAACCCGCCGTCGCGGGGCGGGTTGTGCGACGGCGTGACGACGATCCCATCGGACAGATCCGACGAACGCCCCCGGTTGTAGGTCAGGATGGCGTGGCTCACCGCCGGGGTCGGGGTGTAGCGGTCGGCCGAGTCCACCAGCACCACAATGTCGTTGGCGGCCAGCACCTCCAGCGCCGACACCCAGGCCGGCTCGGAGAGGCCGTGGGTGTCGCGGCCGATGAACAGCGGGCCGGTGGTGCCCTGGGCGGCGCGGTACTCGGCGATCGCCTGGGTGGTGGCCAGGATGTGGGCCTCGTTGAACGCACCGTCCAGACTGGACCCGCGGTGCCCGGAGGTGCCGAAGGCGACCTGCTGGGCGACGTCGTCGGGGTCGGGCTGGATCGTGTAGTACGCCGTCACCAAGTGGGGCAGGTCGATCAGGTCTTCGGGCAGCGCCGGTTGACCGGCGCGGGGATTGGCCGCCATGGGGCCAATTGTGCCGCCGGAGGGCAATACTGATCCGGTGATTGGTCAGGCCGAGGTCTAGGGAGCCGCAGCGGTGTTCGGTCAGGACAGGCGCGAGTTGGCCGCGGTCTTCGCCGGCGGGGCGCTGGGAACCGTGGCACGCGCGGCGCTGAGCACCGCCGCCGTGCCCGATCCCGCCCGCTGGCCCTGGCCGACGTTCACCGTCAACATCGTCGGCGCGTTCCTGCTCGGATACTTCACCACCCGACTCCTGGAGCGGCTGCCGCTGTCCAGCTACCGACGCCCGATGCTGGGAAGCGGCCTGTGCGGCGGATTGACGACGTTCTCCACCATGCAGGTGGAGGTCCTGCGCATGATCCAGCACCACTGCTACGGCCTGGCCGCCGGTTACCTGGCGGCCAGCCTGGCCGCCGGTCTGCTGGCGGTCTACGCGGCCACCGCACTGGTGCGCCGGGCCAGGATCAGCGGGTGAACGCCGTGCTGTGGGCCGGTGTCCTGCTCATCGGCGGACTGGGTTCGGTGACGCGGTTCCTGGTCGACCGCGCCGTGGCGCGCCGGGTCGGCGGGTCGTTCCCGTTCGGCACGCTGACGGTCAACGTCAGCGGTGCGCTTCTGCTCGGCCTGGTGACCGGGCTGGTGCTGAGCCAGCCGGTTGCGCTGCTGGCCGGCACCGCCTTTCTGGGCGCCTTCACCACCTTCTCGACCTGGATGTTCGAAACCCAGCGGCTGGCCGAGGAACGGCAGGTCCGGACCGCGCTGGCCAACCTGGCGGTCAGCCTCGTGGCCGGCCTGGCCGCAGCCGCAGTGGGTCATTGGATCGCGAGCCTGGTGTGACCGACTGTCTCAAGCTCACCGCCTACTTCGGCGAACGGCAGCGGGTCGGCCGGCGGTTCGTCGCCGACGCGGTGCTGGACCTGCTGGCCGAGCGCCGGGTGGCCGACAGCGTGCTGCTGCGAGGTGTCACCGGCTTCGGCGGGCGCCACGTCCTGCGCACCGATGCGTCGCTGACGCTTTCTGAGGACCCGCCGGTGACGATCGCCGCGCTCGATCGCGCCGAGGTGATGAGCACGGTGGCCGACGACGTCACCGCACTAGTACCGCGCGGCCTGATAACCCTGGAGCGGGCCACGCTGATCGGCGGCGCCGCAACGGAATTCGCCGCCTCCGACAACGACGCCGTGCGGCTGACCATCCCGATGGGCCGGAACCGGCGGGTGGGCGCGGTCCCCGCCTTCATCGCGGTCTGCGACCTGCTCAGCCAACGGGGATTCGCCGGCGCGACGGCCTTCCTCGGGGTCGACGGCACCTCCCACGGCCAGCGCCGGCGCGCGCGGTTCTTCAGCCGCAACCTCGACGTCCCGCTCATGGTGGTCGCCGTCGGCAGTGGCGGCCAGGTGCGGGCGGTGCTCACCGAGTTGCAGGCGATGCTGGGCGAAACCCCGGTCACCGCCGAACGCGCCCAGGTGTGCAAGCAGCATGGCACCCTGCTCGGCCGCCCCGCCGCACTGCCCGCCGCCGACGCCGCCGGCCGACCGCTGTGGCAGAAGCTGATGGTGCACACCAGCGAGGACACCCTGCACGACGGCGTCCCGATCCACCGGATCCTGGTCCGCCGCCTGCTGGCCTCGGGCGCCGCCCGGGGCGCGACGGTGCTGCGCGGAGTCTGGGGGTTCGAGGGCGACCACAGTCCGCACGGCGACCGGCTGATCCAGTGGGGCCGCCAGGTCCCGGTGACCACCGTCGTCGTGGACTCGCCGGACAACATCGGCCGCGGTTTCGAGATCGTCGACGCCGCGACAAGCCGGCACGGGCTGGTGACCTGCGAAACCGTGCCCGCCCTGCTGGCGCTCGACGGCGCCGCCCCGCACGGCCGTCTCGGACTCGCCACGCCCTACTGAGGCTCGCGGCTGTCAGCGAGCACCGTCAACAACACCGCCGCATCGGTGTCGGCGTGCAGCCCGTGGCGCTGACGCGGCAGCACCAGCAGATCCCCCGGCCCACCCGACCAGCTGTCGGCACCGGCGGTCACCCGCACCCGCCCGACCAGAACCTGCAGCGTGGCCTGCCCGGGACTGTTGTGCTCGGCCAGTTCGGTGCCGCCGGTCAGCGCGATCAGCGTCTGGCGCAGCATGTGGTCATGACCGCCGTGCAGGGTGTGAGCCGACCGCCCGGCGCGTGAGGACCGCGCCGCGGCCAGGTGCTCCTCGGCGAGGGTGGTCAACGAGATCCCGTCCATACCTTCCTCCGATCCGGTCAGGCCAGCATCAGCACACCGCACACCAGCAACGCCGGCACCTTGACGGCTTCAAGCCCCACGTAGACGAAGTGGGCGTGGGACCGCCCGGACTCGGCGACCGACGCGTCGGCCAGCACCGCATCCGTCCGGCGGGCCAGGGCCGGCCGGACTATCACCACCTGGGCTCCCAAGGCGGCAACCGCCACACCCAGCGCCACCACCGCGCCCGCCGGCGGGCGCCCGAACACCACCGCGACAAGCGCAACGGCGGCGAGGACGACCTCACAGACGTTGAGCGCGCGGAACACCAGCCGCCCGATCCCCAGCCCGACCTGGAGGGTCACACCCGGGGCGCGGAACTTCAGGGGCGCCTCCACAACCGAGATCGCCAGCACCATCCCGATCCAGACGAACACCGCGGCCACCGCCAGCGCCGACCAGTGGTTCACCGTCGCGCCGACTCGCCGGCTGCGATCAGTGCCAGTTGCCGTGCCAATTCGGGACCATGTCGTCGACGTTCGGGATGAATTGCTTGACCTGCCCCGGCGGCAGTGGGTTCCCCGGAACGCCGATGTTGACACCCGGACCCGGAATACCGGGCACCCACGGATGCCACGAATCCGCCTGCGCGGTCGCCGACCCGGCGCACAACGCCGCACTGCCGACAGCGCTGGCGACGAGGGCCCGCACGATCGTGTTCATGTGACCTCCTGGCTCACCGGAAGACGCCGACCGATCGGCTCCAGCTATAAAGGTAGCGGCAGCGCCGATCGGCCGAGACAGGGTTGGAGGACATCAGTGGGTTCACAACGACCGGCGGCGGGGATGGCCGTCGCGTTCACGGCGGTCGCCTGGCTGGGCGGCTGTTCGGCGAACAGGCCGACCGATCCCGGGGCACCCTCGGCCCCGCCCGCGTCCTCGGCCGCCGCCTCGGAGTCGCCGGCCCCCTCGGCGGCGGCGGCGCCGACCGGAGCCGACGGCACAAGCCCGTCGGCCGCGCAGACCCAGGCGCCACGCACCGAGAACTGGACCGCACTCGAGGCCGGTGACTGCCTGGCCGAGCTGCCGCCCACCGATCCGGCGGTCGTGACCGTCACCCTGGTGGACTGCTCGCAGACTCACCTGGCTGAGACCTACCTGCGCGCGCCGGTCCCGGTGGACGCCGCACTGGACGGGACCGCCAGTACCCGCTGCGAGGCCGGATTCGTGCAGTACACCGGGCGGGCATCAGCCGGAAGTCCCTACACGACCACCTATCTGATCGACTCAGACCAGGACCGCACTTACAACAACCCCCTGCCCAGCACGGTGATCTGCCTCTTGCAGGGCGCCCAGGGGCAGTCACTGACCGGCTCGGCGCGCCGGTAGCCCGGCGCCACCGGCTAGTGGTCGTGCTCGAAGACGACCATCGTGTGCCTCAACTCACCGTCGACAAAGTAGGCCCGGCAGGTGAAGGGATCGTTGAGCGACTCCCCGAAAGCGTTGGGAGCCTGCACGACACCAGTGACACTGCGCACCGTGATTCGTTGGCGTTGAACATCTTTCAGTGTTTCGGTACTCAGCGATGACAAGTCGGTCACCTCAGGGTCAAGCTCGGAACCCCTGACGTCGACGTCGACGAGTTTCGCCGATTCCGGAGAGACCAGCCGGTCGAGCACCTGCCCTTCGCAGCGCTGCCGCGCCGCATCCCGGTACGGGTCGCGATCGGGTGATTCGCAGGCGGCGGTGACGACGCCGGCCGGGATCACGGCGGACAAGGCCGCCGCCGAGATCCGCGCGATGCGCATGCGGCTCATCCTCGCGTGGCGGCCTCTCGGCTTGCCGGATAGGCGTGGATGAGCGCGGAGGACAGGTGAGGCACTGTGTGGGCCAGGGTGTGCTCGGCATGGTGGGCCAGTTCATGGGCCTGACTCAGGGTGACACCCGGGTCGATGTCGAGCTCGGCGTCGGCGTGCAGGCGGTGGCCGATCCAGCGCATCCGCAGCCGGCGCACCGCGATGACGCCGGGTTCGTCCGCCAGCGCCTGCTCGGCCGACTCCACCAGGTGCGGGTCGACTCCGTCGAGCAAACGCGAGAACACATTGCGCGCCGCGGTGCGCAGCACGACCAGGATCGCGACCGTGATCAGAAGGCCGACGACAGGGTCGGCCAGCGGGAACCCGAGCCACACCCCGATCGCACCGAAAACCACTGCCAGCGAGGTGAATCCGTCGGTCCGGGCGTGCAAGCCGTCGGCGACCAGAGCGCCGGATCCGATGCGGTGACCGACCCGGATGCGATACAGCGCCACCAGTTCGTTGCCGAGGAAACCGATCAGCCCGGCGGCGGCCACCCAGCCGAGATTGCCGATGGGGACGGGGTGGATCAGCCTGCGCACCGCCTCATAGCCGGCGACCACCGCCGACAGCGTGATCATCAGAACAACGAACAGGCCGGCGAGGTCCTCGACGCGCCCCAGGCCGTAGGTGTAGCGCTTGGTGGCCGGGCGCCGGCCGAGCGCGAAAGCGATCCAGAGCGGGATGGCGGTCAACGCATCCGAGAAGTTGTGGATGGTGTCGGCGGCCAGCGCGACCGACCCCGACAGCGCCACGATCACCACCTGGAATATCGCGGTGAGACCCAGGACGAGCAGACTGATCTTGACCGCGCGGATGCCCTGCACGCTGGACTCCAGGGCGTCGTCGAGGCTGTCCGCCGGATCGTGGCTGTGCGGGGCCAGCAGTCCGCGGACGGCGCCGAGAAATCCCCGGTGATGCTCGTGGGGATGGCTGTGGTCATGGCTGTGGTCATGGTGGTGCTCGTCGCGATGTGGTGTCGGGCCCATCAGGCGCGCACCTTAGGGGCGGGGTTGTGGTGCAGTCGCGACAGTTCGCCGTCGCTGCGGTGATGGCCGGGAATCCCCGGCCCGGCATGCTCGGCGTTGAACACCGCATCGGTGACCAGCCGTCGCACGTGGTCGTTTTCCAGGCTGTAGTAGATCGTGGTGCCTTCGCGTCGGGTGCGCACCAGCCGGGCCATCCGCAACTTGGCCAGGTGCTGGGAGACCGACGCCGCCGGCTTGGCGACCGTGTCGGCCAGTTCGTTGACCGAGAGCTCACGGTCGGTCAGCGCCCACAACAACTGCACCCTGGTCGCATCGGAGAGCATCCGGAAAACCTCGACGATCAAGCCGACCTGGTCGTCGTCCAACCGCCGTCGGCACACTTTCGTATCTGCGCGCATAGATAGATAGTAGTGCGTTGCACCGCTCTCGGTGCGGCACCGCCCACGTCCGAAGCGGTCGGCTTGTACCGTTCAGAGGGAGAGCAGCAGCGAAGGGAGCGGGTTTCATGCGACTGGTTCACGCAGGTTTTCACCTCGCCGTCGTCGCGACGGCCATCGCGGCAGCGGCCACCGGTTGTTCGGCCGATCAGAGCCGCCCGGCCGAGACCTCCGGCGCCCCCGTCCCCTCGAGTTCGGCGTCTCCGTCGCCGACGACGAAGGCCGCCGTCCCCAGCCTGAGTCCCAGCGGTCCGCAGTCGATATCGCCCGGCGGATCGGGGCCGCGGCCGGCGACTCCGATGCCGGGTAAGGGGCCCAACGGCGGACAGTAGGGCTACCGCTCAGTCAGGTGCGGGTGATCCCGGCCTCAGGACACGGTGACGTGCACATGGTTGAAGTGGTTGGCCACGCGCCACATGGTGTACGCCACGCCGAAGCGTGCGGCCTTGCTCTGGACGTCGGCGTTGATGGCGTCGCCCAGGCCCATGTCCGAGCCGATCATGATGTCGATGGCGTGTCCGCTGGGGTGGTCGGGAAGCGGATCGGCGCGCACGCCGCCGATCGACTGCACGCCCGGGTAGGTGGCGATGATGTAC
>NZ_JBJTJF010000206.1:0-14278 GCF_046095365.1 Mycobacterium sp.
CCGAACTTCGCGCCGGTGGGCAGGCCGCCCATCGGCGAGGGCAGGTCGGCGCCGGCCTCGGCGGCGGTGGCCAGCGCTATGTCGGCGACCTCGTCGTCGAGTTCGACGACCTCCGGTTCGCTGCTCACCCCGACCGCCTCCTGGGCCGCGCGCACCAGACCGGAGTATGAGGTGCGCCGCCAGGTGGTGTCGATTCCGCGGTGGAAGTGGCGCACCGCGGGGCTCTCGGCCTCCCGGGCGGCGGGAATCGCCGCGGGCGGCGTGATCTGCGCGGCCTCGACCACCGGGCCTCCGGCCGCCTGCCACTCGCGGAACCGCTCGAGGGCCTCGGCGTCGGTGACGGTCTTGGTGGAGCACTGGTCGGGAATGGCCGTGTCCCCCGGCCGGCGGCCGCGCAGCAGCCGGGACAGCCCGCCGTTGGGTTCGTCGCGCGACGGCGCCCACCACGTCACCACCTGGGCCTGCGCCCGGGTCATCGCGACGTACATCAACCGGCTGTCGTCGCCGGCGGCCTCCCGGCGGCCGAGCAGCGCGGCCGCGGAATGGTCCGGGCTGCCCTTGCCGCCGATGTGCAGGCAGCGGATCCCGTCGTCGTGGAACAGGATCTCGTCGCGCTGCTGGATGTTGCGGTTGAACGCGAAGGGCAGGTAGACGATGGGGTACTGCAGGCCCTTGCTGCCGTGGACGGTCATCACCTGCACGGCCGCGGCGTCCCGGTCCAGCCGTTTGTTGTGCTCGGTGTCGCTGCCGCGCTCCTCGCGGCGGTCCCGCAGCCAGTCCCGCAGGGCGGGCAGGGTCAGGTGCTCGCGATGGGCGGCCTGCTGCAGCAGCTGGGTGACGTGCGCCATGTCGGTCATGTACCGCTCGCCGTCGCGGTAGGACAGGATGCGGTCGGCCATCCCGCTGAGCCGGGCGGCCTCGAACACCGCGGCGACACCGCAGGAACGCGCATGGTCGGCCCACTCGCGGATCGTCTCGGCGACGGTGTCGGTAAGCGAATCTCCCTGGGATGCAAGGTCTTCGGCGGTGTGGCCGAAGAAGGCCGTGGTGGCCGCCGCGCGGACGACGCCGGAGCGGTGCGGCTGGTCGAACGCCTCCAGCATCGCCAGCCAGTCGTCGCACGCCTCGGAGCTGAACACGTCGGAGTCCCCGGTGTAGACGGCCGGGATGCCGGCGTCGGTCAGCGCCGCGAAGCAGGCCCTGGCGTCCTTGCGCTTCTCGACGATCACCGCGATGTCGCCGGCCCGGACCCGCTCGCCGTCGAAGGTGGCCCGGCCGGCGAGCAGCGCGGCGATGTCGCCGGCCAGATCGCGGCCGATGTAGGACCGCAGATCGTCGATGCCGATCAGCTTGTCGCCGCTCTTGCCGAACGTCTCCCGGGACACCACCCGCAACCGGAACGGGTCCGCGACGGGCGCACCGGCCAGCCGGCTGCCCCGGTGGTGGGCCGCCACGTCGCGGACCACGATGCGCGGGTCGCCCAGGCTGGTCCCGCGCAGCACGGCCTGCAGGCGATCGACCAGTGCGGCGTCGCTGCGCCAGTTGGTTCCCATGGTCTGCTTGTCGCCGGCGGAGCCCGCGGCGTCCAGGTAGGTGTGGATGTCCCCGCCGCGGAAGGCGTAGATCGCCTGCTTGGGGTCGCCGATCAGGACCAGGGTGGACGCCCCGGCGAAGGCGTGGTTGATCACCCGCCACTGCACCGGGTCGGTGTCCTGGAACTCGTCGACCATGACGATGGGCCAGCGCCGGCTCATCCGGCCCCGGGCCGGGGCGTCGTCGGCCTCCAGCGCGTCGGCGAGCCGGGTCAGCAGGTCGTCGTAGCCCAGGACGCCCTGGCGGCGCTTGCGGATCTCGATCTCGGCGCGCACGGCGCCCGCGAACTCCAGGCACACCGCGGCGTAGCTGTCGGCGTCGGCGACCAGCGGGCGCAGCTGGGTGGACGGGTTGCCCACCACCTCGCGGGCGATCTTCAGCGCCTTCTTGTAGGGCAGCGGGGGCTCGTCCTTGTCCCGGCCGAACCGCGCCAGGTACAGGTCGTCGACGATCTCGACGACCAGTTCGTCGAGGCTCTCCACCAACTGCACCCCGGAGTCGCTGTCGCCGGCCACCCCCAGCGAGGCCAGCACCAGGTGGCAGAACTGGTGGATGGTGGCGATCGTGGCGGAGTCGAAACCGGCCAGGGCGTCACCGAGCCGCTCCCTGCGGGCCGCGAGTTCGGCGGGCGTGCCGGTCAGCAGGTGGCGCACCAACTCGTTCTCGCCGGCGGTGCCGGGCTCGGCGAACGCGGCGAGGGCCTCGGAGATCTGCCGGCGGACCCGGTCGCGCAGTTCCTGGGTGGCGGCCCGGCTGAAGGTGATCAGCAGCATCTGGTCGAGTCCGGCGACGCCTTCGGCGATGTAGCGGGTGACCAGACCGGCCAGCGCGAAGGTCTTGCCGGTGCCGGCGCTGGCCTCCAGCACGGTGGTGGATCCCGGCGCGGGCAGCGGCCCGAGCAGATCGAAGGTCGTCATCGGCCCCCCTGCAATGCGTTCAGCATCGGCAGCCACAGCCGCGCCGCGTAGGCGCCCAGGCGGGTGTTCTCACCGTCGTGCTCCTCGCCCGGCCGGACCGGCCCGGTCAGCTCCGACAGCGGCGCGCCTGCTCCCCAGACCCGGGCGTGCGCCGGTTGCTTGTCCTCGCCGGGGAAGTTGTCGTTGGAGCGCCAGTGGAAAACGGCCGCGTATTCGGGGTTGGTGTGGTTGCGCCGCGCATCGGCCCACGCGTAGGACGTCTTGAGCGGCAGCGGGATCGGCTCGCGGCGACCGGCGTCGTAGATGGCCACCAGATCGCCGAGCAGGTCCGGGGCGGGCGCCGCGGGACGGCCGATCGTCTCGAGCCGGGCGCCGTCACCCTTCGCCCGCCGGCCGATGCACACCGCCGACCAGTCCCGTCCGGGATCGTGGGCGGCCAAGGCCAGCAGGGGGATCCACGCCGCGAGCAACTGCTTGCCGCCCAGTTTGGAGTAGGTCACCTCGACCAGGCGGTCGCCGAAGACCGGCGACACGGTTCCGGTCAGGCGCCGCCCCGAACCCAGGTCGATGTCGATGTCGACGGCCCGCGCCGGGGCGGACCGGACTCCGGCGGCCGCCTCGGCCAGTCGCGCCGACTGGTCGCAGATCCTGCGCGCGGTGCGCCAGCCGATCTGGCCGGGCGGCAGGGTGCCGCGGCACCACTCCGCGCTCAGCGCGCGGTCCGGGCTCATCCCGCCGAGCATGTCGGCGAGCATGCGGTCGCCGACGGTCCACTCCTCCAGGGCGTTGATGTCGACCGGGATCGCGTCGTCGACCCCCTCGACGTCGGCGGGCAGGGTGTAGTCCAGGGACCGGAAGAAGCCCTTGACCGGATCCCTGAAGAAGCCCGACAGGTCCGCCAGCGAGATGTCGCCGGCCGGCGGCGGCGGCAACGGGGCGCCGGCGAACCGCGGCCTCTCGTCGCGGTGGCCCGCGGCGGCGCGGGCGGCGCGCAGCACCGTCGGATCGAAGGTGAAGGGGGTGTCGGGTGCGGCGGTGATCACGCCGCCGGGTTCGACGTTGCGAATGTCGAAGGGCTGCAGGGGATGCTGGGTCAGAATGGTTTCGCGAACGGGGTGCCCGGCGGTCGCGTCGAGGGCGTCGAGCAGTTCAGCCAGCGGCACCGCCGGGGGGCGGCGGTCCCCGGTGTACTCGTTGGCACCGGTGTAGGTGATCACGAGCGTCTCGGTGGCCGCGCACACCGCGTCGAGCAGCAACTGGCGGTCCTCCGAGCGGACGTCGCGCTCGCCGGTGCGCGGTTCGCGGGCCAGCGCGTCGTCGCCGTCGACGGCCCCGGTCCGGGGGAACACCGTGTCGTCGAGTCCGACCAGGCACACCACCCGGTGCGGCACCGAGCGCATCGGCACCATGGTGCACACCGTCAGCGTGCCGGTGCGGAAGTTGGCCCGGGTGGGACGCCCGGCGAGGTGGCGGCTGAGCAGTTGCTGGATGTCGGGCAGCCGCAGCGGGATGCCGGCACGGGAGCCGGCGCGGGCCAGCACGTCGCCGAACTCCCGCTCCAGCTGACTGACCTGCCACCCGTCGGCGTCGTCGACCCTGGTGAGCAGCTTGACCCCGTCGACGACCGCGGTCAGCCACTCCCGCAGCGAGCGGGTGCCGGTCAGCGACTCGACCGTCTGCTGCAGCCGGTCGACGAACTCGCCGAGCCGGCCGGCCAGGTCCACCCGGTTACTGCCGACGTCGTCGAGGGGGAGCGTGGCGTCGATCCACGCCCGGGAGTCGTCCGACAGCGCCACCCCGGCCAGGATCCGGTCCAGCCCGAAGCGCCAGGTGTGGTGGATGAAGCTCAGGCCGTACGGCTTGCGGTGCTCGCGGTCGAAGCCCCACCGGATGTTGGACTCGCGCACCCACTCGGTGATGTCGTCGAGGTCGTCGTCGGTGAGCCCGAAACGCGCGCGCACCGGATCGGCCTGGATCAGGTTCAGCACCTCGCTGGCGGTGACCCGGCTGCCGGCCAGGGTGAGCAACTGCGAGGCCACGGCGAGCAGCGGGTTGGTCTGGACCAGCGACCGGTCGGCCAGCCGAACCCGCAGCCGGTGGGCGGGGTGCGCGTCGGGCACCACCTCGCCGAGGCCGAAGTCCGCCGCGATCAGCGGTGCGTAGGTCTCGATGTCGGGGCACATCACCAGGATGTCGCGCGGCTCGAGGGTCTCGTCGTCGGCCAGCAGCCCGAGCAGCACCTCGCGCAGCACATCGACCTGCCGGGCCGGGCCGTGGCAGCTGTGCACCTGCACCGAGCGGTCCCCGGGGCTGTGCGAACGGCCCTGGGCCCGAACGGCATTCGCGGCGATGTCGGACTGCAGCCAGCCCAGCAGGGTCTCGGGATGGGCGCCGGCCGGTAGGTGCTCGTCGGTGGCGGCGCCGGCGGGCAGGGCGCGCTGCAGGTCGCGCAGATCCCGGCCCAGGGTGGCCAGCAAGGGGTGGCCGACGCGGCGGTGGCTGGTGTCCTCGCGGCGCGGGATGACGCCGCGCAGGTCGGTCAGGGTGTCCCACATCCGGGCGCTGGGGTGCGGCAGCCACAGGTGCACCCGGTGGTGGGCGGCCAGAGCGTCGAGCAGTTCGATGTCGGTGCACGACAGCCGGGTGTAGCCGAACAGCGACACCCGTTCGGGCAGTTCGCACCCCGACTCCCGCAGTTGCGCAACGGTTTTCGCGTGCCGGACGTGCGGCGGGTCGATGGCCACCGCGTCGGCCAGCCGGCGCCACAGTTCGGGCTGCCAGGCCAGGTCGTCGGCGACTCCGCCGGTGTCGCCGTCCAGCCAGCCGGCCAGCAGTTGCGGCCGCTGCCGGGCGTAGGAGGCGAACAGCCCGGCCAGCCGGCGGGCCACCGCGTAGCGCCGGCCCAGGCGCAACTCGCGCTCCTCCCCGGAGGCGAAGTGGCCGAGGTGGGCGGCCAGGGTGCGGCACCACGGGTCGTCCAGATGGGCGTCGACCACCTCCAGCAGCGGCCAGGTCATGGCCTCCGGCGACCACGGGTCGTCCTCGCGGGTGCCGGAGATCTCGGCGATCAGCGAGGCCGGCGAGCGGAAGGCCACCCCGGCGCACACCCCGTCGGCGCCGGCGCCGCGGCCCAGCACGTGGGACAGCCGCTGGGACAGCCACCGCTCCACGCCGCGGGCGGGGACGACGACGAGATCCTCGGCGAACGGATCGGGCGGTGGCGTGGCCAGCAGGTTCCCCAACCCGTCCGCGAGGATGTCGGTGCGTTCCGCGCGGTGTACATGCAAAGCCATCGGCCACCACCGTAGACCGGACCACCGACAACGCCCCGGTCACTAGACTTCGGGTCCTCACCACCGGGAGGCGCCGATGCCGGCCGAACGTTTCGATTTCCCCAATGCGCAGGGTCATCAGCTGACCGGCCTGCTGGAGTCACCCGACGGCGAGCCGGCCGCCTACGCGCTGTTCGCCCACTGCTTCACCTGCAGCAAGGACAGCAGGGCGGCCAAACGGATCGCCGACGCGCTGGCGGGGAGGGGGATCGCGGTGCTGCGGTTCGACTTCACCGGACTGGGCGCGAGCGAGGGCGACTTCGCCAACACCGACTTCTCCTCCAACGTGGCCGACCTGGTGGCCGCCGCCGACCACCTGCGCCGGGTCCGCCGCGCGCCGGCCCTGCTGATCGGCCACAGTCTGGGCGGGGCAGCGGTGCTGGCCGCGGCCGGCCGAGTCCCCGAAGCCGAGGCGGTCGCGACGATAGCCGCCCCGTCGGACCCCGGCCACGTCACCGATCTGTTCGGCTCCGACCAGCTCGCCGAGATCCGCGCGCGCGGCGAGGGCGAGGTCCTCCTCGGCGGACGGCCCTTCCGCATCCGCCGGGAGTTCCTCGACGACGTGGCCGAGCACAACCTGCTGGAGGCCGTCGCCACGCTGCGCAAGGCGCTGCTGGTGATGCACTCCCCCACCGACCAGGTGGTCTCCATCGACAACGCGGGCGCGATCTTCACCGCGGCCCGCCATCCCAAGAGCTTCGTGTCCCTCGACGACGCCGACCACCTGCTGGGCCGCCGCCGCGACGCGGTCTACGCCGCCGAGGTGATCGCGGCGTGGGCGGCCCGGTACATCGGTGCCGGTGCGCCCGCGCCGGCACCCGAGGCCGGCGGGCCGCGGACGGTGCGGGTGACCGAGACCGGGGTCGGCACGTTCCAGCAGGAGGTCACGGTGGGCCCGCACCGGCTGCTGGCCGACGAGCCGGTCGAGGTGGGCGGGCTGGATACCGGGCCCTCGCCCTACGACCTGCTGCTGGCCGCGCTGGGCGCGTGCACGGCGATGACGTTGCGGCTCTACGCCGGCCGGAAGGGCATTCCGCTGGATCGCGTGTCGGTTGCGCTGGCGCACAGCAGGATTCACGCGGCGGACTGCGATACCTGCGAGACCGCCACCGGCATGGTCGACCTGATCGACCGGGTGATCACCCTCGAGGGGGACCTCGACGAAGCGGCGCTGGACCGGATGCTGGAGATCGCCGACCGCTGCCCGGTGCACCGCACCCTGACCTCCGAGATCGCGATCAGGACGTCCAGATCCCGCTGACCGGCGTGGCGGCGGCCGAACCCGCTACCCCGCCATCCGGGCGATGGCCCGCAGCGGGACGTGCAGCCAGTCCGGGCGGTGGCGTGCCTCGTAGCCGGCCTCGTACACCGCCTTGTCCAGCTCGTAGGCGGCGAGAAGCTCCGCGTGCCGGCGCGGGTCGAGGTCGGAGGCTCCCGCGTAACCCGCGCAGAACGCCTCGCCCATGCGCGCGGACCAGTCCCCCGGGCCGTCGGTGTAGTCGAACGACCGCAGCATCCCGGCGACGTCCCGCAGCGGCGAATCCGGTTGGCGCCGAACGCTGTACGGCTGGCCGGGCTCTCCCTCGAAGTCGATCAGCAGCCAGGCCCGCGGCGTACGGAGCACCTGCCCGAGATGCAGGTCGCCGTGGATGCGCTGCACCGCGACCGGCGCACCGGCCAGCCGCAGGTAGCGGTCCTCGACCGCGGGCGCGTACCGGGCCAGCTCCGGCACCGCGGCCGCGACGGCCGCCAGGCGTTCGCGCATCCGGTCCACCGGCATCGTCGCCGGCGCGGCGCCCAGCGCCCGGGCCAGATCGGCGTGCACCGACGCCACCGCCGCACCCAACCGGGCGGCGTCGCCGGCGAAGCCGGTCGTTCCGGCGCGGGCCGCTTCGGTGGCCAGGTCCCAGCCGTCCACGGCGTCCGCGGCGTACGCCGTCACCATTCCCAGCGGCCACGGCAGGCCGTCGTCGGCCAGTTCGAAGGACCCCAGCAGCGGGGCGACGTGCGGATTGCCGGCACGGGCCAGCACCCGGTTCAACTCGACGTCGGGGTTGACCCCGGCGCAGACCCGGCGGAACAGCTTGAGCACGGCGCGCTGCCCGAACACCACGCTGGTGTTGCTCTGCTCGGCGTCGATCACCCTCGGCTCGGCGCCGACCGGCAGCGTCGCCCCCGGTTCCCTGGTGAAGCGCACCGGGCCGCACACCGCGCCGTCCCCGACCAGGGTCAGCAGCAGCCGGGCCGAGCGCCCGTCGAGATCCGACGGCGTCAGCACCTGATACCGGTCGGCGGACCCGTCGCCGTAGCCGACGTCGAGCAGCGCGATGCCGATGCCGTCGCGCAGTGGCAGCGCCGCGTGGGTCCGCAGCGAGGTGGCCACCCTGTCCCGCCCGGCATACCAGCGCTGCCGCGGAAGCCAGTCCGCCCACTCGATCATGGGGTGCCTCCCGCCGTCAGCGAACCCGCAGCACGACCTTGCCCCGGGCGGTGCGGTTCTCCAGCGAGGCCACCGCGGCGGCGGCCTGCTCGAGCGGGTACACCTGCGGCTGCGGCGGTGCCAGCCGGCCCGACTCCAGCAGCTCCGACAACCCCTGCCACTGCTGCGCCAGCGCGTCGGGGTGGGTCAGCGCCCAGGCCCCCCAGCCGACGCCGACGACGTCGATGTTGTTGAGCAGCAGGCGGTTCACCCTGACGGTGGGTATCTCCCCGCCGGTGAAGCCGACCACCAGCAACCGGCCGGCCGGGGCCAGCGAGCGCAGCGAGTCGGTGAACCGGTCGCCGCCGACCGGGTCCATCACGATGTCCACGCCCCTGCCGCCGGTGAGTCCGGCGACCGCGTCCTTGAATCCGTCGGCGAGCACGACGTCGGTGGCGCCGGCCGCGCGGGCCACCTCCGCCTTGTCCTCGGTGCCGACCACGGCGATCACCCGGCCGGCCCCCAGCGCCGGGGCCAGCCGCAGGGTGGAGGTTCCGATCCCGCCGGCGGCGCCGTGCACCAGCACCGTCTCCCCCGCCGCCAGCCGGCCGCGCTCCGTGAGGGCGAAGTAGACGGTGAGGTCGTTGAACAGCAGGCCCGCCCCGGCTTCGAAGCTGACGTTGTCCGGCAGCGGGAACACCCGGTCGGTGCCCAGCGCCGCCGTCTCGGCCATGGCGCCGCCGATCATCGTCAGGCCGACGACCCGGTCGCCCGGCTTGACCCGCGCCCCGGCCGGCGCCGAGCGGACCACGCCGGCCAGTTCGGCGCCGAGGGTGAACGGCAGCTCGGGCCGGTACTGGTAGAGACCGCGGGTGAGCAGGGCGTCGGGGAAGGCCACGCCGGCGGCGTGCACGTCGATCAGGACGGCGTCCTCGGCGGCGGGCTCGTCGACCTCGGCGATCCCGACCGACGCCGGGCCACCGAGTTCGGTGACCCTGACGGCACGCATCAGGGCTGCTCGATGGCCAGCAGCTTGACCTTCAGCTCCCCCCGCGGGGTGCGGTAGGTGACGGTCTCCCCGGCCTTGCGCCCGAACAGCGCCAGCCCCAGCGGGCTGTCGGCGGTCAGGGTGGTGTCCTCCTCGCCGGCGGGGGTCTCCTCGATGAAGTTCACCACCCGCATCTCGATGTCCTTCTTCTCGTCGGGGAAGCGCAGCTTGACCCGGGTGCCGTTGGGCAGCTGGCCCGGCACCTGCGGGTTGCCCCCGGCCAGCAGCCAGGTCACCCGGCTGATCTGCTCCTCGACACCGGCGAGGTCGTCGGCGCGCTGCAGGGCGTCGGCGGCGTCACCGCGGTCTCCGACGGTCTCGGCGTCGCCCTGCAGGTCGGCGCGCAGCTGGTCCCGGCGCCGGCGCAGGTCGGCCAGTTCGGCTTCCAGCCGTTCGCGCTCCTGCTCGGCGAAGTCCTTGGTAGATGAGTCCTGAGCCATGCACGACAAGGTACCGCCGCCGTCAAGGGGTCCCCGCACCGGAGCGGGGAGTCGTGATGGGATGCGGGCAGACACCGGCGGGGGGCGGCTGCTGCACCGGACGACGGCGCCGTCGCGGGCGGTATGGTCGTCGTCGTGGCCTCCCGCGACCACGGCGACCCGGGCGATGCCCCGACCATGGCGCCGCCGCTGACCGAGATCGCCGACGCGGCAAGGCCGTCGGCGGCCGAGGAGGCGCGCACCATCGCCGCCTGCGCCAACACCGCCACCCTGGCCAGCCTGACCGCCGCCGGGGATCCGTGGGCGTCGTTCGTCACCTACGGACTGCTCGAGACGGGCCCCTGCGCCGGGGCGCCGGTGCTGTGCGTGTCGCACCTGGCCGAACACGGCCGCAACCTCGCCCGCGACCCGCGGGCCAGCCTGTCCGTCGTGGCGCCGGGCGCCGAGGCGGATCCGCTGGCCAGCCCGCGGATCACCCTGGCCGGGGTCGTCGAGCGGCCGGCCGGCGAGGAACTGGCGGCGGCCCGCGCGGCGCACGTCGAGGCGGTGGCGGCCGCGAAGTACTACGTCGACTTCACCGACTTCACGGTGTGGGTGCTGCGGGTGCAGCGGGTTCGCTGGGTGGGCGGCTACGGCCGGATGGACTCGGCGAGTGCGGCCGACTACGCCGCCGCGACACCGGATCCGCTGCGGACGGTGGCCGCCGGGGCGATCGAACACCTCAACGCCGACCACGCCGCCGGGCTGGCGGAGATGGCGCGCGCGCTGGGCGGCTACCCGGACGCCGAGTCCGCACTGTGCACCGGTGTGGACCGCTACGGACTGGATCTGAAGGTCGACACCCCGCGCGGTCAGGCCTACACCCGGGTCGGTTTCGGCGGCCCGCTCAGTTCGGCCGGCCAATTGCGTTCGGCGGCAGCCGATCTGGTCCACCGAGCACGCGCCGCAGGAACGCCACCTGGTCGATCTTGACCTGCGGGTCGGTGTAGATCGCGAAGTGGTCGTAGGGGTAGCGCCGCAGTTCGCCGCGCGGTGCGAGGCCGGCCGCCCTGACGGTTGATTCCGGGGGAGTTGTGGTGTCGGCGTCGGCGACGCAGAACAGCACCGGCATCACCAGCCGTCCCGCCAGCCGCACCGGCCGGTAGCGCGGCAGGTCGAACATCACCCGTGCGGCAACCTCGTTGCGCCACAACGACTCCGGCGGAACGATCGCTCTGAGCCCGGTCATCGCGTCCGGGGCGGTCATGGCGGCGAAGGTTCCGGGCGGGCCGGCGGCCGGGATCAGCGTGGGTGCCCGCCCCAGCAGGGCGCCGGCCCGGTCGCGCACCGCCGCGGCCACCGCCCGGACCAGATTCGCCGGCGGCATCCGGCGGATGACCGGCAGGCTGTCGGTGTAGGGCGCCTGGGAGACCACCGCGGCGATCCGCGGGTCGCCGGCCGCCACGGCGATCACGTGCCCGCCGCTGAACGACGACCCCCACAGCACGATGCGATCCGGGTCGATGCCGTCGGTGCGCCGGGCCCAGTCGATGACGGCCCGGTAGTCGTCCTGCTGGCGGCCGATGTCGAGCAACTGGCGCGGCTCGCCGGTGGACGCCCCGAAGTGCCGGTAGTCGAACAGCACCACCGCCCATCCGGCGTCGCGGAAGGCCTCGGCGTATCCCGGCAGCGCGTCGTCGCGGGTGCCGGAGAAACCGTGCGCCATCACCACGCACGGCACCGCCCCGGCGGGCGACTCGGGCCGGTACAGGTAGGCCGCGAGGCGCTCGCCGTGAGACGGGATGCGGACCTCCACGCGCGGGCCGGCCACGGGTTTCAACCTAGTACCCTCACCGTCATGACGACTGCGACCCCCGAGCGGCAGACGGTGGCCGAGCTGGCCGGCGAACGGGACTGGCAGCGCCGGGAGGGCAGCGACGGCCGCAGCGACAGCTTCTACCGCGGCACCGTGCGGATCCGGGCGGTGTGGGAGGGCGACGACAAGCTCAGCGGAGCGGCGCTGTTCCACGGCGAGATCTACGAGTCCTACACCCGCGAGCCGGCCACCCTGCGGGCCTGGTTCAAGCGGTAGGCCGCAACCGGTTCACAGGCCCAGCACGGAGGCCAGCTCCCGCAGCGACGGCCGCGGGTCCCAGTCGTGGGTGCCGTCGCCGAGGACCTGCACCACGACGTGGTCGGCGCCGGCGTCCAGATGGTCGGTGACCCTGGCCGCGGCCCGGTCGGCGGTGCCCATGCCGACGACACCGCGGGCCAGGCGGTCCGACCCGCCCCGGACGAAGTCGGACTCCTCGAAACCCTGCCGCAGCCACGAGTTGCGGTAGTTCGGCAGGCCGGAGTAGATCTCCAGGTGCAGGTGCGCGCGGCGCAGCTGCTCGGCGTCGTCGCCGCCGACCACCACTGCCTGCTCGGAGACGATCCAGCGGTCCGGGCCCAGGATCTCGCGGGTGGTCGCGGTGTGCGCGGGTGTGACGAGATACGGGTGCGCGCCGTCGGCGTGGGTGCCGGAAAGCTCGATCATCCTGGGGCCCAACGCCGCCAGCAGCCGGGTGGGCCGGCCGGAGCCGGGTTCGACCGCGCCCGGCAGAGCGGCCATCCGGTCCAGGTAGGCCCGCATGGTGGCCAGCGGCTTGGTGTAGGTGCCCCCGAGCATGTTGTGCACCAGCGGGCCGTGGCTGACACCCAGGCCCAGCACGAACCGGCCGGGGTAGAGCGCGGTCAGGGTGCGCCCGCCGCCCTCCATGGTCCCGGCGACGCGGGCGTGGATGTTGGCGATGCCGGTGCCGACCACGAGCCGCTCGGTGGCGGCCAGGAAGGCCGCCGACTCCACCATGCAGTCCTTGAGGCCCACCTCGGGGATGAACAGCGATCCGTATCCCATCGCCTCGATGTCCCGGGCGACCTCCTGGGCGGCGGCCATCGGCCAGGTGTCGCTGGCCCACCACACGCCGATGCGGGACGGGAAGTCGATGCGGGCTTTGGTCACGGGTTGCTCCTCACTGTCGGGTGCGCGCTCATCTCACGGGCCGGGTAGGGATAGTCGAAGTACGCCATGCCCTGCTCGGTCTCGTACGAGAAGTAGATGGGACCGAGCCGGAAAGGCGCGACACCGGTGTTCAGAGAGTCCGATTCGGCGGTGTAGGTGATGAGGGCATCGTCGGTGTCATTGGTCACCACCGTCTGGTACAGCGGTGTCGGGGGGGTCAAGGACGTACCGGGCGCATACACCTTGACCGCGGTTCCGATCGGGAGTTTCTTCTGCCCCTCGAGGTCCGGCGGGAGACCCTGCCTGGACACCACTCCGCCGATGCCGCCGCTGTCGATGAGGCCGTTCCTCTCGACGGTCTGAATGCCCGAGGACTCCCCCGCCGGGCTGATGATCTCGTAGGAGAGGTCGGTGTACCACCAGCCGTCGACCGAGCCGAAAGACTGAAGCGGGTTGGGCCCGAAGGTCATTGACGGCGCGGTGTCCGTCGACAGGTCGATCAGCATGCCCTGGCTGAGGCTGCCGGGCAGGCCCCGCACCGGGCTCTGCAGGCCGTCGGCCTGTCCCGGGGCCAGACCCATGTCCGCGACGATGGCGTATTCGGGGTCCGACCACTTGTCCGGCGGGATGACTTCCCATCCGTTGCCGCCGTTGTACTCCACCCGGTAGATGACCCCGACGGGGATCGCCGCCGTGACTATCCCGTTCTGGAAGCCGACCGGCACGTTGTAGTTCTGGTAGTAGACCCTCTGATAACTCGGATCGCCGTAGACGATTTCGCCGAACTGGCCCGTCGGCGGGCCCAGGCTGGCGTTCTCCAGCAGGGTGATGGGGATGACCAGACCCGGAGCCCCGGTGTCGACCTCGACGTCCACCGTCGTCCCGAACACCGTGATGGTGCTCGTCGAGTAGTTGAGCTTCGGCAGGAACGTCAACGGGACGGTGGGCGCTGGACCCGCCGCACCGGTCGGCCCCGCCGATCCGATCAGCCCGGGCGAACCACCGGGCCCGCCCGCCGCCGACACGCCGCCGGTGCCACCGGCGCCCCCGCGACCGACCAGGGAACCGCCGCGGCCGCCCTGGCCGCCCTGGCCGAGTGCCCCGCCCGCACCGCCGTCGCCGCCGCTGCCGAACAGTCCGGCCCTGCCGCCGGTACCACCGGTGCCGAGCGGACCGCCCGTGCCGCCCGGCCCGCCGGTGCCGAACAGCGCGCCGCCCGGCCCGCCGGCGCCGCCGGGCTGATCCCAGACCCCCGTCCCCCCGGCGCCGCCGGTGCCGAACAGCGCGGCCGCACCACCGGTGCCGGCCCGGCCCCCGGCCAGGCTGCCGGACCCGGCGTCACCCCCGGCGCCACCCGCTCCGATCAGCGCGAAGATACCGGCCACACCACCGCTTCCGCCGGCGCCTCCGGTGCCCTGGCTGCCGGTCGCCAGTCCGCCGTCGCCACCCGCGCCGGCGTTGCCGAAAAACGCGGCGAAGCCGGTGCCGCCCCCGCCGCCCCCGGCGCCGGCGGGATCGCCGGGGCCGGTGGCAGCGGTGGCAGTGG
>NZ_JBJTJF010000207.1:0-18741 GCF_046095365.1 Mycobacterium sp.
GCATCGTCGGGCTGATGCGGGCCTACGCCAACTTCCTTGCGCCACATAGCATCCGGGTCAACTCCGTACATCCGTGCGGCGTGGACACCCCGATGATCGACAACGACGTGACCCGTGCCTGGCTGGATGGGATCGCCCAGCGGCAGCAGGGCGGCCCGCAGATGTCCAACGCGCTGCCGGTGGAGACACTCGACGCCGAGGACGTCGCCAACGCCGTTTACTGGCTGGTGTCCGACGCCGCCCGATACATCACAGGGGTGGCCCTTCCGGTGGACGCCGGCTTCGTCAACAAGCGCTGAGCCCCGATCAGATCTCCAGCACCGTGGGCACGATCATCGGCTGGCGCCGGTAGGTCTCGCCCACCCACTTGCCGACCGTGCGGCGCACCGCCTGGGCGATCCGGACCGTGTCGGTGACCCGGTCGGCGGCCAGGGACTCGAGTTCCTCCTGGACCTTGCGCGCCGCCGGCTCCAGGGCTTTGGGGTCCTCGGAGAATCCGCGCGAGTACAGGTGCGGCGGGGCCGCGATGCGGCCGGTGCCCCGGTGCACCACCACGGTCACCGCGACGAACCCCGAGCTCAGGACCAGCCGCTCCCCCAGCGTGGTCTCCCCGACGTCCCCGCTGACCAGCCCGTCAATGAACATCTTGCCCACCGGTACCGCACCGGCGATGGTCGCGTGACCTGCAGCCAGGTCGACGCTGACCCCGTTCTCGGCGAGCATGACCCGGTCCTCCGGCACCCCGGTCCGCGCGGCGAGTTTGGCGTTCGCGCGCAGGTGCCGCCAGTGCCCGTGCACCGGCATCACGTTGCGCGGCCGCACCGCGTTGTAGAGGAAGAGCAACTCCCCGGCATAGGCGTGACCGGAAACATGAACGCGGGCTTGCTGGTTGGTGATCACCCTGGCGCCGATTCGCGACAGTGCGTCGATGACGCCGTACACCGCCTCCTCGTTGCCCGGTATCAGCGACGAGGACAGGATGATCAGGTCGTCAGGGGTGATCGAGATGGCACGGTGCTCGCCGCGGGACATCCGGGACAGCGCCGAGAGCGGCTCGCCCTGTGTTCCGGTGGTGATCAGCACCAGGCGGTCGGGCGGCATCATCTCCGCCGCCGAGATGTCGATGACGTCGTGATCGTCGACCCGCAGGAATCCGAGGTCCCGGGCGATCTCCATGTTGCGGACCATCGAGCGGCCCACGAAACTGACCCGCCGGCCCAGGGCCACCGCGGCGTCGACGATCTGCTGGACCCGGTCGACGTTGGAGGCGAAGCAGGCCACCAGTACCCGCTTGCCCTCGGCGTTGCGGATCAGCCGGTGCAGGGTCGGGCCGATCTCGCTCTCCGAGGGCCCGACGCCCGGGATCTCGGAATTGGTTGAGTCACAGAGGAACAGGTCCACCCCGGCGTCGCCGAGCCGGGACATGCCGGGCAGGTCGGTGGGCCGGCCGTCCAGCGGCAACTGGTCGAGCTTGATGTCGCCGGTGTGCAGCACGGTGCCCGCACCGGTGTGGATGGCGACGGCCAGCGCATCGGGGATGGAGTGGTTGACGGCGAAGTACTGGCACTCGAACACACCGTGCGTACTGCGTTGCCCCTCAGCGACTTCGACGAATTTCGGGTTGACGCGGTGCTCCCGGCACTTGGCGGCCACCAGCGCCAGGGTGAACCTCGAACCGACCACCGGGATGTCGGCGCGCAGTTTCAGCAGGAACGGGATCGCTCCGATGTGGTCCTCGTGGGCGTGGGTCAGGACCAGCGCCTCGATGTCCTCCAGCCGGTTCTCGATATGGCGCAGGTCCGGCAGGATCAGGTCGACGCCGGGCTCGTCGTGGTTGGGGAACAGCACCCCGCAGTCGACGATGAGCAGCCGGCCCAGATGCTCGAAAACGGTCATGTTGCGCCCGATTTCGCCGACGCCGCCGAGCGCGGTGACCCGCAGCGCACCGGGCGCCAGCGGACCGGGCGGCGACAGTTCCGGACTCATCACCGCAGCACGGCCGCCGCCCGCATATCCGCGGCCAGTTGGTCGAGTTGCCCGGCGGTGGCGGGCATCTGCGGCAGCCGCGGATCCCCGGCGTCGAAGCCCAGCAGCCGCAACCCGGCCTTGGACATCGTCACCCCGCCCAGCCTGGTCTGGGCGGCGTTCAGCGGGGCGAGCGAGACACTGATCTTGCGGGCGGTGGCCAGATCGCCGGAGTTGAAGGCGGTCAGCATGTCCCGCAGTTGACCCGCGGCCAGATGCCCCCAGACGCTGATGAAGCCGACCGCTCCCACCGCCAGCCACGGCAGGTTCAGCGCGTCGTCGCCGGAGTAGTAGGCCAGCCCGGTGTCGGCCATCACCTGGGCGGCTCCGTGCAGATCACCCTTGGCGTCCTTGACCGCCACGATGTTGGGGTGGCGCGACAGCGTGCGCAGGGTGTCCCAGTCGATGGGCACCACCGAGCGCGGCGGGATGTCGTAGAGCACCACCGGAAGCTCGGTGGCGTCGGCCACGGCGCTGAAGTGCGCGATCAGCCCGGACTGCGGCGGACGTGAGTAGTACGGGGTGACGACGAGCAGTCCGTGCGCGCCGGCCGCGGCTGCGGCCCTGGCCAGGTGCACGCTGTGCGCGGTGTCGTAGGTCCCGACGCCGGCGATGACGCGTGCGCGGTCGCCGACGGCGTCGAGCACCGCGTCCAGAACGGCGGACTTCTCGTCGTCGGTGGTGGTCGGCGACTCCCCGGTGGTGCCGGACACCACCAGGCCGTCACAGCCGGCGTCGACCAGCCGGGTGGCCAGCCGCCCCGCGGCCGCGGTGTCGACGGCACCGTCGGAGAACGGGGTGACGATCGCGGTCAGGACGGTCCCCAGCCGGGCGCCCGCATCGAATCCGCCGGTGCTCACGGGCACTGAGATTACCCGGTCGGCCTTAGAGTTCCGTCGCGAGCGGGCTGGTGGCGACCTCGGTGCCGTCGGGCAGCACGGTGACCTCGAAGTCGGCGAACACCGCGGGCGCGACCTCTGCCAGTCCGCGCAGGCAGGCGATCGCCAAGCGGCGGATCTCGACGTCGGCGTGCTCGCTGGCGCGCATCGCGATGAAGTGCCGCCACGCCCGGTAGTTGCCGGTCACCACGATGCGGGTCTCGGTGTCGTTGGGCAGCACCGCGCGGGCCATCTGGCGGGCCTGCTTGCGGCCCAGGACCGCGTTGGGCTGGTCTTCCAGCCTGCCCTCCAACCTCGCCAGCAGCTCCAGATACGCCGCCCTGCTGGCATCGGCCGCGTCGAGCACGATCCGCTCCAGTTCCGGGTCGTCCTCGAGGCCGGGCGGGATCACCACCCGGGCGTCGTCGGCGGGGACGAAGCGCTGCGAGAGCTGGGAGTAGGAGAAGTGCCGGTGCCGGATCAGTTCGTGGGTGCAGGAGCGCGAGATACCGGTGATGTAGAAGCTGACCGACGCGTGCTCGAGCACCGAGAAATGGCCGACGTCGATGACGTGGCCGATGTAGCCGGCGTTGGTCGCCGTGCGCGGGTTGGGTTTGGACCAGCTCTGGTAGCAGGCCCGGCCGGCGAACTCGACCAGCGCCTGGCCGCCGTCGGCATCCGTGCTCCAGGGCACGTCATCGGGCGCGAGGAACTCGGTCCTGGCGATCAGCTGCACGCGCAGTGGGGCGGTCTGGGCCACGCCGCTGAGCCTAGTGGCGACGGCCCCGCAGGTAGGTCGAGAACCGGTACCGCAACCCCGAACTGCTGTCCTGCCAGGGGCCTGCGGTGCCACTCCACGACTCGTCGAGCATCGGCGCAAGGACGTCCTCGTCCTCGAGGTGCAGGTCGATGTCGACCTCGGTGACCTCGCACCGGGTCGCGACCGGCATGGCCAGGTGGTAGATCTCCGAGCCGCCGATCACCCAGGTCGGGCCGGTTTCGGCGAGGGCGGCCTCGAGGCCGTCAGCCACCTGCGCCCCCTCGGCCCGGTAGCCGCGGTCGCGGCTGAGCACGACGTTGCGCCGGCCGGGCAGCGGCCGGAACCGGGCCGGCAGCGACTCCCACGTGCGCCGACCCATCACCACGGTGTGGCCCATGGTCAGGTCTCTGAACCGGGCCAGGTCTTCGGGCACCCGCCAGGGAATGGCGCCGTCGCGGCCGATCACACCGGAGGTGGACTGCGCCCAGACGAGGCCGACCGAGCTCACACCGCCACCGGCGCCTTGATCGCCGGGTGCGGGTCGTAGTTTCGGATCTCGAAGTCCTCATAGGTGTAGTCGAAAATCGAATCCCGCTGCGCAAGAATCAGTTCCGGGTACGGCCGCGGGTCGCGGCCCAGCTGCTCGGTGACCTGGGCGATGTGGTTGTCGTAGATGTGGCAGTCCCCACCTGTCCAGACGAAGTCGCCCACGGCCAGCCCCGCCTGGGCGGCCATCATGTGGGTCAGCAGGGCGTAGCTGGCGATGTTGAACGGCACGCCGAGGAACATGTCGGCGCTGCGCTGGTAGAGCTGGCAGCTGAGCTTGCCGTCGGCGACGTAGAACTGGAAGAAGGCGTGGCAGGGAGCCAGCGCCATCCTCGGCAGGTCGGCGACGTTCCAGGCCGACACGATGATCCGGCGCGAGTCGGGGTCGGTGCGCAGCAGATCGACCGCGGCGGTGATCTGATCGACGTGCTCACCGGACGGGGTCGGCCAGGACCGCCACTGCACCCCGTAGACCGGGCCGAGATCCCCTGTCGGAGAGGCCCATTCGTCCCAGATCGTGACTCCGTGCCGGCGCAGCCACTCGACGTTGGAGTCGCCGCGCAGGAACCACAGCAGCTCGTAGATCACCGACTTGACGTGGACCTTCTTGGTGGTGATCAGCGGGAATCCGGCCGAAAGGTCGAAGCGCAGCTGATGGCCGAACAGGCTGCGGGTGCCGGTTCCGGTGCGGTCCGATTTCGGGGTGCCCTGCTCGAGCACCAGGCGCAGCAGGTCCTCGTAGGGCGTCAGGATGGGCACGCTGATCACTCTACGTCCGCCCCCCGGCGGGCCCGACACGGTAGAACCAGGACATGCCGATCATCGACGAGTCGATCACCACCCCCGACGGGACCTGCCGGGTCGCCCTGGCGACCCCGGACACCGGGGCCGGTCCCTGGCCGGGGATCGTGATGTACCCCGATGCCGGCGGCGTGCGCCCGGCCCTGCGCGACATGGCGGCGCGGCTGGCCTCGCTCGGGTACGCGGTGCTGCTTCCCGACGTCTACTACCGCAACGGCGACTGGGCGCCGTTCGACATGAAGGCCGTGTTCGCCGACGAGGCCGAGCGGACCCGGCTGTTCGCCATGATGAAGGCGATCACCCCGGAGGTGGTGGCCGCCGACGCGGCGGCGTTCTTCGACTGGCTGGAGGCCCGGCCGGAGGTCAGCGGCGACGGTTTCGGCACCACCGGCTACTGCATGGGGGGACGGACCTCGCTGATGGTCGCCGGACGGCTGCCGGAGCGGGTCGCCGCGGCGATGTCGTTCCACGGCGGCGGGCTGGTCTCCGACGGGCCGGACAGCCCGCACCTGCTGGCCGCCCGCGTCCGGGCGGCGGTGTACGTCGGCGCTGCGGAGGACGATCCCTCCTACACCCCCGGGCAGTCCGCGGAGCTGGACGACGCGCTCACCGCGGCGGGCGTCGAGCACGTCATCGAGTGGTACCCGGCGGCGCACGGATTCGCCGTCACCGACAACGGCCCCTACGACCGGGCGGCCGCCGAACGGCACTGGCGGGCAATGCAATCCTTCTTCGGCCGCCACCTCGGGACGGGGTGAGTCACCTGCGCTTGAAGAACCCCTTGATCGCGTAGTAGACGCCGCGGGACGCGTACAGCCCGATGACGGCCGAGAGGATCACCAGGAAGACGAAGGTCAGCAGCCAGTTCGTGCGACTGTGCGGCACGTTCCACCACACCAGGGTGAACATCAGCGCGCAGACGAACACCACGACGTCGCGCCAGTTCCCCTTGTAGGTCGACGCGGCGGCCCGCAGTTCGCGGTTGCGGTCGACGACGGCGATCAGCTCCCAGACCCGCTCATCGATGCTGCGGCGCAGTGCCCCGCGCAACTCGACGCACTCCTCGGGCAGGCTGTTGAGCAGTTCGATGTCGGACTTGAGAAGGGCGCGGAAGTCGGGGCCCTTGAAGGTTCCCGCCAGCGTTCCCAGCAACGCCCCGCCGGCGATCGGCGCGGCTCCCAGAGCCAGGTCAGAGATTCCGGCCATGACACCCCTTCGTCACATCAACCCTTCATCACAGCGTCACGGCGGCCAGGGTGCCGCCCAGCTCGTAGGCCTGCTGCCGCACGGCCGCATCAACCGCACCGGTGACTTCCAGCACGTCGGCGGACTGCACCAGGGCCAGCCCGGTCGCAATCCGGCCGACCGCCAGGGCGGCGCCGGCGGTGTCGTTGTTGCCGTGCACCCACAGACCGTAGGGCCGCCCGGCGACGTGGTCCAGAACCGGGTAGTAGACCGTGTCGAAAAAGTGCTTCAGTGCCCCGGCCATGTAGCCGAAGTTCGCCGGCGTCCCGAACAGGTACCCGTCGGCGTCCAGCATGTCGCTTACGGTGGCGGCCAGCGCCGGACGGACAACGACGTCGACGCCGCGGACCTCCGGGTCGGAGGTCCCGCTCAGGACGGCCTCGAGCAGCTCGCGGGTGGCCGGCGAGGGGGTGTGGTGAACGACCAGCAGGGTGCTCATCGCCCCGGCCCGTCCGCCTGCAGCCGGACGGCCGTGCGCATGGTCTCCCTGGCCCGGGAGCGGTCGCCGGCGTAGTCGTAGGCGCGGGCCAGCCGGTACCAGCCCCGCCAGTCGTC
This sequence comes from Mycobacterium sp., assembly GCF_046095365.1. Lineage (GTDB taxonomy): Bacteria > Actinomycetota > Actinomycetes > Mycobacteriales > Mycobacteriaceae > Mycobacterium. The sequence continues at coordinate 6,811 of NZ_JBJTJF010000207.1, forward strand.
CGGGTCGGCCTCGACCTCGGCGCGCACGGCGGCGAACAGTTCGTCGGCGGCGTCCCGGTCGACCCGTCCCGACGGCCGCCGCGGCAGACCGGTGACGTCGAGCTCGGCGCCGTCCGAAGCCGCCAGCCGGGCCAGCCGCTGGTGGGCCAGCCCCGCCCGCAGCGTCGCGACGGTCGCCCAGAGCCCGACCACCGGAAGCAGCAGGACGCCCACGCCGAGAGCAATGGCGGCCGGGGTACCGGTTCTCAGCAGCGCCACGGCGGTGCGGGTCAGCACCGCGAAGTAGACCAGCAGGGCAAGGCAGAGGAAGGCGATCAGCAGTTGGGTGCGTGGAATCACAGGTCCAGCAGCGATTCGATACCGATGGTGAGCCCCGGCCGCCGCGGGATCTGCCGCACCGCCAACAGCACGCCGGGAACGAACGAGGTCCGGTCCAGGCTGTCGTGGCGGATGGTGAGAGTCTCCCCCATGGTGCCGAAGAGCACCTCCTGATGTGCCACCAGCCCGGTCAGCCGCACCGAGTGCACCGGCACGCCGTCGACGTCGGCGCCGCGGGCCCCGGCCAGGCCGGTGCTGGTCGCATCGGGGTTGGGCGGCATGCCTTTTCGCGCCTGAGCGATGAGGGCGGCGGTGCGGGTCGCGGTGCCCGAGGGGGCGTCCGCCTTCTGCGGATGGTGCAGCTCGACGACCTCCACCGACTCGAAGTACGGCGCGGCCTTCTGGGCGAAGTGCATCGACAGCACCGCGCCGATCGCGAAGTTCGGCGCTATCAGCACCCCGGTCCCCGGCGCCGCGGCCAGCCAGCCGCGCACGGCCTGCAGGCGGTCCTCGGTGAAGCCGGTGGTTCCGACCACGGCGTGAATGCCGTTGCCGATCAGGAATTTCAGATTGTCCATGACGACGTCGGGGTGGGTGAAGTCGATGACCACCTGGGTCGCGGTCTCGGTGAACATCTGCATCGCATCGCCGGCGTCGACCTCCGCTGTCAGGGTCAGATCGCCGGCGTCGCGCACAGCCGCGCACATCGTCGTCCCGACCTTGCCCCTGGCGCCCAGCACTCCGACTCGCATGGGTGCAGCGTATCCACCGTCTGCCGACGGGGAGCGACCACCGGAGATCCGCAGGGGGGTCGCGGACCTCGACGGTGGCCGCTCCACCGTGCAGTCTTGCACCCCGACACCGGCTGCGGGGTGGGTACCGGTCACACGGCCGGTGGGCCTACAACGGCGACGCGCCCCGCAGGTGCTCGAAGATGAGCGAGGTCTGGGTGCCGGCCACGTCGGCGTCGGCATTGAGGTTGTCCACGACGAACGCGCGCAGATCGTCGGTGTCGCGGGCGGCCACATGAATGATGAAGTCGTCGGCGCCGGCCAGGAAGTAGACGTCGATCACCTGCGGTTTGCGCCGGATCTGCTGGACGAAGGTGCGGATCCTGCCGCGTGCGCCGGCCTGCAGACTCACCGCGACCATCGCCTGCAGCGGCAGGCCGATCGCCGCGGGGTCGATGTCGGCGTGGAAGCCGCGGATGACGCCGAGATCCCGCAGGCGCCGGACCCGGCCGTGGCAGGTCGACGCAGCGACACCGACCGCGTCGGCGAGCGCGCTGTTGGAGATCCTCGCGTCGGCGTGCAGGATCGTCAGCAATCGGCGGTCGACGTCGTCGAGCTCGGGAGTCCGAAGATCCTTCGGTTTATCCGGCCCGACAGCGGCTCTGCTCGCAGATTTTTGCATTATCACCCGATCTTATCGAATTTAGTCCGGACCGATTGCTCTTAACCCGCGTTTTCTTCAGAATTAAGCCACGTCACTTCACCAGCTTTCGCGAGCCTAGGAGCCATCGTGCGCGTCGGCGTACCGACCGAGATCAAGAACAACGAATACCGCGTCGCCATCACCCCCGCCGGAGTCGCCGAACTCGTGCACCGCGGGCACGAGGTGATGGTCCAGGCCGGCGCCGGCGAGGGCTCGGCCATCCACGACCCCGACTTCATCGCCGCCGGGGCGGCGATCGTCGACAGCGCCGACGAGGTTTGGGCGCAGGCCGATCTGCTGCTGAAGGTCAAGGAACCGATCGAGCCCGAGTACTCCCGCCTGCGCAAGGGCCAGGTGCTGTTCACCTACCTGCACCTGGCGGCCTCCAGGCCGTGCGCCGACGCGCTGCTGGCGTCGGGGACCACCTCGATCGCCTACGAGACGGTTCAGGTAGCCAACCCGGACGGGTCGGTCGCACTGCCCCTGCTGGCGCCGATGAGCGAGGTGGCCGGCCGGCTGTCCGCCCACGTGGGGGCCTACCACCTGATGCGCACTCAGGGCGGTCGCGGCGTGCTGATGGGCGGCGTGCCCGGGGTCGCACCGGCCGTGGTGGTCGTGATCGGCGGAGGCATGGCGGGAGACAACGCCGCGGCAGTGGCCCGCGGCATGGGCGCACACGTCACGGTGTTCGATCTCAATATCAACACCCTGCGCAAGATCGACGCCGAGTACGGCGGTGCCATCGAGACCCGGTACTCATCACGGCTCGAACTGGAGAGCGCCGTCAGGCAGGCCGATCTGGTGATCGGGGCGGTGCTGGTGCCCGGCGCCAAGGCCCCCAAGCTGGTCACCAACGCCACCGTCGCGAACATGAAGCCCGGCTCGGTGCTGGTCGACATAGCGATCGACCAGGGCGGCTGCTTCGAGGACTCCCGGCCCACCACCCACGACGAGCCGACCTTCAAGGTGCACGACTCGGTGTTCTACTGCGTGGCAAACATGCCCGGAGCGGTGCCGCGCACGTCCACCTTCGCCCTCACCAACGCCACCATGCCCTATGTGCTCAAACTCGCGGACAAGGGCTGGAAGGCGGCCTGCAAGGCCGATCCCGCTCTTGCCAAGGGTCTGTCGACGCACGACGGCCGGTTGCTCTGCCACCAGGTAGGCGAGGCCCTCGACCTGCCGGCCACCGATCCTGCGACGATTCTCGCCTGACGTTAGGGACTATCCCGCTATCGCCCGAAGCCGTTGCGGCAGTGCACGTTTGGATCGGTGTGGTCCGAGGACCGCGGCTCCCGGCCGGCCGGACAACACCTTGCGCGCGACGGCGTTGACATCCTCGAGGGTGACCTTCTCGATGTCCCGCAGCGTGTCGGCCAGGCTGCGGTACCGGCCGTAGTTGAGTTCGGTGCGGCCGAGACGGTTCATCCGGGATGCCGAATCCTCCAGCCCAAGCAGCAGCCCGCCGCGCAGCGATCCCTTGGCGATCCGGCACTCGGACTCGGTGATGCCGTCGCGGGCTACCTCCTCGAGCACCTCGGCGGTGAGCCTGACCACCTCGTCGAAGCGTTCCGGCAGGCAGCCCGCGTAGACCGAGAACGCACCGCTGTCGGAGAAGGTGTCGACGGCCGAGTACACCGAGTACGCCAGACCCCGGGTCTCGCGGATCTGTTGGAACAGGCGAGAGCTCAGACCGCCGCCCAGGGCGGTGTTGAGCACCGACAGCGCCCACCGGTCCGGCCAGTGCCGACCGGGCACCCGCACCCCGAGAGTCAGGTGGGTCTGCTCGCAGTCGCGGCTCACCAGGGTCAGCTCAGGCCTGCCGTTGAGCCGTCCGGTCCCCTTGCGCGGCGGCTGGGGCCCGCGGCCCCTGACCAGACGGGCCCCGAAGTACTCGCGGGCCAGCGCCACGACGTGCCGGTGCTCGACGTTGCCGGCCACCGCCAGCACCATCCGCTCGGGGACGTAGCGGCGGACGTGGAAGGAGTGCAGCTGACCGCGGGTCATCGCCGACACCGAACCGACACTGCCGATCACCGGCCGGCCCACCGGATGGTCACCGAACATCGCGCTCAGGAAGACGTCGCCGAGGGTGTCCTCGGGATCGTCGTCGCGCATGGCGATCTCCTCGAGCACGACGTCGCGCTCCAACTCGACGTCGGCGGCCGCGCACACGCCGTTGAGCACGACGTCGGCGACCAGGTCGACCGCCATCTCCAGGTCGTCGTCGAGCACGTGCGCGTAGTAGCAGGTGTGCTCCTTGGCGGTGAAGGCGTTCAGCTCCCCGCCCACCGCGTCCACGGCCTGGCCGATCTCGAAGGAACTGCGGGTCGGGGTGGCCTTGAACAGCAGGTGCTCCAGGAAGTGAGCGGCGCCGGCCACGCTGGGCCCCTCGTCGCGCGAGCCAACGTTGACCCAGACTCCCACCGAGGCCGAGCGCACCGACGGCACGAACTCGGTGACCACCCGCAGGCCGCCCGGCAGCACGGTGCGCCGGACGGCCGAGCGGTCAGCTGCCGACGGTCGCGGCATCAGCCGGTGCGGCGTCTCCCGCGGCGGCGTCGTTGTCCTCGGCGACCGGGATCAGCGAGATCTTGCCGCGATTGTCGATGTCGGCGATCTCCACGCGCAGCTTGTCACCGACCTTGACCACGTCCTCGACCTTGGCGACCCGCTTGCCGCGGCCCAGCTTCGAGATGTGCACCAGGCCGTCGCGGCCGGGCAGCAGCGACACGAAGGCACCGAAGTCGGTTGTCTTGACGACGGTTCCGAGGAACCGCTCTCCGATCTTGGGCAGCTGCGGGTTGGCGATCGCATTGATCTTGTCGATGGCCGCCTGAGCCGACGGCCCGTCGGTGGCGCCGACGAACACCGTCCCGTCGTCCTCGATCGAGATCGACGCACCGGTCTCCTCGGTGATCGAGTTGATCATCTTGCCCTTGGGCCCGATGACCTCGCCGATCTTGTCGATCGGAATCTTGATGGCCGTGACGCGCGGGGCGTACGGGCTCATCTCGTCCGGGGCGTCGATGGCTTCGGCCATCACCTCGAGGATGGTCAGCCGGGCCTCCTTGGCCTGGGCCAGCGCCCCGGCCAGCACCTGCGAGGGGATGCCGTCGAGTTTGGTGTCCAGCTGCAGCGCGGTGACGAACTCCTTGGTACCGGCGACCTTGAAGTCCATGTCACCGAAGGCGTCCTCGGCGCCGAGGATGTCGGTCAGCGCGACGTAACGGGTCTCGCCGTTCACCACGTCGGACACCAGGCCCATCGCGATGCCGGCGACCGGCGCCTTGAGCGGCACACCGGCGTTGAGCAGCGACAGGGTCGACGCGCACACCGAGCCCATCGACGTCGAGCCGTTGGAGCCCAACGCCTCCGACACCTGGCGGATGGCGTAGGGGAACTCCTCCACGCTGGGCAGCACCGGCATCAGCGCGCGCTCGGCCAGTGCGCCGTGGCCGATCTCGCGGCGCTTCGGCGAACCCACCCGGCCGGTCTCACCGGTCGAGTACGGCGGGAAGTTGTAGTGGTGCATGTAGCGCTTGGACTTCTCCGGGCCCAGCGAGTCGATCTGCTGGGCCATCTTGACCATGTCCAGCGTGGTGACACCCATGATCTGTGTCTCGCCGCGCTCGAACAACGCGCTGCCGTGCGCCCGCGGGATCACCGCGACCTCGGCCGAGAGCGCGCGGATGTCGGTGATGCCGCGGCCGTCGATGCGGAAGTTGTCGGTCAGGATGCGCTGGCGGACAAGCTTTTTGGTCAGCGAGCGGTAGGCCGCGCCGATCTCTTTCTCCCGGCCGGCGAAGTTCTCGCCCAGCTTGAGCAGCACCTCCCCCTTGATTTCGTCGGTACGGTCGTTGCGCTCGTTCTTGCCGGGAATGGTCAGCGCCTCCGACAGCGGCCCGGTCGCGACGTCGGCGACCGCGGCGTAGACGTCGTCGGCGTAGTCGGGGAACCGCGGGTAGTCGGCGGTCTCCTTGGCTGCCTTCTCGGCCAGCTCCTTCTGCGCCGTGCACAGTGCGGCGATGAACGGTTTGGCGGCCTCCAGGCCCTCGGCGACCACGGTCTCGGTCGGGGCCTGGGCGCCGCCGGCGATCAGCTCGATGACGCGATCGGTGGCCTCGGCCTCGACCATCATGATGGCGACGTCCTGAGATCCGTTCGAGTGCACGACGCGGCCGGCGACGACCATGTCGAACACCGCGTCCTCGAGCTGCTCGACGGTGGGGAAGGCCACCCACTGGTTCCCGCCCGCGGAGCCGGAGATCAGGGCCACGCGCACGCCGCCGACCGGGCCGGAGAACGGCAGACCGGCCAGCTGGGTGGAGGCCGAGGCGGCGTTGATGGCCACCACGTCGTACATCTCGTTGGGGTCCAGGCTCATCACGGTGACGACGACCTGGATCTCGTTGCGCAGCCCGTCGACGAACGACGGGCGCAGGGGCCGGTCGATGAGCCGGCAGGTCAGGATGGCGTCGGTGGACGGGCGTCCCTCGCGCCGGAAGAACGAGCCGGGGATGCGGCCGGCGGCGTACATCCGCTCCTCGACGTCGACCGTCAGCGGGAAGAAGTCGAAGTGTTCTTTGGGGCTCTTGCTGGCGGTGGTCGCCGACAGCATCATGGTCTCGTCATCGAGGTAGGCGACCACGGCGCCGGCGGCCTGTTGGGCCAGCCGGCCGGTCTCGAACCGGATGGTGCGGGTGCCGAAGCTCCCGTTGTCGATGGTGGCGGTCGACTCGAACACGCCTTCGTCGATTTCAGCGACAGACATAAAGGTCCGTACAGCCTTTCTGGGTTCACTTGTTCAGTTTCGCGTCGCCGACCGACCGGGGCAGGCCCGGACGCGAGTGACCCAGATACGGCTACGGCCGTCGATCGAAGCGGCCGGCCTGGTTAGCCCGGCAGCCACTACCGAAGACCGCCCGATCAGGGAGCCTCGCCAGGAGACGCAGGCACGGGACACGCGGATGTGCGCGAACCGCGCCCGGTGCGCGAGCCGGGAACCGGCTCACAGCGCCTCTCATGCTACACGCCGGCGGGGGAACCACCGACCGCGCTCAGCGGCGCAGGCCGAGCCGGTCGATCAGCGACCGGTATCGCTCGACGTCCACCTGGGCGACGTACTTGAGCAGCCGCCGACGGCGTCCGACCAGCAACAACAGCCCGCGGCGGGAGTGGTGGTCGTGCTTGTGCGCCTTGAGGTGCTCGGTGAGATCCGAGATGCGCTTGGTCAGCAGCGCCACCTGGGCCTCCGGGGAACCGGTGTCGGTTGCGTGCAGGCCGTATGAGCCCAGGATCTCTTTTTTCTGCTCGGCGGTCAGCGCCACGGGAACAACTCCATCGTTTTTCAGTGCCGCGAGGGAACTCGGCGCGGCCGCCGCGGACTGCAGCACGCGCGGGGCCGAGTCTAGCAACGCCCAGCGCGACCGGGGAAATCAGTCCTGCGCGGCGAGGATGGCGCGGGCCTTGTCGGTGTCGCGGCCCATGGCGGCGATCAGGTCATCGACGCTGCCGAACTTCTTCTGACCCCGGATGCGGGCGACGAAATCCACCGCGACGTGCTGGCCGGAGAGGTCGGCGGTGGCGTCGAGGACGAAGGCTTCTACGGTGCGGGTGCGCCCGGAGAACGTCGGATTGGTGCCCACCGACACCGCGGCCGGGTGGCGCTCACCCGGCACCACCGTCCCGCGGCTCGGCCCCGGTTGCGGGCCGAGCACGGTGAACCAGGCCGCGTAGACGCCGTCGGCGGGGATGGCGGAGTACATCGGCGGGGCGACGTTGGCGGTCGGGTATCCCAGGCCGTGGCCGCGTCCCTCGCCACGGACAACGACACCCTCCACCCGGTGCGGGCGGCCCAGTGCCTCGGCGGCGGCGACCACGTCGCCGGCGTCGACGCAGGCGCGGATATAGGTCGAGGAGAAGGTGACGGTCTCGCTCTGATGCTGATCGGCGACCAGGGACACCGACTCCACCGCGAAGCCGAGCCGCTCGCCGGCCTTGCGCAGGGTCGAGACATTGCCGGAGGCCTTCTTGCCGAAGGTGAAGTTCTCCCCCACCACCACGTCGAGCACGTGCAGTCGCTCGACGAGCAGTTCGTGGATGTAGCGCTCCGGGGTGAGCTTCATGAAGTCGGTGGTGAACGGCATCACCAGGAACACGTCGATGCCCAATTCCTCGGCCAGTTCGGCGCGGCGGGTCAGCGTGGTCAGCTGAGCGGGGTGGCTGCCGGGGAAGACCACCTCCATCGGATGGGGGTCGAAGGTCATCAGCACCGTCGGCAGGCCGCGCGCGCGGCCGGCCTTGACCGCGCGGGCGATCAGTTCGGCATGGCCGCGGTGTACGCCGTCGAACACCCCGATGGTCAGCACACACCGGCCCCAGTCCGACGGGATGTCGTCCGGTCCGCGCCAACGTTCCACGGGTGCAAGACTACGGCTCACCGAGTTCACCGGGAATGGGCAGGTCAGGTGGGGGTTCCGGGTCGAGCATCCGTTCGGGGTGGTGGACGTCGTTGACGCGCGGCGGCCCGTCGCCGTCGGACCAGCCGATGCGGCCGTCCTGCGTGACACTGGTGGTGTAGATCCCGTCGGTGACAGCGGCGTGATCGGTTCCGCAGCCGAAGAAGACGTTGTCGGCGTCGGTCGGGCCGCCGGCCGCCCACTCGCGCGCGTGGTGGATCTCGCAGTCGTAGCCGCCGACGAAACAGCCGGGCTTGGTGCAGCCCCGATCGCGGGCGTGGCAGATGATTCGATGGTCGGCGGTCGCCAGACGCCGGCTGCGCCCGAGGTAGAGCGGCCGGGCCGAGTGGTTGTCGAAGACCGCGAGGTAGTGGACCGATTCGCCGGCCAGCCTGATCAGATCCCGCATCGGCAGCCGGCCCGTCCCGCCGGTCCGCGCCGGCGGGGGCATCGGGACCGCCGGGTCGGTGGTCGCCCGTGCGGCCTGCTGCAGGTCGGCCAACGTCGTCGTCACCACGACCGACACCGGCGCACCTCGGTGCCGACCGAGGCCGCCCGAAGCGATCGCGGTCTTCAGAGCGAGCTTGAGCGCATCGTGGCAACGCTGCTCGGGGCTTCTCCTGTCGCGGTCGGGATCGGCCTCGGGTTGGTGGCGGCCCGGACGCACGACGGCGGCCACCGCCTCCAGGTAGGCGCGGGCCTCCGGATCCAGCCACCCGGCCAGCCGGCTCATGCCGTCCGGGCCCTGCCGGCCGAGGATCACGCCGCGCCGCCGGGCACGGTCCTCGTCGGTGAAGATGCCGTCGGGGTTGAGGCAGTCGGCGATGACCGTGCCGATCGCCGCGACGAATTGCGCGTCCTGTTCCCGGGCGTGCCGGACCAGGCTGCGTTCCGCCTTCTGCTTGTCGGCGGCGGCGACCGAGGCGGGCAGGGCGTCCAGGGCGCGGCAGACCGCGACGATGTGATCGTCCCCGATCTGGCCGGACTCGACCGCCGCGGCCAGCTCCGGCAGTTCGGCTTCCAGTGCCGGCCCGGTCAGCGACCGGCGGGGCCGGATCCGGGCGGCGACCCTGAACCGGCGCCTGACCTCGGCGGCGGTCACCCGCAGCCGCGCCGCCAGGATGTCGCGGACTGTGACCCCGGCGGGCAATGCCGGATCGTCGGTGCCGTCGGCGGGTTCTGCGATCTCGCCGAAGATCCGGTAGGACAGGCCCCTGTTGGTGCGCTGCTGGGCCTCCAGGCGCCGGGCGATCTCGATGCGGAAGGCGTTGCCCACCAGATCGGTGTCCGTCGCGCGCAGCCGCTGGTGGGCTGCGTCGATCGCGTCGAGCTCCGCGCTGACCGCGGCGCGCGCCGCCTCGGCGGTCAGGAGTTGCGAGGTGCCCATGCCGCCACCGTATTAGCACAGGTGTTCGATATCCAGGATGACCGCACCGGCCTGTGGACGGCGGCGGATCTGTGCACAACTCAGCCGAGGGTCGCCGGCCGGATCACCACCACCGACGTGGTCGTCTCGCCGCGGTCCTCCAGCAGCGCGACCACGCGGCCACCGGGATCGGTCGCGGCGTGGATACCCGCGATCCCCGCGGCCGGCAGCGCCCGGCCATGACTGGCGTCGGCGGCCTGCTCGGCGGTGATGTCCCGGCGGGCGAAGGCCTGCAGGCACGCCTCATCGAGGGTGTAGCTCAGCGCCGGGCGCTCGGCGAGCTCCTCGAGCGTGCGGGCGTGGTCCAGGCCGAAGTCCCCCACCCGGGTGCGCCGCAGCGCGGTCAGGTGGCCGCCGACGGCAAGCGCCGCGCCGAGATCGCGCGCCAGGGCGCGGACGTAGGTACCCGAGGAGCAGTCCACGTCGACGTCGAGATCGACGAACGGCCCCTCTCGGCGGATGTCGAGCACGTCGAAGCGGTCGATGCGTACGGCGCGGAGCGGCAGTTCCACCTCCTGCCCCGCGCGGACCAGTTGGTAGGCCCGCTTGCCGCCGATCTTCACCGCGCTGACCATCGAGGGCCGTTGCGAGATCTCACCGCGCAGTCCGGCGACGCCGGCACCGATCGCGGCGTCGGTCACCGTGGCGGCTGAGACATCCTGCAGCACTTCGCCGTCGGCGTCGTCGGTGGTGGTGGACCGACCCAGGCGGATGGTGGCGGAATACGACTTCGACGTCGCAGTCAGCAGCCCGAGGATCTTGGTGGCGCGTTCGATGCCGATCACCAGCACGCCGGTGGCCATCGGGTCGAGGGTGCCGGCGTGCCCGACCTTGCGGGTGGCGAAGATCCGCCGGCACCGCGACACCACGTCGTGGCTGGTCATTCCCCCTGGTTTGTCGACGACGACGATGCCGGGCGGCGGTGCGCTCACAGCACGATCGCGGTGAGCGCCAACCCGTCGGCCACCGACCACCGCCCGGTCAGCTCGTTCAGCGGCGGGCCGGAGCGCGCCGCGGGGTCGATGAGGATGCGCGAGACGAAACTGCCGGCGGTACCGTCCGATTCGAGTTCGAAGCTGATGTGGGCGTCCTCGAAACCCAGCCACCGCCCGGTCAGGGGGAACCACGCCTTGTAGGTCGCCTCCTTGGCGCAGAACAGAATCCGGTCCCAGTGCAGACCGGCGGGCAATGCCGAGATCTCCCGGCGTTCGGCCGGCAGGCTGACGGCGCCGAGCACCCCGTCGGGCAGTACACCGTGCGGTTCGGCGTCGATGCCCACCGAACGCACCGCGGAACGGCGGCCAACCACCGCTCCGCGATAGCCCTCGCAGTGGGTGAGACTGCCGACCACACCGTCGGGCCAGCGCGGTTCCCCCCTCTCCCCCTTCAGGATCGGCGCCTCGGGCACACCGAGTCTGCCCATGGCCACCCGGGCGCAGTGCCGCACGGTGATGAACTCGTTGCGCCGCTTGTCCACCGAGCGTGCGATCAGCGGCTCCTCCTCCGGCATCGGGGCGAGGTCCGGCGGATCGTGGTAGAGCTCCGCGTACACAAGATCGGCGAGGCCGGCGGGCAGCACGGCCCGCATGAGATCGCTCATCCGCGACGCGCCTTGAGCTTGGCCCGGAAGGCCTCGGCCTGCGCCCGCATCTCGGGCGAGATCATGAAGTGCCCGCCGAACTCGTTGAGATAGCCGGGCGCGTAGTCGGGGTCGGGCAGTACCTGCCGCAGCCAGCGATACGGCTTGCGCCGCCGCCACTCCCGCGGGTAGCCCACCGAGACCTCCTCGAAGCGCACGCCGTCGTACCAGGTGGTCCGCGGGATGTGCAGGTGGCCGTAGACCGAGCAGACGGCGTTGTAGCGGGTGTGCCAGTCGGCGGTGTGGACCGTTCCGCACCACAGCGCGAACTCGGGGTAGAACAGCATCTCGCACGGCTCCCGGCGCAGCGGGAAGTGGTTGACCAGCACGGTGGGAACCGTCCAGTCCAGTTCATCCAGTCTGGCCCGGGTGTAGGTGAGCCGATCCCGGCACCAGGCGTCCCGGGTGGCGTAGGGCTCCGAGGACAGCAGGAACTCGTCGGTGGCGACGACGTTGTGCTCCTTGGCGATGGCCAGTCCCTCGGCTTTGGTGGCCGCGCCCCTGGGCAGGAACGTGTAGTCGTAGAGAACGAACATCGGCACGACGGTGGCCGGCCCGCCCGGCCCGGTCCAGACGGGGTAGGGATGCTCGGGAGTGACGATGTCCATCTGGTCGCACATCTGCACCAGGTGGTCGTAGCGGGCCCGGCCGAA
>NZ_JBJTJF010000208.1:0-25867 GCF_046095365.1 Mycobacterium sp.
CACCCGCGGCGGGCGGCTGTCGGCCGGGCAGCGGCAACTGGTGGCCTTTGCCCGGGCGTTCCTGGCCGACCCGGCGGTGCTGATCCTCGACGAGGCCACCTCGTCGCTGGACATCCCCAGCGAGCGCATGGTGCAGCGGGCGCTTCGCACCGTGCTGGCGGGGCGCCCCGCGGTGATCATCGCCCACCGGCTCTCGACGGTCGCGATCGCCGACCGGGTGCTGGTGCTGGAGGACGGCCGCATCGTCGAGGACGGGCCGCCCGAAGCGCTCATCGGATCCGGCGGGCGGTACGCGGCGCTGCACCGGGCCTGGATCGAATCGCTGGCGTAGCGGCCCCGGGACTTCGGCGCATGATGGACAGATGAAGCGCTTCGCCGACCGGCCTGACGCCGGACGGCATCTCGCGGCGGCGCTGCGGGCCTACCGCGGGCCGGACGCCGTGGTACTCGGTCTGCCGCGCGGCGGTGTCCCGGTGGCCTACCAGGTCGCCCGAGACCTGCGAGCGCCGCTGGACGTGCTGGTGGTCCGCAAACTGGGAGTGCCCTACCAGCCGGAGTTGGCGTTCGGCGCCATCGGCGAGGACGGCGTCCGGGTGCTCAACGACGCGGTGCTGCGCCGGACCGGGCTCACCGCCGCCGACATCGCGGCGGTCGAGGATGCCGAGCGCGCCGAACTGCAGCGGCGCGTGGCCGCTTACCGCGGCGACCGGCCGGGGACGCCGCTGGCCGGCAGGACAGCGCTGATCATCGACGACGGGTTCGCCACCGGGGCGACGGCCAGGGCGGCGGCCCTGGTGGCCCGCGCCCGGGGCGCCGCAACGGTCGTGCTCGCCGCGCCGATCGGCGCCGCGGACACCATCGCCGGGTTGCGCGATGTCGCCGACGACGTGGTGTGTGCGGTGGTGCCGCGGGCGTTCGAGGCGGTCGGCCAGGGGTATCACGACTTCGATCAGACGTCCGACGAGGAGGTCCGTGCTCTGCTCGCGGCGGCGGGGAATCCCGGCGGGCCGCCGCAGCCCGGATAGAGGCGCGACGGACCTGTCAGTTCAGCAGCAGAATGGCCACCGACATCAACAGCACCGACAGCGCCGGCAGATACTTCGACACCGGATCCTTGGCCTTGGCGTGCATGGCCAGCGCCCCGACCATCAACACCGACACCACCGCCGCCGGCAGCCGGACGAGACCGGGAACCCAGACACCGACGATCAGCAGCACACCGGCGACGATCTTCAACCCGCCGACCAGATAGAAGGTCCACTCGGGCAGGCCGTAGACGGCGAACTCGTCCTTGAGCGACTGTGCGGTCCCGCCGCGGTAGGCCGTCGCCGAGCGGGCGCGCACCAGCCAGACGTTGAGCAGACCGAGACCGACGATGACCTGAAGTACGCTCGAGAGAACGTGAGTTGACATGGGCGCCCTTACGGCAGAGGTGTGTCTGTACCAGGACGATAACCGATCGGAACTTCATGCGCGCGCTCTATGAGCTGCTGAAAATCGTCTCCATAGTCGCCTTCCTGTTCTACGGCCTCAGCGTTCTTCTCAGTGGCGCGATGGCTGAGGAGTTCGACCGCTACGGTCTGGCCGGATTCCGCAAGTTCACCGGGGTCCTCGAGGTGCTCGGGGCGCTGGGCCTGATCGCCGGTTTTTTCGTGCCCGGCCTGACGATCGCCGCGGCCGGCGGCCTGAGCCTGCTGATGCTGGCCGGCGTCGCGGTCCGCGCCCGGTCCGGGGATTCGCCGGCCCAGGCGCTGCAGGCCCTGGCCATGCTCGGGGTGAACCTGTTCATCCTCCTCTACGCGATCCGATTCGGCGGCCGGTAGGTCCGGCCGCACCGGCCAGTAGGCTTGGCTCTCATGATCGGAATCGACCGGGACGGCGATGTCACGACCATCGAGTTGCAGCGCCCCGAACGGCGTAACGCGCTGAACTCCGAACTCGTCGACGCGTTGCGCGAGGCGGTCGAGAAGGCAGCCGCCGACGGAGTCCGGGCGATCGTGCTGACCGGAGCCGGCTCGGTTTTCAGTGCGGGCGCGGATCTGTCCGGTGATGTGTTCGCCACCCATTTCCCCGATAAGGCGATCGCGCTCAACAAGGCGATCGACGCCGTCCCGGTGCCGGTGATCGCCGCCCTCAACGGCCCGGCCATCGGCGCGGGCGTCCAGCTGGCGATGGTCTGCGATCTCCGGGTGGTGGCCCCGGGCGCCTACTTCCAGTTCCCGATCGCCAGGTACGGCCTGGCGCTGGACAACTGGAGCATCCGGCGGCTGGCGTCGCTGGCCGGCCACGGCCGGGCCCGCGCCATGCTGCTGGCCGCCGAGAGGTTGGACGCCGACACCGCGCTGATGACCGGAATGGCCAACCGGATCGGCACACTGGCCGATGCCCAGGCGTGGGCAGCCGAGATCGCCGGACTGGCCCCGCTGTCGTTGCAGCATTCCAAGCGGGTGCTCAACGACGACGGCGCCTACGAGGACCAGGGCGACGCGCACAAGGATCTGTTCGACCGAGCCTGGAACAGCCGCGACGTGATCGAGGCGCAGGTCGCCCGGTTCGAGAAGCGCGCCGCGAGGTTCCAGGGGAACTGAGACGTGCCAGCCCTGCCCGACCTGACCGCGCTGCTGCCCAGCGCGAAAGCCGCGGTGCGGCTGGCGGCGGGGACCGCTTCACTGGCGGCCGGCGGGTGGGTGCTGCAGGCGCTGCGCGACACCCCGGCAGCGCTGGGTGCCACCCCGGCCGCGCTGCACGCCGCCGCCGAGGGGTCGCCCAACTACCGGGGCGGGATCTTCCACAACCAGGAACCGGCGTCCCCGATCAAACTCGACGTCGAAGAGAACCGGATGCTGCTCTTCGAGATGTTCGCAAGCCGCTCGAACAGCCTGCCGCGGAAGGACATCCCGCTTGCCGATCCCACGCCGCACGGCGCCGCCGGCCGGCTCAGCACAACCTGGCTGGGCCACGCCACGGCGCTGGTGGAGGTCGACGGCTACCGGCTGCTCACCGACCCGGTCTGGAGCGAACGCTGCTCGCCGTCGCGTGCCGTGGGCCCGCAGCGTCTGCATCCGCCGCCTGTCCCACTCGAGGCGCTACCGGCGCTCGACGCCGTGGTGATCAGCCACGACCATCACGACCACCTCGACATGGCCACCGTACGGGCCCTGGCCCGAACTCAGCGGGCGGTCTTCGTCACTCCGCTGGGCGTCGGCGCCCACCTGGCGGCCTGGGGTATCCCGGCCGCGCGGATCGTCCAATTAGACTGGGGCGCAAGCCATGTGATCGACGGCCTCACCCTGACCTGTGCACCCGCGCGCCACTATTCCGGCCGATTCCTGACACGCAACAACACGCTGTGGGCGTCCTGGGTATTCGCCGGCCCGCGGCACCGGGTCTACTTCGGCGGGGACACCGGCTACACCACCGGTTTCACCGAGATCGGCTCGGCGCACGGGCCGTTCGACCTCACGCTGCTGCCCATCGGCGCCTACAACCGCTCCTGGCCGGACATCCACATGAACCCCGAGGAAGCCGTGCAGGCCCACCTCGACCTCAACGCGGCAGGCGTGCTGGTTCCGATCCACTGGGGCACCTTCCGGCTTGCCCCGCATCCGTGGGCTGAACCGCCCGACCGCTTGCTCGAGTCCGCGGCCGATGCCGGCGTCGAGGTGGCCGTTCCCCGGCCGGGCGGCCGGGTGGTGCCGGGGCGTGCCGCGGTCGAGCCGTGGTGGCGGTTTTGACCCGGGCCCGACGAGCCGCCGCCGCCGCACTGATACTCGCGGTAAGTGCCTGCTCCGGTCCGGCCCACGGGCCGGCGACGACGCTGTCCGGCGAACCTCCGCAACTCGCCGCGGCCCTGCCGCTGCCGGACAACGCCGTCGCCGACGCCGTCGCGCGCCTGGACGGCATCGCCGAGGGTTTGATGACGTCCTCCGGGATCCCCGGGATGGCGGTGGCAGTCGTGCACGGCGGAAAAACGATCTACGCCAAGGGATTCGGGGTTCGTGACACACATACCCCGGACAAGGTCGACGCCGACACGGTGTTCCAGCTCGCTTCGCTGTCCAAGCCGCTCGCCGCCACCGTCGTCGCGCACCAGGTCGGCGTGCGGGCCGTCAGCGGCTGGGACACCCCGGTGCAGGCGCACCTGCCCTGGTTCGCGCTGTCCGACCCCGCAGTGACCCGGATGCTCACCGTCGCCGACCTGTTCGCGCACCGGTCCGGCCTGCCCGACCACGCCGGTGACATGCTCGAGGACCTCGGCTACGATCGCCGGGCGGTACTGGAGCGACTTCGGCTGCTGCCGCTGACACCGTTCCGAACCTCCTACGCCTACACCAACTTCGGCGTGACCGCCGCGGCCGCGGCGGTAGCGGCGGCGGCCGGAACCTCCTGGGAGGAACTCAGCGAGCAGGTGCTCTACCGGCCGCTGGGCATGACCTCGACCAGTTCCCGCTTCGCCGACTATCAGGCCCGGCCGAACAAAGCGGCCGGCCACGTCCTCGTCGACGGTCACTACGCGGCCCGGTATACCCGCGACGCCGACGCACAGGCACCGGCCGGTGGCGCCAGCGCGTCGGTCAACGACCTGACTCATTGGCTGGCGATGGTGCTCGGCGGCGGTGACTACAACGGCGCCCGGATCGTCGAATCCAGTGCGCTGCTGGAGGCACTGACCCCGCACATCGTCTCCCACCCCCCTGCTGACCCGGCGGCGCGGCCGGGGTTCTCCGGCAACGGGTTCCACATCGGCACAACGTCGGCCGGCCGGATGGAGTTCAGCCACTCGGGCGCGTTCGCGGTGGGTGCGGCAACCAATTTCGTTCTGATCCCCTCCGCCGACGTCGCCATCGTCGCCCTCACCAACGCCGCCCCCACCGGGGTTGCCGAGACCCTCACCGCCGAGTTCGCCGACCTCGTCCAGTTCGGTGAGATCCGCCAGGACTGGCGCCGCCTCTACGCCGAGGCCTTCGCCCCGTCCGACCGGCCCCTGGGGGAACTGGCCGGCACGCAGGCTCCCTCCGATGCCGCACCGCCCCGGCCGCTGCGCTCCTACACCGGCACCTACGCCAACAGCTACTGGGGCCCGGCCGTCGTCACCGACTCCGGTGGCGGACTGAGTGTCTCCCTGGGCCCGCGTCCGCAGGTCTATCCGCTTCGGCACTGGGACGGAGACGTCTTCACCTTCGAGTTGCAGGGCGAAAACGCCCCGCCCGGAAGCGTTTCCAGGGCGACCTTCGCCGGGGACCGGCTGACACTGGAGTACTTCGACGACGACAGGATGGGGACTTTCGCCCGATGACCGCCATGACCGCCGGACTGTCCGCCGCCGAGGTCGCCGCCCGGATCGCCGCGGGCAAGACCAACGACGTTCCCAGCCGGGCGTCCCGCAGCGTCGGCGACATCGTCCGGGCCAATGTGCTGACCCGCATCAACGCCATCCTCGGCGTGCTGCTGCTGATCGTGCTGGCCACCGGCTCGCTGATCAACGGGCTGTTCGGGCTGCTGATCATCGCCAACAGCGGGATCGGCATCATCCAGGAACTGCGGGCCAAGAAGACATTGGACAACCTGGCCATCGTCGGGCAGGCCAAGCCCACCGTGCGTCGCGAGTCCGGCACCACCGAACTGATGCCCAACCAGGTGGTGCTCGACGACGTGATCGAACTCGGGCCCGGCGACCAGATCGTCGTCGACGGTGAACTGGTGGAGGCGACCACGCTGGAGGTCGACGAGTCGCTGCTCACCGGCGAAGCGGACCCGATCGCCAAGAGCGTGGGGGATGCGGTGATGTCGGGCAGTTTCGTGGTGGCCGGCAGCGGCGCCTACCGCGCCACCAAGGTCGGCCGGGAGGCCTATGCGGCCCGGCTGGCCGAGGAGGCCAGCAAGTTCACCCTGGTGAAATCCGAACTGCGCAGCGGCATCAACAAGATCCTGCAGTTCATCACCTACCTGCTGCTGCCCGCCGGCCTGCTGACCATCTACACCCAGCTGTTCCTCACCGGGGTCGGCTGGCGGGAGTCGGTGCTCAGGATGGTCGGCGCGCTGGTGCCGATGGTCCCCGAGGGGCTGGTGCTGATGACCTCGATCGCTTTCGCGGTCGGGGTGATCCGGCTCGGCCGGCGTCAGTGCCTGGTGCAGGAACTGCCCGCCATCGAGGGACTGGCCCGGGTGGACGTGGTGTGCGCCGACAAGACCGGCACGCTGACCGAGAACGGGATGCGACTGGCCGAGGCGATGACCCTGGCGGAGTTCAGCGCCGAGCAGGTCGGCACCGTGCTGGCGGCGATGGCGGCCGACGATCCCCGGCCCAACGCCAGCATGCAGGCCATCGCGGAGGCCTATCCGCAGGGCCCCGGCTGGACGACGACGGCGGTGGCCCCGTTCAAATCGGCGACCAAGTGGAGCGGCGCGTCCTTCCGCGAGCACGGCAACTGGGTGATCGGCGCCCCCGACGTCCTGCTCGAACCGGGCTCGCCGGCCGCCGAGCAGGCCGAGCGGATCGGCGCGCAGGGGTTGCGGGTGCTGCTGCTGGGAGCCTCCGACCTCAGCGTCGACAGTGCCCAGGCACCCGGTCAGGTGACCCCCGTAGCACTGGTGGTCCTCGAGCAGCGGGTTCGCCCCGACGCCCGTGAGACCCTGGAATACTTTGCCGCACAGAATGTTTCGGTCAAAGTCATCTCCGGTGACAACGCGGTCTCGGTTGGTGCGGTGGCCGGTTCACTGGGACTGCACGGCGAGGCGCTCGACGCCCGGGAGCTGCCCAGCGACCCGGAGGCACTGGCCCGGACGATGGCCGACTACACGACGTTCGGCCGGGTGCGGCCGGACCAGAAGCGAGCCATGGTGCACGCCCTGCAATCCCGCGACCACACCGTGGCGATGACCGGCGACGGGGTCAACGACGTGCTGGCGCTGAAGGACGCCGACATCGGCGTCGCCATGGGGTCGGGCAGCCCGGCATCCCGGGCGGTGGCGCAGATCGTGTTGCTGGACAACAAGTTCGCCACCCTGCCCTACGTGGTCGGGGAGGGCCGGCGGGTGATCGGCAACATCGAGCGGGTGTCGAACCTGTTCCTGACCAAGACGGTCTACTCGGTGCTGCTGGCGCTGCTGGTCGGGCTGGCCGGATTGATCTCGCACTTCGGGCACACCGACCCGCTGCTCTATCCGTTCCAGCCCATCCACGTCACCATCGCCGCCTGGTTCACCATCGGCATCCCGGCGTTCATCCTGTCCTTGGCGCCGAACAACGAGCGGGCCCGGACCGGTTTCGTGCGCCGCGTGATGACCTCCGCACTGCCCGCCGGCGCCATCGTCGGCATCTCGACCTTCGTCTCCTATCTGCTGGCCTATCCGGGCCGGCTGGGCACCGGGGTGCAGCAGACCCAGGCCTCGACGGCGGCGCTGATCACCCTGCTGATCGGGGCGGTGTGGGTGCTGGCCGTGGTGGCCAGGCCCTACCAGTGGTGGCGGATCGCCCTGGTGGCCGGATCGGCTGCTGCATACCTGGTGATATTTGCTCTGCCGCTGGCCCGGGAGAAGTTCATGCTCGACCCGTCCAACCTGACCGTCACCGCGACCGCGGTGCTGATCGGGCTGGTGGCGGCCGCTTTGATCGAGGCTTCATGGTGGATTCAGGGCCGGGTTCTGGGCGAACCGAGGCTGCTGTGGCGGGCCGCCAACCGCGTTGCGTAGATTGACGCCGGGACGCCAATCCGGCGCCCGCTCCGTGATCCACCAGGAAGGGTGAACACATGTCGTTCATCGACAAGGCCAAAGAGGCCGCCGAGAACCTCGCCGACAAGGCCAAGGACGTCATCAGCGAGAACGTCGACAAGGTCGAGGGCGCGATCGACAAGGCCGGCGACTTCATCGACGAGAAGACCGGCGGCAAGTTCGGCGAGACCATCGACAAGGTGCAGGGCGCCGCGCACGACGCCGTGGACAAGGTGTCCGACGCCGCGGAGTCCGCCAAGGACGCCGCCACCGGTGCAGCCGAGACCGTCGCCGACAAGGTCGACGGCCAGTAAATCCGAGATGGCGAAGGTCTCGGTATCCGTAGACGTTCCGCTGTCGCCCGATCGGGCGTGGCAACACGCCTCGGACCTTTCCCGGTACAAGGAATGGCTCACCATTCACCGGGTCTGGCGCTCCAAGCTGCCGGAGAACCTCGACAAGGGCACCGTCGTGGAGTCCATTGTCGAGGTCAAAGGGATGCCCAACCGGATCAAGTGGACCATCGTCCACTTCAAGGCGCCTGAGGCGATGACGCTCAACGGCGTCGGCTCCGGCGGGGTCAAGGTCAAACTGATCGGCAAGGTCAGACCCGACGAGAGGGACGGGGCCGCCTCGGTCGTCACCATGGACGTCCACCTGGGCGGCCCCGCCCTGTTCGGTCCGATCGGCATGGTGGTCGCCGCGGCACTGCGCGGCGACATCCAGGCGTCGCTGAACAATTTCGTGTCGGTCTTCGCCGGGAACTGAGCGATGGTGGCGGGCGCCCGATACGAGTACGCGATCGACGTCGGTGCGATCGAGGCCCTCGACTTCCACACCCACGTCGAGCTCGACTCCGGTGGACGGTGTGCCTACGACGCCGAACTGGCCGAGGCCACCGCCCGCTACTTCAAGCTCGGCGCCGGCCACGCCGCGCGCGTCGACGACCTCGCCGAGCACTACCGCCGGCACAACACCGCCGCGGTGGTCTTCACCGTCGACGCGCGCAGCGCCACCGGGCACCAGCCCAATTCGGTCGAGGACTTGATCGAGGGTGCGGCCCGCAACAATGACGTGCTGATCCCGTTCGGCACCGTCGATCCGCACTCCGGCCGGGCGCCGCGGCGGGTGGCCGAACTTGCCGATGACTACGGCGTCAGGGGATTCAAGTTCCACCCCAGCCTGCAGGCCTTCGAACCCAATGACCGCCGCTACTACCCGATCTACGAGGCGATCGCCGCCGCCGGAGTGCCCGCGCTGTTCCACACCGGTCAGACCGGACTCGGGTCGGCGCTGCCGGGCGGGCACGGCATCAAACTGCGTTACTCCGATCCGATGCTGCTCGACGACGTCGCCGCGGACTTCCCCGCCTTGACCGTCGTGATGGCCCACCCGGCGGTGCCCTGGGTGGACGCCCAGATCGCGATCGCCTCGCACAAGGCGAACGTCTACGTCGACCTGTCCGGGTGGTCACCGAAATACTTTCCGCCGCAACTGGTCCGGGCGCTGGGTCGTCAGCTGCGGACCAAGGCGCTGTTCGGGACCGACCACCCGTACATCACACTGGACCGCTGGCAGCGCGACTTCCTGACACTCGATGTCGACCCCGAGGTGAGGCCGATGATCCTCAAGGACAACGCGTTGAGGGTTCTCGGCCTCAGATGAGGGCGTCGCCGGGTCTTCCGCCGAGGCCGAGCCGTTCGGCGACCCCGGCCGGCGGGCGGGCCTTGCGGGGCCGGTCCTCGCGCTGACCCTTGCGCAGCGCGTCGAGCAGTTCGCGGTATGGGCCAACCAGGTAGACGGTGTCACCGGAGCGGAACAGGGTCTGCCGGCCCGGGTGCAACTCGGCCGCGCCGCCGTCGCGCTCCAGCGCGATCACCCGGGTCAGGGTGGACAGCTCGGCCAGCTGCATGCCGTCCAGTTCGCTGCCCGGCTCCACCAGGACGCCGCCAACCATGAACGAGCGCTGCCCCACCGAGAAGGTGCCGAGCACGTCCAGGCCCATCGCCGCCCCGATGAACCACGGGGCGGCCAGGTCGACGGTGGAGCGCACGTGCCGGAAGTCCATCCGGTGTCCGACGGCTCGCCCCAGCGCCTGGTCGTAGATCCGCAGCACGACCGGAATCCGTTCGCGCCCCGGCGAACTGGTCATCTGCTTGCACACCAGCCCGGTCTCGATGTTGACCATGTCGTCCTCGGTGAGAACCGCGATCGCGCGGGCTCGCTCCAGTCCGGCCGCCTCCAGCGTCGTGGGCAGGGTCGCGTCTCCGGCGATCACCGGGATCTGCGACTCCGCGGCCTGCGAGAGGTAGCGGTTGTCCTCGTCGCGCTCGATGACCACCACCGCGTGGCCGGATTTCTTGAGCATGCCGGCCACCCGGATGCCGAACGAGCCGAGCCCCACCACGACGAAGTGCCGGCGCAGGTGGCTGACCCGCTGCCGGTTGGCAGCCTGGGACAGCCGCTGGGACAGTAGGACGTCGGCGACGAAGGCCACCATGATCGAGATGATCGCGATGCCGCTGAGCATCATCACCACGCCCCACAGCCGAAGCCAGGTCTGCTGATCGCGCAGATCGAAATCGCCGTAGCCGACGGTGGTCAGGGTTTCGGTGGTGAAGGACAGCGCGTCCACCCAGCCCATGTGCGGCCGGAACGCGAAGCGGATGACGACGGTCGAGCCGAGCAGCAGGGCCACCGCGACACCGAGCGCCCGGTAGAACAGCGGGTTCATGTCCTCCAGGAAGGCGCGGGCCCCGTCGAAGGCCCGCACCGGCGGTGAGCGGTGGTCGACGTCCGCGCCGCGCCGCCCGACCACCAGACCCATCGCCTCGAGCTCCTCGGCGCGTCCCATGACGGTGGTGCTGTCCCCGTCGTAGACCGCGTCGTCGAGGTGGGGACAGGGGATCACCTCGCCGGGGTTGGGCGCGTTCTCGCCGCGGATCACCGCGACCGGCGCCAGCCGGCCGTAGATCTCCCGCAGCGTGCCGTCGCGTCCGGCGGTGTCGGTGGAGACCACGAAGTCCACCCCGCCCGCGCTGATGGTGTGTGCGGTGCGTCCCAGCAGCGCCTCGACGACGGAGGGTGCGGCCAGGTCGGCCACGTCGAGCACCGCGCCGGGTCCGATGCCGTCCTCCATCGCCTCGTGCAGGACGGTGTTGGACAGCCGGGCCACCACCCGCACCGTCGGGCTGGCCTGCCGGGCGAGCAGCGCCACCTCGAGGTTGACCGCGTCGTCGGCCGAGGCGGCGATCACCGCGTGGGCGCCGGCCACCCCGGCCGCCTCGAGAGCCGCCGGGGACTGCAGCAGGACCACCGACAGCTCGGCTTCGTTGAGCTCGTCGATGATCCGCGTCGCCAGCGCATCGTCCCCGCACACCAGGATGTGACCGCGCATGGGAAAACGCTACTGCGTCAGCGCCGCCGCGGGTGTCAGGTACGGGGCGCCGAGGCCGGGCCGTTATCGTCGGGCCATGGCACGTCCGAGTCCCGGTTGGCTGGTCGCGCTGTTCGCCACCGGGTTGTCGGTGAGCGCCTGGCTGCCCTGGTTGACCACCACCGCGCACGGTGGCGGCCGGGCCAGCGCCATCGGCGGCACCCTCGGCAGCATCGTCGTTCCCCCGCGGTTCGGGGCCGGCCAGCTGATCGTGCTGCTGTCCTCGGTGCTCGTCGTGCTCGGCGCCATGCTCGGGCGCGGACTCCTGCCGCGACTGGCGGCCCTGGCCGCCACGGTGATCGCGATGCTGGTCGCCGTTCTGACGGGGTGGTACTTCCACGCGAACGTGGTGGCTCCGGTGTCCGCCGGCTACGGCTTCTACATCGGCGCCGCGTGCGTGCTGGCGGTACTGGTCTGTGCGGTCTGGGCGCTGGTGTCGGCCCTGCTCGGTGACTGACCCCGCCGGCCCCGGACCGCGCGCCGGTAGGCTGTGGCGGGCCTGGAAGGAAAGCAGATGCGCACAGTGATGGGGCGTTGGGTGGTGGCGGGCTTGCTGGCCGCGGGCCTGACGCTGCCGGGGTGCTCGGGAGCCAAGCCGGTCGCCGAGAAGTGCGAGACCGTGTCGGCCCCGATGACCGACATTCCCACCCGCACCGACCAGGAGCCCAAGTTGCGCATCCCGGTTCCCGAGGGCTGGGAGCGCGCGACCCAACTGGACTCCGAGCAGATCCGGTTCGCGATCCGCAGCCCCAAGCTGGCCGCCGACAATTTCACCCCGAACGCGGTGGTGACCATGCAGAGGGTCAGCGCCGACCTCGGCAAGCCCGACCAGATTCTGCAGGCGCAGACCGATCAGCTCACCCAGAAGCTCAACATCACCGACGTGAAGTCGACGCCGACCAAGGTGTGCGGAGCCCCGGCGCTGTCCTCCACCTACACCACCCCCGAGCTGAGGCTCAACCCGAAGATATCCGCGGTCCCGCCGCGCAAGGCGACCTCGCTGGGAGTGGTCTACCGCAGCGGCGACGCCAACTACGTCGCCACGGTGACGGTTCAGGCGGTCAAGGCGGACAACCCCGGGTTCGTACAGGACTCCGAGACCATCCTCAAGGGATTCCAGATCCTTCCGCCGCACTGACCGTCACCTGCGCGCCGGAGAGCCGGTCTCCACACCGATTGCAGGCGAGTTCGGCGGTGAACTCCGCAGCGCAGTCGCGGTGGCTGAAGAGGATGGCCGGACCCTCGGGGGCCAGGAACCACCGCTGCGCCCACTGCAGTGCGGTCACCATCACTGCGAAGAAGGCCCGGCCCTTGTCGGTCAGCAGGTAGGCGCCCCGGTCGCCGCTGCCGGGTTCAAAGCGCAGCACCCCGATCGCGCAGAAGGTCTGCAGCCGCCCGCTGAGCAGGCTCGGCGGTGCGCCGAGCAGCGATTGGAACTCGGTGAACCGGGTGGCCCCGAGGAAGGCCGCGCACAGCAGCGCCGCGGCCCAGCGGTTGCCGAGCACGGTCATCGTCTCGGGGAACAGCCCCGCCTGGCGTGCGCCGGTCTGGGAGTCGGAGCGCCGCCGGGTCGCCGTATCCGGCGCGGAGCGCTCCCAGTCGCCGCTGGGGCCCGGCGCCAGATCCACGGTGTCGATCCCGGCCTCGGTGCGGCAGGCCGAGCAGCGCAGCACCGGGGCGAACAACTGTCCGCAGCCGCGGTGGCCCATTGCCGGCAGCCGGTCGGCGCGGTTCGGCACCCAGGTCCGCTCCCATTCCCAGATCAGCATCAGCAGCGGCCACAGCGAACGGCTGCGTTCGGTCGGCAGATAACCGGCGTCGGTGCGAACCAGCAGCGACTCGCCGGTCAGCACCCGTAACCGGTTGGACAGCACCGCGTTTGAGATCGGCAGCCTGGCCTGGAAGTGGCTGTAGCGGGTCGCTCCCAGCACGGCCTGCTGGACGATCAGCAGGTTCCACTCGTCGCCGAGCAGCCCCAGCATCCGGCCGACCGCGTTGGTCCCGCCGGCCGCCAGGCCGGTGGGCGTCGTCACTACAGGCCGACGGCGGCTGCCGCGGTGTCGGTCTCGCGCCAGCGCCGGACCTCGGCGCCGGCCACCCAGGTCGAATGGGTGCCGCTGGAGATCCGTTCGGGCAGCAGCAGTTTGCAGACCGGTCCGTCCTCGATGCGGGCGGCGTCGAACACCAGGCAGTAGGAGGCGTCGTCGTTCATGTCGGTGGTCAGGGTCACCAGGTACCCGTCGTCCTCGCCGCGGCTGCCGAGGCGGGGGGCCATCGCGGTCTCGCTGCCGTACACCCCGTCACCGAAGCCGATCCGCTGCTCTGCCCCGGTCGCCAGGTCGTGGCGGACCAGTCCGTCGAAGAGGAACCAGCCGGGCTTTCCGGTGGCCGCATAGGTGTAGCGGTAGGGCTCCCCGGCGTAACCGGCGTTGATCATGCCGAACTCGGAGATGGTGTCGCTCAGCGGTTCCTCGGTGGTCGCTCCGGTCCTGAGGTTGAACCGCCAGCGGTGCAGCCGGGCCTGCATCCGGTCCAGCGCGAGAAACCGGAACGCGCGCTGCCACTTGTCGCCGGCGCCGGTGTCCAGCGGATTGGGGTCGCCCTGGTAGAACCCGTCGAGCACGATCTCGTCGCCGTCCTCGTAGGCGTTGGTGAAGTGCAGCACGAAGGTCGGGTCCGCCTCGAACCACATGATGTCCGCCGGCGTGCCCCGCCGCGGTATCACCGCGAAGCGCGAGGGCATGTCCTGGTAGAAGTGCGGGATGTGCAGGTTGCGCTCGAGCAGTTCGGGCTGCCAGAACAGCGGAAAGTCGTTGAGAACGGCGTAGTTCCGGGTGAAGGCCATGTCGTGCGGCAGGCGCGGGCCCGGCAGCGGCACGTCGACGTAGTGAACCAGGTCGTTGTTGGCGTCGACCACGCCGTAGTGCAGATACGGTGCCTGCTTGCTGTAGTTGAAGAACAGCATCTCCCCGGTGCGATCGTCGATCTTCGGATGGGCCGAGACGCCCCAGGCATCCGGGAACGCGCCGTTCCAGCTCTCCTTGCCCTGCGTCTCGCCGGTGTAGGGATCGATCCGGTAGAGGTCGCCGCACTGGTAGAAACTCGTCAGTGCGGTGCCCCGGTGCACGACGACGTCTGTGCTGGAGGCGTCCTTGAGCATGGTCCGCGCGCCCCAGCCGTGGTCGGCCTTGGCCAGCGGAACCGGTTCGGCCAGCCCCGGCCACAGCGCCTCGCCGGCCCGCAG
The DNA here is from genome assembly GCF_046095365.1 of Mycobacterium sp. Lineage (GTDB taxonomy): Bacteria > Actinomycetota > Actinomycetes > Mycobacteriales > Mycobacteriaceae > Mycobacterium. The sequence continues at coordinate 14,394 of NZ_JBJTJF010000208.1, forward strand.
TTCGGCCTCGAAGCCGTCGGTGCGCACGAAACGGTTGCGGTAGAACGCTTTTCCATCGCGGAAGCCGACGATGTGCAGCATCCCGTCGCCGTCGAAGGGGTGATAGAACTTCATGGCCGGGTGCAGCGGGTTCTCGGTGTTGCGCAGGTAGATACCGTCCAGGTCGGCCGGGATCTCGCCCTGCACCGCGGTCAGGTCGTCGGCGTGCCACTCGGTGGTCTGGGGCAGCCACGGCCCGGTGCGGTAGGGATGGTCGTCGTCCTCGGGCAGGGTGGACAGGAACTTGCCGACGACCTCAGTGTCCATGGGTGGGTCCGATCACGCCGCATCTCCTGATCCGATGACGAAACTGACTGTGGTGGCGGTACTTCCGCCGATGTTGAGGGTGCCGAACCGGCGCGCGCCGTCCACCTGGTACTCGCCGGCCAGGCCCGAGACCTGTTTGGCCGCGTCCAGCATCATCCGGACGCCGGATGCGCCCACCGGATGGCCGCCGCCGATCAGGCCGCCGCTGGGATTGATCGGCAGCCGGCCGCCGATCTCGATGTCCCCGTTCTCGACGGCCTTCCACGACTCGCCCGGACCGGTCAGGCCGATGTGGTCGATCGCCAGGTACTCGCTCGGGGTGAAACAGTCGTGCACCTCGAAGCCGTCGATGGCATCGAGGTCCACCGCGGCCCGGCCGAAGGCGTCGTGCACGGCGGACCGGACATGAGGCAGCACATAGGGATTGGCCGGGTCGCGATCGAGTTTCTGGCGCAGGCCGAGCCCGACCGTGCGGTGTCCCCAGCCCTCGATCCGGCCGATCGGGCGCACACCCGGGTGGTCGGCCAGGAAGTCGTCGCCGACCAGGACCACCCCGGCGCCGCCGTCGGTCATCTGGCTGCAGTCGAAGCGGCGGATACGTCCTTCGACGGGCGGGTTGACCTCGTCGTCGTCGCCCACGGCGGCCAGGTCGGGAATCCGCCACTCCCGGGTCTGGGCGTTGGGATTGCGCCGCGCATTGGCCAGATTGACCGCGGCGATCGCGTGCAGGTGCGCGTCGTCGATGCCGAACCTGCGGTCGTACTCCCCGGCCACTTCGTTGAACATGTACGGCCACATGTATCTCGCGTCCCGGCCCTCGTGCCCGGTCCAGGCCGCCGCCCCCAGGTGCTGCGCGGCGAGGTCCCCGGGCACCGTCTTCTCCAGCTCGATCCCGATCACCAGGGCGGTGCGGTAGTTGCCGGCCCGCAGGTCGGCCATCGCCGCCAGGGCCGCGACGCTGCCCGACGCGCACGCGGCCTCGTGCCGGGTGGCCGGGATGCCCCACAGGCCCGGGTGCACGGTGGCCGGCATCGCGCCGAGGTGGCCCTGGGCGGCGAACATCTCCCCGAAGGCGTTTGCGACGTGGACGACGTCGATGTCGGCGGCGTCGATCATCGCCTCCGCCAGAGTCCGGTCGACCACCTCGCGGGTCAGGTCGGCGAAATCACGGCCCTCGCGGGTCAGGTTGCGCGCGAAGTCGCTCTGGTAACCGCCGAGAATCCAGACGCTGCCGGCCACGGGCACCAAGTTACTACAGTTAGCAGAGCGGGGGAACCATCCCCGGCCCGCGCGCTAGCCTGACTGCGCAGGGCCAAACCGCGGGAGTCCGGGGCAACCGGTCTGAGAAGGCGGCACACCGCGCCGCCGACCGCCCAACCGTCCGGGTAATGCCGGACAGGGAGTGTGTCGACGATGTCCGTGCTGTTCACCGCCTGGGGTTACGACGTCACCGCCATCGAGTTCGCCTCGGTCGTCCTGGCCTTCATCGCCATCGGTTTGGGCATCCGGGGCACCCGCTGGACGTGGCCCTTCTACTTCGTGTCCAGCCTGTTGTACGGCTGGCTGTTCGTCCGGTTCCACCTCTTCGCCTCCGCCGCCATGCAGCTGATCTTCATGGCCGCGGCCGTCTGGGGCTGGTTCTCCTGGGGCCGCGAGGGCGTCCGCGTGCCCGGCCGGCTCACGCCGGGCGCCAGGGTGGGCGTGGCGGTGGGGGTGGCGGTTCTGTGGGCGCTGGTGGCCCCGTTCCTGAAGAGCATCGGCGGGGCAGCCACCTGGGGTGACGCCTTCATGCTGGTCGGTTCGATCGCCGCCCAGTTGCTGATGGTGCTGCAGAAGATGGAGACCTGGCCCGCGTGGATCGCGGTGAACGTCGTCGGCACCGCGCTCTACGCCAGTCAGGGCTTGTACTTCACGGCGCTGTTCTACGCCGTGCTCATCGCGATGGCGGTCACCGGCTGGCGGGCCTGGTCGGCGCGCACCGTCGCCGGGGCGGAGGTGGTGAGTGCCTGAGCCGGCGGGCGCCGGGCTGATCTCCGTGGTGGGCGGGGAGTCCACCGGTAAGACTGCTCTGGCCGCGGCCCTCGGGGCGCGGCTGCCGGCGGTCGTGGTCTCGGAGTTCCTGCGCTCCTGGGTCGAGAGCAACCACGGGCGGGTTCCCCTGCCGGGCGAACAGCCGGAAGTGATGGCGGCACACCGGGACTCGGAGATCGCCGCCATGCTGGAGGCCGAGCAGGAGGGATTGCCGTGGGTGGTCTCCGACAGCGGTCCACTGATGACCGCCGTCTACAGCATCCAGTACTACGGCGACGACAGCCTGTTGCCCACGGCTCTGCAGTGGGCGGCGCGCAGCGACCGGCTGGTGTGGTGCCAGGACGACTTTCCGTGGCAGCCCGACGCGCAGCGCGACGGGGCGGACGCCCGATCCAGGTCCCAGCAGATCCTGGCCGCGATCTTCGACGAGCACCCGGAGTTGCCGATGCTGGCCGTCCACGGTCCGCTCGACACGCGCGTCGAGGCCGTGCTGAACACGGTGGGTCGGCCAGACGTGCCCCCGGCATGATTCGAACATGCGACACCGGCTTTAGGAGAGCCGTGCTCTATCCCCTGAGCTACGGGGGCGGACAGCCGGGAAGCTTACCGCCTGACGCTCGTCGTCCTGCCGAGCCTGCCGGTCAGCGCAGCGCCTCGATCACCTTCGCAAAGAATTTCCCGTGATAGTCCTGCACGGTGAAGTAGGTGATCCCGTAGGTGTCGCGTTGTGCCAGAAGCGTGTCGGCGATGTGCCGGGGCGATCCGGACAGGACGCTGGGCATCGCCAGCAGCTGCTCATCGGAACGATCCGGGGCATAGGCCCGGGTGAGCGTCAGATCAGGAACACCGGACGAATCGGTGGGCACCCCGGTGATCGCCAGGTTCAACTCCACATCCGTGAAGCGCTCCCCGGCGGCGTTGCGTACGAACGCAATTCGCTCAGCGAGGGGATCGGCCGTGCGGGACTCACCGGCGCTGAAGCCGACGATGTCGGCGTACTGCGCAGCCAGCGTCAGCACCCGGTCGCCGTTGCCGGCGATGAGCAACGGCACCCCGGGCGCCGCCCGCTTGAGGTATTCGGCGGTGCGGCGCAGATGCGCAACCCGGTCACCCGCGCTGGGGTAGGGAATGCCTGCCGCTTCGAACTCCTCCCGCACGTACCCGGTGCCGAGGCCGAGTTCGAGACGCCCCTCGGTGAGCACGTCGGTGTCGACGACGTCGCGGGCCAGTAGCGCGGGCGAGTAGAAGGCGGCGTTGAGCACGTAGGTGCCGACCTTGATGGTGCCGGCGGCGTTGGCGGCGGCGACCATCGCCGGGAAGGGCGCCGGAGCCCCGAGGTGGTCGGGCAGGTGAACGACGTCGTAGCCGAGGTCCTCGAAGAGGCGTACCCGATCACGCAGTCGCTCGGCCGACTTGATGGACCGAAGCCCGATGCCGAAACGGAAATCCCGTGCCACCCGGTCATGCTAGGCGGCACCTGGCACACACGTGCTCAGATCAGCGGCAACTCGGCGATCACCGCGCCGGTGGGCTGGGTCGAACCGCTTCCGGGCTCCACGGTGAACCTCAATTTCGTTGAGTCGCCGATGTTTTCCAGCACGGCCGTGGTGGACGGGGCAACCGCCTTGGCATCCATCGTTCCCGCCGATGACGCGCCCTGCGGACTGACCAGCCACATCTGGTAGACGGTGCCCGGCGCCGGCGGCGGAACGTCGTTCATCACCAGAACCCCGGCGTTGCGGTCCCGGGAGAAGACCACCGTCGCGGTCCCGCCGGCCGGGATTGCGCCGAAGACGGTGTGGACGTCGGATGCGGTGAAGACCTGCTGCGCGGTGGACTGTGGCGGCACCGGCGACGGGCGAAGCGACTGTCCGATGCCGACCGCCGCGAGAGCGACCACCGCAGCCGCGGCGGCGGACAGCAACGCGGTGCGCCAACGGCCCGCGCCGGCCCGCGCCGTCGGCAGCGTCCGCACGTTGTTGCCGGCCGCCGGGTCTGCGGCCACCGCCGACAGCAACCGGTCGCGCAGATCGGCCGGCGGTTCCTCGGCGCTGCCCGCAGATACGACCGCCATGGTCTCGCGGACCGCCCGAACCTCGTCGTAGAAGGCGTCGACGACCGGTAGTTCCGCGCCGGACAACCGGCCCTCGATCTCGTCGCGCTCGGAATCCGAAACCGCGTGCAGTGCATAGGGGACGGCCAGTTCGAGCAGGTCGTCGTATGGTCCGGTCATGGTCACCCCCTCACCGCACACCCAGGCAGTTGCGCAGCCCGCGCAGCGCGTCGCGCATCCGCGATTTGACCGTCGCGAGGTTAGCCGACAGCCGTTCGGAGACCTGTACGTAGGTCATCCCCTGGTAGTAGGCCAGTTCGATGCATTCGCGCTGGATGTCGGTCAGGCCGTCCAGACAGGCGGCGACCCGCCGGCGGTCCTCGCCGGAGATCACCGCGTCGGTGACGTGGTCGGTATCGCGTTCGACGGTGGCCGCCCCGTAGCGCGAATCGCGCTGCGATGCCGCCTGTTCGGAGCGCACCCGGTCCACCGCGCGCCGGTGCGCCAGGGTGAGCAGCCAGGCCAGCGCGCTGCCTGAGGCCGGGTCGTAGCTCTCCGCGGTACGCCACACCTGGAGATAGACGTCCTGGGTGGTCTCCTCGCTGTAACCGGGGTCGCGGAGCACCCGGCGAACCATGCCGTAGACCCGGGATCGGGTGGCGTCGTACAACTCGGCGAACGCCCCGGAGTCGTGGTGGGCGACCCGGCGCAGCAGGGCATCGAGATCGGCCGTGGTCACCGGCTCACCCGTTTCCTGTTCGGTGCCATCGACCCGAAGCGTAACCGGACGGTCAAGCAATCGCGTCACGACGTCGCCCAGGAGTGGGTCTGAGCCCCCCATCCGGATGTCGGCGACCCGACCGCCCGTTGGGCCAGTCGCCCGGGCTGCGGCGCGACCGGGCGGCGCACAGCCGGGCGGTAGGCGGCGGGCAGACCGCGCCAGCGCAGCGCGAGCTCCTGCAGGCGCAGGCTCAACCTGGCCATCTGGGGCGCCAGCGGGTGGGTCAGCTGGAGCAGCAGCACCCGGCTGAGCGTGGCCGGACGCCGCGCACCTCGCCACGTCGCCACCAGGGCGGCGTGGTTGTCGCGATGCAATGAGACGGTCAGGTCCAGCGCCTCCGCCGGGCGCGGCAGCCGCACCAGGAAGTAGCCGTCCTCTCCGGCGAAGGGCGCGTCGCTGATGCCTTCGGCCACCGCCGCCGGGGACTCGTCACCTGCCGGCAGCAGGTAGGCCCTCCGTTCACCGCTGAGGGTCTGCACCTCGGCGATGACGCACCGGGCCGCCCCGGCCGCGTCGTGGCACCAGAAGAGGCTCAGCGGGTTGAAGGCGCGTCCGAGCACCCGCGGCATCAGCAGCGCGGTGACACGGCCGCCCGGGATGAAGACGCCGCGGCGGGCCAGGAACGCGTCGACCCGCTGCCGCAGAGAGTCACCGGGCGCGCCGTCGAGGTGGTCGGCCGCCTCGAAGCGGGCGAAGGGGCGCGCCCACCCGGGCAGATGCGGCAGGTCGTCGACGTCCACATACCAGCCGTAACTGCGATGCTCGGCATAGTGGTGGACCGGAGACCTGTGCAGGTGCGTGATCCGGGTGGGGTAGAGCGCGGGAGTCGTTGCGGTTTCCACGACCGGGATTCGGCGCCGGCCCGGACTCGGATGGGTCTGTGACCCAGATCTCTCAACCGGTGACGGTCAGACCGATCAGCGCGAGGTTGAGCATGGTGACCAGCCCGGCCACCGTCCAGGCCAGCATCGTCGTCGACGCGCGGTTGACGTCCGCACCCATCACGGCGGGGTCGGAGGTCAGCCGCGCCAGGGGGATCAATGCGAACGGGATGCCGAAGGACAGCACCACCTGGGACAGCACCAGCGCCGCGGTGGGATCGACGCCGCTGGCCAGCACCAGCAGTGCCGGCACCAGAGTGACCAGGCGGCGCACCAGCACCGGGAACTTCCGGCGCAGCAGGCCCTGCATGATCATCGCGCCGGCGTAGGCGCCGACCGACGTCGACGCCAGGCCGGAGGCCAGCAGGCCGACCGCGAACAGCAACGCCACCCCCGGGCCGAGGGTGTCGGCGACGGCGGCGTGCGCGCCCTCGATGGTGTCGGTGCCGGCGCGCCCCCGCAGGTTGACCGCCGCCACCAGCAGCAGGGCGAGGTTCACCGTCCCGGCCACCAGCATCGCCGCGGTGACGTCCCACCGGGTCGCGCGCAGCAGTCCGGTGCGGCGCGGGCCCGGTGGCGGATGGCCGTGGCGGTCCCGCGCCAGTCCGGAATGCAGGTACACCGCGTGCGGCATCACGGTGGCGCCGAGCATCGCCGTCGCCAGCAGCACGCTGTCGACTCCGTCGAAGCGCGGGATCAGGCCGCCGGCAACCGCTGCGGCCGGCGGCGGGCTGACCACCAGGCTGGCCAGGAAGCCGACGGTGATGACCATCAGCAGACCGACGATGACCCGCTCGAAGACCCGGGGGCCGCGATGGTCGCCGATCGCCAGCAGGATCAGGGAGACCACCCCCACGATGACACCGCCGACCGGCAGGGGCAGCCCGAACAGCAGGTAGAGCGCCAGCGCCCCGCCGATGATCTCGGCCACGTCGGTGGCGATGGCGACCAGTTCGGCCTGGGCCCAGTAGGCGATCCGGTAGGGGGTGCCGACCCTGTCCCGCACCGACTCGGGGAGGGTGCGGCCGGTCACCAGACCCAGCTTGGCGCTGAGGTATTGGACCAGACCGGCCATCACGTTGGCCGCGACGATCACCCACACCAGCAGATAGCCGAACCGTGATCCGGCACTGACGTTGGCGGCGATGTTGCCGGGGTCGACGTAGGCGATCGCGGCGACGAACGCCGGCCCGAGCAGTGACCAACCCGGCCGGGCCGACGTGGCGGTGCTCAGAAGCCGATCCAGATGCCGCGACCGCCCAGGCCGAACACCGGTGTGCCCAGACCGAAGCCCCAGGGGTAGGGATTGGTGAAAGCCGGGTTGGGTGTGGTGGTGATGGCGGTGTGTCCCGGCGTCACACACGTCCGGGTGTTGGGTGCGGTGTCGGTGCAGTCCGGCACCGCGGAAGCGGGGGCGGCCAGGGCCAGAGCGGTGACGAGGACCGTCAGCAGCATGCGTGCCATCGCGTCCTCCGTAGGGCGGCGTGAATCCCCTTATGCCCCAGCGTACAAGCCCTTGCCCGTCACCAGAGGAAGATCCAGGGTGGTGCAGATGCCCGGCTTGGCCGCCACCACCGCTGGTATCGCGTTGACGATCCGTGTAGCGGTGGCCAGCACGCCGGCGTGGTTATGGTCGCCGTTGGGACTCGACAGGCACAGGTCCATCGCGTAGCAGGGTTCGCCGGTGATCTCGACGCGGTAGTTGCCGCCCGGCTGCGCGGGTTGCGGCCACTGCGGACACAGGTCGTCGCGCAAGCGGGTGATGTGCTCGAGCACCACCGCCGGCGCCCCGTTCACCAGACCGATGACCTCGAAGCGCAGCGCGGCGGCGGTTCCCTCGGCGATGTGCCCGGATGAGATGTCGAAGGCTTCCGGTGCGGGCTCGCGCACGTAGATCTCCTCCAGGCCGTCGAGTTCGACGCCCATGCCGGCGGCAAGTTGGCGTACCACCGAGCCCCACCCGATGCTCAGCACGCCGGGCTGCAGCAGCATCGGGATCTCGTCCATCGGCTTGCCGAAGCCCATCACGTCGAACATCACCGTCGCGCTGTCGTAGGTCGCGTAGTTCACGATCTCCATGCAGCGCACCTGCTCGATGCTCTGGCAGGTCCCCATCAGCGCCAGCGGAACCAGGTCGTTGGCGAAACCCGGGTCGATCCCGTTGACGTACACGGTCGACTTGCCTTGTTGGGCAGCCTCTTCGATGGGCTTGATCATCTCGTCCGGTATCACCTGCCACGGCCATTGCAGGAACACCGGCCCGCTGCCCACCACGTTCACCCCGGCGGCCAGGATTCGCCGGTAGTCCTCCAGGGCCTCCATCAGACGGTTGTCCGCCATCGCGTTGTAGACCGCGCAGTCGGGCTTGGTGGCCAGCACCGCATCGAGGTCGGTGGTCGCCTTGACGCCGGTCATGGTGTCCAGGCCGACCAGTTCGGCGGCGTCCATGCCGGCCTTGCTCTCCGAGGACACCCAGACCGCGACGAGTTCGTAGTCCGGGTGGGCGATCACCGACCGCAGCGCGTGGGCGCCGACGTTCCCGGTGCCGATCTGAGCGACTCGAATTGGCATGTCTCTCCTAGGTTTACGGGTCGGGTTTACGGGTCGGGTTTACAGGTCGGGGATCGGCAGGTCCAGGTTGGGCACGATCAGCCCGCCGTCGACCTCGAGCATCTTCCCGGTCAGGAAACTTCCCGCCGGTGAGGCGAGGTAGACCGCGGCGGCGGCGATGTCGTCGGGATCGCCGAGGCGGCGCAGCGGGGTCGCCTTCTCCATCGGGTCGCGCAGCGCCTCGTTGGAGGCCACGATCTCCAGCGCGGAGGTCAGTATCGAACCCGGTGCGATCGCGTTGACCCGGATCCGCGGGCACAGATCCAGCGCCGTGAGCCGGGTGTAGTGCGCCAGAGCGGCCTTGGCCGTGCTGTAGGCGGCGAATCCGCGGCCGGCCAGCCGCCCCATCGTGGAGCTGATGTTGATGATGGTGCCGCCGCCGGAGTGCTCCAGCATCAGCGGCACCGCGGCGACGGTGAGCGCGTGGGCGGTCAGCACGTTGAAGGTGAAGGCGTCGCGCATCTCCTTGACCGTCGTGGTGAGCAGCGTGTTGGGCATGCTGCCGCCGACGTTGTTGACCACGATGTCGAGCCGTCCGAACGCCTCGACCGCCGCTGCGGCCAACTCGGCGGTCTTCTCCGGCTGGGCCAGATCGGCAGTCACGATGTGCGCCCGCCGGCCCGCGCTCTCGACCCGGGCGGCGACTGTCTCCAGTTCGGACCGGGTGCGGGAGGCGATGACGACGTCGGCGCCCACCTCGGCGAAGGCGACCGCGATAGCGGCTCCCAGACCGCGCCCGGCCCCGGTGACTACGGCTACTTGTCCGTCGAGGCGGAACTTGTCGAGGATCACGCGGCCTCTCTTCCCTAGTCGCAGTCCACCGTAACAAGGGCGGTCGGCGCGGCGGAGCGGAAAATCGAACGGTTCTGTAACACGTTCTACTTCTTGGCGGCGGCCTTGCGTGCGGGTGCCTTTTTCGCCGCCGCTTTGATCGGCGCCTTGGCCGGGGTCTTGGCGGGGGCCTTTGCCGGGGCCTTTGCGGGCGCCTTCTTCGCTGTGGCCTTGGCGGGCGCCTTCTTCGGCGGCGCGGGTGGCGGGTCGGGCTGGGCGCGGGCGGCGGACTCCTCGCGCCGGCGGCGCACACTGGCTTCGAGCTTGGCCAGCAGGTCCGAGACGTCGTCGGTGTCGTCCAGGCGCGCGGGTTTGTCCTCGACGGTGAACGCCTCGCCGCCGGCCAGCTTGGCCTCGACCAGTTCGTGCAACTGCTCCTGGTAGGTGTCGGTGTACTGCTCGGGGTGGAAGTCGTCGGCCATCGACTCGACCACTTGGCCGGCCATCTTCAGCTCGGCGGGACGCACCTCGACGTCGGTGTCCAGCGCGGGGAAGTCCGGGTCGCGGATCTCATCGGGCCACAACAGTGTGTGGATCACCATGACCGGGCGTTTGGAGAAGTCTTTGACCCGCAGCGCCGCCAGCCGGGTCTTGTTGCGCAGCGCGAAGTGGACGATCGCCACCCTGTCGGTCTCGGAGAGCGCCTTGGCCAGCAGCACATAGGATTTCGACGACTTGCCGTCCGGTTCGAGGTAATAGCTGCGGTCGTACATCAGCGGGTCGATCTCGCCGGCCGGAACGAATTCGAGCACCTCGATCTCGTGGCTGCGTTCCTCGGGCAGGGTGGCGATGTCCTCGTCGGTGATCACCACCGTCTGGCCGGCGTCGGAGGCGTAGGCCTTGGCGATGTCGCGGTACTCCACCACCTCGCCGCACTCTTCGCAGACACGCTGGTAGCGGATCCGGCCGTTGTCGCCCGCATGAACCTGATGGAACTTCAGATCGTGGTCCTCGGTGGCGCTGTAGACCTTCACCGGCACATTGACGAGCCCGAAGGCGACAGAGCCCTTCCAGATGGAACGCATGTGACCAGTATGCCCAGCAAGCTCCGGATGTCTCCGGAGTCCTCAACTGAAGGGTAGGGGGGCGGGCGGGGTCAGGCCCAGCGGCAGGACGGTGGGTACGTCGCGCGGGGTTACGCCGAGGGGGAAGACCGTCGGGAAGTTCGCCGGGGTGATGGTCGGCGGAATGTTGGGGTTGGCTCCGGGGAACATGCCGAACAGGGGCAGGCCCGACTGGCCGGCGACGACCTTCAGTTCGGGTGCGCACTCACCGGGCTGGGCCACCTGGCCGCTGGTGCAGTCCGGGACCAGGTTGTTCGGATCGGCCGTCGCTGCCGGTGCGCACACGACTGCCGACACCGACATCAGCACGAGCGACAACCGGATCACGAACCGAAGCCTACAGCGGGTAATACCCTTGGGACGGTGATCGACGTGTGGCCGCCGGGTGCGACGAGCGGACCGCTGGTCCGGCTGACCAACCCCGACAAGGTGCTCTACCCGGCCACCGGCACCACCAAGGCCGAGGTGTTCCGGTACTACACCGGTGTCGCCGAGGCGATGCTGCCGCACATCGCCGGACGCCCGGCCACCCGCAAGCGGTGGCCCAACGGGGTCGGCGAGAAGGCCTTCTTCGAGAAGGAGCTGGCCAAGTCCGCGCCGTCCTGGCTGCACCGCGGGACCCTGGCGCACCGCTCCGGGGACACCGTCTACCCGGTCATCGACACCGCGACCGGACTGGCCTGGATCGCCCAGCAGGCCGCCCTGGAAGTCCATGTGCCGCAATGGCGTTTCGGCCCCGATGGCAGGCCCGGCCCGGCCAACCGGCTGGTGTTCGACCTCGACCCCGGCGAGGGGGTGAGCATGTCGCAGCTGGGCGAGGTTGCTCATGCGGTGCGCGAGATCCTGGACGACATCGGCCTGCCGGTCTTCCCGCTGACCAGCGGCAGCAAGGGGCTGCACCTCTACGCCCCGCTCGC
>NZ_JBJTJF010000209.1:0-30914 GCF_046095365.1 Mycobacterium sp.
GCCGAAGGCTGGACAGCCGGTAGAACCCGGCCTCGTCACCGTGATAGCGGATGACCCCGTGCCGCCAGCCGTGACCCCCGACGGCCGGGGTGTCCCGCAGGATTCCGGGTGTGCCGCCCTGCCCCAGCTTCCACAGCCGAAAGCTCAGGGCCAGGACGACGATCAACAGCAGACTGACCAGCGCGACCATGACGACCAACGACGCGCTCACCGGCGGTCAGTCGATTTGGCCGAGCGCTCGCAGCCGCGCGCGGCCGCGAGCGGCCGTCTGCGGATCGTCGGATGCCGCGTCGGCCTTGGCCGCCTCGGCGTCGATCTCGGAGGCGAATTCGGCCGACTCGGCCAGCACCGTCACCCCGGCTTCGGTCACCGTCAGGAACCCGCCGTCGACGGCGATGCGCAGGTCCTCCTCGCCCTCGCGCTCCACCCGCACCATCGCGTCGTCGACGAGCTGAGCCACCAGCGGGATGTGATTGGGCAGGATGCCGATCTCGCCGGAGATGGTTCGGGTGAACAGGAACGTCGCCTTGCCCGACCAGATCTCGCGTTCGACGGCGACGATCGCGACCTCCAATTCGGCCATGTCAGAGCACCTTTCGCGTGAGCACCGCGATCACAGAGTGACGCCGAAGGTCTGCGCCTTCTTCGCCAGATCGTCCAAACCGCCGATCAGGAAGAACGCCTGCTCGGGCACGTGGTCGAAGTCGCCCTTGGCGAGCTTGTCGAAAGCCTCGACGGTCTCCTTGACCGGAACCGTGGAGCCCGGCTGGCCGGTGAACTGCTCGGCGGCCATCATGTTCTGACTCAGGAACCGCTCGATGCGCCGCGCCCTGTTGACCAGCTGCTTGTCCTCCTCGGACAGCTCGTCGATACCGAGAATGGCGATGATGTCCTGAAGGTCCTTGTAGCGCTGAAGGATCCGGATGACCTCCTGTGCCACCCGGTAGTGCTCGTCGCCCACGACCGCGGGGTCGAGAATGGTCGAGCTGGACGCCAGCGGGTCCACGGCCGGGAAGATGCCCTTTGAGAACACCGTGCGGGAGAGCTCCGTGGTGGCATCGAGGTGGGCGAACGTGGTGGCCGGGGCGGGATCGGTGTAGTCGTCGGCGGGCACGTACACGGCCTGCATCGAGGTGATGGACTTGCCGCGGGTGGAGGTGATGCGCTCCTGCAGCTCGCCCATCTCGTCAGCCAGCGTCGGCTGGTAACCCACGGCCGATGGCATGCGACCCAGCAGGGTCGACACCTCGGAACCGGCCTGGGTGAACCGGAAGATGTTGTCGATGAACAGCAGCACGTCCTGGCCCTGTTCGTCGCGGAAGAACTCCGCCATGGTCAGCGCCGAGAGAGCCACCCGCATGCGGGTGCCCGGCGGTTCGTCCATCTGGCCGAACACCAGAGCGGTGTCCTTGAGCACGTTGGCGTCGCGAAGTTCCACCCACAGGTCGTTGCCCTCGCGGGTGCGCTCGCCCACGCCGGCGAACACCGAGGTGCCACCGAAGTTGCGGGCGATGCGGTTGATCATCTCCTGGATGAGCACGGTCTTGCCCACGCCGGCACCGCCGAACAGGGCGATCTTGCCGCCGCGCACGTACGGGGTCAGCAGGTCGACGACCTTCAGACCGGTCTCGAGCATCTCGGTGCGGGGCTCGAGTTCGTCGAAGGCCGGCGGGCGACGGTGGATCGACCAGTGCTCGAAGTCCTTGCCGTAGCCGGGCTCGTCGAGGCACTGACCCAGGGCGTTGAAGACGTGGCCCTTGACGCCGTCGCCGACCGGCACGGAGATGGACCGGCCGGTGTCGGTGACCTCGACGCCGCGAACCAGGCCGTCGGTGGGCTGCATCGAGATGGTGCGCACCAGGTTCTCACCGAGGTGCTGGGCGACCTCGAGGGTCAGCGTCTTGGCCATCGAGCCGAACGTGATGTCGGCGTGCAGGGCGTTGAACAGTTCGGGGACCGAACCGCGCGGGAACTCCACGTCCACGACCGGGCCGGTGACGCGGACCACGCGGCCGGCCTTGTCGTTGCTGCCGCTGCCGCTGCCGGCTCCGCTACTGCTACCGCTGTCGCTGGCATAGATGACGGTGGTCTCGGTCATTTCTCTCTTCGCTTCCTACGCTGTCCGGCGTCTCTACTTGGTGGCGTCGGCGAGAGCGTTTGCGCCACCGACGATCTCGCTGATTTCCTGGGTGATCTTGGCCTGGCGCTCGCGGTTGGCCATCAGGGTCAGAATCTTGATCAGGTCGTCGGCGTTGTCCGACGCCGACTTCATCGCACGCCGCCGCGAGGCCGACTCCGATGCCGCCGCCTCCAACAGCGCCGAGAAGATCCGGGTGGCGACGTAGCGCGGCAGCAGCGTCCCGAACAGCGTGGTGGCGTCCGGTTCGAAGGAGAACAGGGTGTGCGGCCCGGTGTCCTCCTCCACGTACTCCACCTCCATCGGCGCGATCCGGCGCGCCTCGGCCACCTGGGAGAGCATCGACCGGAACTCGGTGAAGACGATGTGCAGTTCGTCGACTCCGAGGACGCCGTCCTCGCCCGGGTTGTCACCCTCGTCGTCGGCGCCGGCGAGGAACGCGGTCACCATGGTGTCGGCGATCTCCTGCGCGTGCTCGTAGGTCGGCTTCTCGGAGAATCCGACCCACGAGTCGGTGATCGCCCAGTTGCGGAAGCTGAAGTACCCCTGCGCTTTACGGCCCACAACGTAGAGAACCGGCTGTTTGCCCTCTTGGCGCAGCAGGGCGATCAGCTCCTCCGAGCGCCGCAGCAGGTTGGCGTTGTACGCACCGCACAGCCCGCGGTCCGAGGACACCACCAGCACCGCTGCCCGCCGGGCGTTCTCCCTCGGCACCAGCAGCGGGTGATCCAGTGCCGACTCCGCCGCCAGGTTGGTCAGCATGTTGGTGATCTCCACCGAGTACGGCCGGGCCGAGAGCACCCGGGCCTGCGCCTTGGCGATGCGGGAGGTGGCGATCAGCTCCTGGGCCTTGGTGATCTTCTTGATCGCCCCGGCCGACTTGATCCGCCCGCGCAGTTCGCGGAGTGTGGCTGCCATTACTTCTTCTTCGGGGCGGGCTTACGAACCTGGACGGATTCCTTGCCCTCGTCGGCGGCGTCCATCGCGGCGACGTGCGAGTCCGGGATGACCGAGCTGCCGTCGGAGGTGGCGAAGCCGCGCTTGAAATCGCCGACCGCGGCGGTGAGCGCGGCCTCGGTTTCCTCGCTCAGCTTCTGCGAACTCTTGATCTCAGCCAGGGCAGTGGAATTGGACGCCTTGAGGTGTTCGAGGAACTCCGACTCGAAGCGGGAGACGTCGGCCACCGGGACCGTGTCGAGGTGCCCCTTGGTGCCCAGGAAGATCGCCACCACCTGGTCCTCCACGGCCATCGGGGTGTACTGCGGCTGCTTGAGCAGCTCCACCAGCCGCGCACCGCGCTCCAGCTGAGCCTTCGAGGCCTCGTCGAGGTCGGAGGCGAAGGCGGCGAATGACTCCAGCTCGCGGTACTGGGACAGGTCCAGGCGCAGTGAGCCGGCCACCTCCTTCATCGCCTTGATCTGTGCGGCGCCGCCGACCCGGGACACCGAGACGCCGACGTTGATGGCCGGTCGCACGCCCTGGTTGAACAGGTCGGTCTCCAGGAAGCACTGGCCGTCGGTGATCGAGATGACGTTGGTCGGGATGTAGGCGGAGATGTCGTTGGCCTTGGTCTCGATGATCGGCAGTCCGGTCATCGACCCGCCGCCGAGTTCGTCGGAGAGCTTCGCGCAACGCTCCAGCAGCCGGGAGTGCAGGTAGAAGACGTCGCCCGGGTAGGCCTCGCGGCCCGGGGGCCGGCGCAGCAACAGCGAGATCGCGCGGTAGGCCTCGGCCTGCTTGGTGAGGTCGTCGAAGACGATCAGCACGTGCTTGCCGTCGTACATCCAGTGCTGGGCGATCGCCGAACCTGTGTAGGGCGCAAGCCATTTGAAGCCCGGGGAGTCCGAGGCGGGTGCGGCGACGATCGTGGTGTAGTCCATCGCGCCGCCCTCTTCCAGGGCGCGGCGCACGCTGGCGATCGTGGTGCCCTTCTGGCCGACCGCGACGTAGACACAGCGCACCTGCTTGGACGGGTCGCCGGTCTCCCAGTTCTGGCGCTGGTTGAGGATGGTGTCGACGCAGACGGCGGTCTTTCCGGTCTTGCGGTCGCCGATGATCAGCTGGCGCTGGCCGCGGCCGATCGGCGTCATCGCGTCGACGGCCTTGATCCCGGTCTGCAGCGGCTCGCTGACGCTCTGACGCTGAACCACCGAGGGGGCCTGCAGCTCGAGGGCCCGACGGGTCTCGGCGGTGATTTCACCGCGGCCGTCGATGGGCTGGCCGAGCGGGTTGACCACGCGGCCCAGGAAGGCGTCGCCGACCGGTACCGAGAGCACCTCTCCGGTGCGACGGACCTGCTGCCCCTCCTCGATCTTGTCGGACTCGCCCAGGATCACCGCGCCGATGCTGTGCTCGTCGAGGTTGAGCGCGACACCGAGGACGCCGCCGGAGAATTCCAGCAGTTCCTGTGTCATCACCGAGGGCAACCCCTCGACGTGGGCGATGCCGTCGCCGGTGTCGATGACGGTTCCGATCTCCTCGCGACCGGTGCCCGCCTCGAAGCTCGAGACGTAGTTCTCAATGGCGCCCTGGATGTCGGATGCGGAGATTGTCAACTCTGCCATAGCTTTTCGTCTTCCTCTTTGTCTTGGTCGTGGGCTGGTCGGGGCGGCTAGTCGGGCAGTTTCGTCGCGGCCGCGGCCAGCCGGGATGACAGCGTTCCGTCGATAACCTCGTCCCCGACGGCGACCGCCAGGCCGCCGAGCAACTCGGGGTCGACGGTGAGCTGAACGGAAACCGGGGTGTGGTAGATCCGGGTGAGAACATCGGTGAGCCGCCGGCGCTGGGCCTCGCTCAGATCGGCGGCCGCGCTCACCTGGGCGACGATCTCGCCGCGGCGGGCCACGGCCAGCTGGGCCAGTTCCTGGACCGCTTCGTCGGCCCGCTCGCCGTGCAACAGCTCGACCGTCTGGCTCAGCAGCGCCGCCGCGGTCGAGTTGGTTCCGCTGGCCCGGTCGAGCACGTTGCGCAGCAGGGCGGCCCGGTCGGTGGCCGGTTTGGAGTAGTCGCTGAGCAGTCCGGCCAGCCGGGGCTCGGTGTTGAGCACCCGGTCGAAGCGGAACAGCTGCTCGGCCACCTCGTCGGCCTGGCCCTCCCGCTCGGCCCGCGCCAGCAGGCTCAGCCGGGCCACGTGCTCGAGGCAGCCGGTGAAGTCCTGCGTCCTGGACCAACGCACCGAGACAGCCGCGTCGAGGATGTCAAGTGTGTTGGAGCCGACCCGACCGCTCAGCAGCCGGTTGAGCATCTGCTTCTTGGCCTCGGCCTCACCGGTGGCCTCGGCGAGGTGGCGGGCCAGGATCGGCTCGCTGAGCAGGAGTCTGTCCACAGCGGCCAGTTCCTCGGCCAGCGTGGAGAGGTCGGATGCGCTCAGCGAACCCGCCAGCGCGTCGAAGCGCGCCACCACGGCGGCCTGTGCCTCGCGGCTCGCCGAGCGCAGCCCGGGTGAGGCCACCTCGGGCGCGAACGCCGCCGGTGCCATCGACTCCAGTTCGTCGAGGAAGCGGTCGACCGTGGCCGACTGAGCCTGCGGATCGGCGACGTGCGCCCGGACCAGTTCGGTTGCCCGTTGCACCGACTCGCTGCCGAGGTCGCCCCGGAGCTGACGGATCAGCTGAGCCCGCAGCAGCGAAACCTGCTGACCTCCTTGGACTTTGATCCGCTCCGCTTCGACACCGGCCTGGACGTTGAGTTGCTCGGCGATGCGCACCGAGTCGGTACGGGCCTCGTCGACGATGTGCCGGGCCTCTTCCCTGCCCTCGGCGACCCTGCGGGCGTGGAACTGGTCGGCGGCCGCGAGCCGCTGGGTGGCCTTGGCGCTCTCCTCCAGCTGGTTGGCCACCGCCGCTTTCTGGTCGGCCATCAGCCTGCGCACCGGCGGCACCACATACTTGGTGATGATCCAGACGATGACGGCGAAGCCGACCAGCTGCCCGATGAAGGTTGACAACTTGCGCCCCTCAGCCTTCCGAAGTCGTGTAGTCGTACGCCGTCGCCGACGAGGAACCACCCGAGACCGGGACTCCGAGCACCCGGCTGGCCAGCGTCGCCGACAGCGTCTCCACCGAGGAGTTCAGGGTCGGCGCGATGGCGTCGCTCTGCAGCTTGAGTTCGTCGTTGGCCTGCTGCAGGGTGCCGGAAACCTCCTCGTTGGCCCGGGCCTTGAAGTCGTCGATGACCTCGCGGCCCTCAGCGCGGGCGATGTCCCGGATGCCGGCCGCCTCGGAGCGGGCGGTGGCCAGTTCCTTGTTGTAGTCGGCCTCGGCCGCCGCTTCCTGGGCGGCCGCCTGGCGGTTGTCCTCGGCGGTCTTGGCCACCATCCGCTCACGCTCACCCAACACCTTCTGGATCGGCGGCACGACGAACTTGGCGATCACGCCGAGCACGATCAGGAAGATGGCCAGCACGAAGAAGAAGGTGCCGTTGGGAATGAGGAAGTTCTGGGTGCCGCCTTCCTCACTCGCCAATACGGTGACGCTCACGTCCCCCATGACGGTCTAGGACGCGCCTGGAGTGGCGAACACGAACAACGCCATGAACGCCAGGTTGATGAAGTACGCCGCCTCCACCAGACCGACGGTGATGAAGAACGGGGTGAACAGGCGGCCCTGCGCCTCGGGCTGGCGGGCGATGCCGGAGATCAGCGCGTTACCGGCGATGCCGTCGCCGATACCGGCGCCGATGGCGCCGCCGCCCAGGATGAGCCCGCCGCCGATCAGCGCGCCCGCGACGATTTGTGGGTCTGCCATTACTTATCCTCCTTGATTGCTGGTAGGTCTCTACCAGGCTGTTGGTTGCCTCGGGGGTCGAGAAGTCTGTCGGTCTCTAGTGGTGCTCCTCATCCAGTTCCATCGACTGGCTGAAGTACAGGATCGTCAGCAGCGAGAAGATGAACGCCTGGATCAGACCGACGAACAAGTCGAAGGTCTTCCAGATCGCGTTGGGCGCCCACATGATGTAGGGCGGGAACAACGCGATCAGCGCCACCATGATGCCGCCGGCGAAGATGTTGCCGAAGAGTCGGAGCGACAGCGAGATCGGCTTGGCGATCTCCTCGACGAGGTTGATCGGGGCCAGGAAGGCGACGTGTCCCTTGAGCAACTTGACCGGGTGGCCGATCAGGCCGCGCCGCCAGATGCCGGCCGCGTGGTAGCAGAGGAAGACGAACAGGGCCAGCGCCAGCACGAAGTTGATGTCCGAGGCCGGCGGTTTGAGCAGCTCGTGGGTCTGCCCCTCGGCATTGCTGTACTGGACCGGTAGCACCGAGATCCAGTTCGCGATCAGGATGAACACGAACAGCGTGACCGCCAGTGGCAGCACGAAGGGCGCGATCTTCATGCCGATGGCCGATTCGATCTGGCCGCGCATCTGGGTGGTGATGGCCTCCCAGAACAGCTGCACGCCGCTGGGCACACCGGTCGAGGTGACCTTGGCCCGCAGGAAGAACGCCAGGGCCAGGGTGATGGCCGCGGCCAGCGCGGTCGCGTAGACCGTGTCGGTGTTCACGGTCATGCCCAGCCAGGTGGCCGTGGTGTGGTGGCCGACCTCGATCGCGCCCTCGGCGAGGATTCGTTCGGTCATGGTTGCTAATCCTTGAACATGTTGTCGGCAGATGAGGCGGGATTGAAATAAGAATCCGTCGCGGAAGCCGTATCTGTCCTCGACGCGGCGTCCGGATCCCCGGTTCGGATCTTCTTCCACACCGGCAGCGAGGTGCTCAGCACCAGATAGACCTGGAAGACGGCCAGGCCGAAGAGGACGCCGAGGCCCGGGGGGCGGAACAGGAACGCGATGGTCAGCCCGATCGCCGTGATGACAAGCAGGCGAGTCGCCGAATTCACGGCCATCTTGTGCTTGAGCGGGTGGGCGTCAGCGGTGATCGAGGCCACCGACCGGCGCACCAGCAGAGCGTTGATCAGTCCAAGAGCCAGTCCGACGCCGAAGAACACCCCGAACATGACCTGCCCGAGCCAGCCGGCGACGGCGGTCGCCACCGCCGCGGTCCCGGCGCAGACGGCTGCCAGCCGGACCGGTCGGAAGACGACGGACGGGAACACCAACGGCGCGTCCGGCGCTGGTGTCGTCACACGTCCACCCACAATCGTTTCGTCGCGAAAGTCGGCCCCCGAACGGGCTTGTGCTTCGGCACCGTACCACAGGGTGAGCGGGGAAAACCGGCCTACTACCTACCGTCGTACAGGCTGTCGTAGAGCGCCGTCAGCTCGTCGTCATCGGGCATGTTCTCGCCCCGGATGAGGGGGACCACGGTCACCAGCACGGCCACCGCGAGCGCTGCGAGAAGCACCGCCCCGGTGTAGCGGGGGTCGAAGAAAATGGTGCTGGCCGCGCCCAGGGCGACCAGTCCCACCCACAGGTAGATAAGGAGGACCGCGCGACGGTGGGAATGGCCGATCTGCAGCAGCCGGTGGTGCAGATGCATCTTGTCCGGGCTGAACGGACTGCGTCCGGCGCGGGTGCGCCGGACGATGGCCAGCAGCATGTCCAGGGCCGGCACGAACACCACCGCGACCACCAACAGGAACGGCGAGAGCAGACCGAATACGTCGCGGGCACCGTAGGCGCTCTGGGAGATCGGACCGGCCGCCGTCGTCGAGGCCGCCGCCAGCATCAGGCCGATCAGCATCGACCCGGAGTCGCCCATGAAGATCCGGGCCGGGTGGAAGTTGTGCGGCAGGAAGCCAAGGCATGCCCCGGCCAACACCACCGAGATCACCGCCGGCGGGTAGAACAGGACGTCGCCGCCGTGTTCACGCAGCAGGCCGACGGAGTAGATGCAGATGGCCATCGCGGTGATCAGACCCAGACCGGCGGCCAGCCCGTCCAGGCCGTCGACGAAGTTCATGGCGTTGACGATCGCGACCGTCAACGCCAGGGTCACCAGGATCGACGAGGCCTGGTCCAGCACGATCGTGCCGACGCCGCCGAACGGTATGTACAGGACGCTCCAGGCCACCCCCATCGTCACCAGCACGCTGGCCGCGGTGACCTGGCCGGCGAACTTGGTCAGCGCGTCCAGGCCCCACCGGTCGTCGATGAGCCCGATGCCCATCACCAGTCCGCCGGCGATCACCACCGCCGGCATGCCGGAGGAGTAGACGAAGCCGCGGGTGAGCGCCGGCAGCTGGGAGGCCAGGAACACCGCGGTGACGACCCCGAGATACATGGCCAGGCCGCCCATCCGCGGGGTGGGCGCCAGGTGCACGTCACGGGCCCGGGGGTAGGCCACCGCGCCGAGTCGGCGGGCCAGCACCCGCACCCCCCCGGTCGCGAAGTAGGTGACGGCGGCGGCCGTCAGGCCGACCAGCGCCAGTTCGCGCAGCGGGACACCCGCCCCCCGATCGGACAGCGCCAGCACGGCGGTGTCCATCACGGCGCCGGTCCGGTCAGCGTCTCGGGGTCGACGCCGAGCACCGCCGCCACCTCCGCCGCACTGACCGGGCCCTCACGAAGAATGCGCGGCGACGCGCCGGTGAGGTCGACGATGGTGGACGCCGCCTGCTGCGCGGACGGGCCGCCGTCGAGGTAGACGTCGACCAGACCGCCGAGCTGGCGCTGGGCCTCCTCGGCGGTGGTGGCCGGCGGCTGGCCGGAGACGTTGGCACTGGAGACCGCCAGCGGCCCGGTCTCCCGGAGCAGTTCGAGGGCCACCGGTTGCAGCGGCATCCGCAGCATCACCGGTCCGCGCGCGTCACCGAGGTCCCATCGCAGCGACGGCGCCTGCTGCACCACCAAACTCAGCGCGCCGGGCCAGAACGCGCGGATCAGCTCCCGCGCCGGGTCGGGCACGTAGTACACCAGACCTTCGATGGTGTGCCAGGAGCCGACCAGCACGCCGACCGGCATGTCACGGCCGCGGCCCTTGGCCGCGAGCAGTGCGGCGACGGCATCGCTTTCGAAGGCGTCGGCGGCGATGCCGTAGACCGTGTCGGTGGGCATCACGACCAGCCGTCCGCTCTTGAGCGCCGCGACGGCCGCGGCGATCGCCTCGGTGCGGTTCTGCGGATCGCGACAGTCGAAGCTCTGGGTCATCGCCGCTCCCCGATCCGGCGAGCTGTGACGAAGCGCGGCCTTCCGGTGAGGTCGCGACGGCCGATGACGTCGGCGAAAGCCGCTGTCCCGGTGATGATCTCGACGGTGGCGGCCGAGGTGGTGTCGTCGTGTTCGATGGCCAGCAACCCGCCCGGACGCAGCCACCGCGCGGCACGTCGCGCGACGGGGGCGATCACAGCCATGCCGTCGGCTCCGCCGAACAGCGCATGGGCCGGGTCATGCCCGGCGACTTCGGGATCCAGCACGGCGCCGGCGGGAATGTAGGGCGGATTTGCCACCACCAGGTCGACGGTTCCGTCCAGTTCGGGCAGCAGGGCGGGGTCGGTCGCGTCGCCGCGCACGAGCCGCACCCCGGTGCCCTCGGCGTTGCGACGGGCGTAGTCAAGGGCGGACTCGTCGTCGTCCACCGCGGTCACCCGCGCCTCCGGCAGCGCGGCGGCCAGGGCTATGGCCAGCGCCCCCGAACCCGTGCATAGGTCAATGATCGCAGCGTATCGCGGAAGTGACTGCGCCAGCGCCCATTCCAGCAGCGATTCGGTCTCCGGGCGCGGGATGAACACCCCCGGACCGACGTGCAGATGCACCGGGCCGAAGGCCGCCGTTCCAGTGATGTGCTGTAGCGGGACCCGCCGCGCCCGCGCCGCAACGGCTGCGCCGAACCGGTCGAAGAAAGCAGGGTCGGGCGAATCCAGCAGGACCAGCCGGCCGCGGTCGGTGCCCGCCGCGTGGGCGGCCAGAAGTTCGGCGTCGGTCCGCGCCGAGTCGATCCCGGCTTCGGCCAGCGTCGCGGCCGCGGTGACGATCGCTTCGCGCACGCGGGTGGAGATCATGCCCGCTGTAGCCGGGCTTGCTTGTCGGCGGCGGCGAGCGCGTCGAGCAGGGCGTCCAGATCTCCGTCGAGCACCTGGTCGAGATTGTGCGCCTTGAAGTTGATCCGGTGGTCGGCGATCCGGTTCTCCGGGAAGTTGTAGGTCCGGATCCGTTCGGAGCGGTCCACCGTGCGGATCTGGCTGGCCCGGTCGGCCGAGGCGTCGGCCAGCGCCTGCTCCTCGGCCAGGGCCTGCAGCCGCGCCGCCAGCACCTGCATGGCGCGGGCCTTGTTCTGCAGTTGCGACCGTTCGTTCTGGCAGGTCACCACGATCCCGGTCGGCAGGTGGGTGATCCGGACCGCCGAGTCGGTCGTGTTGACGCCCTGCCCGCCCTTGCCCGAGGAGCGGTAGACGTCGACACGCAGATCGGATTCGTCGATCTGCACCTGCTCGACCTCCTCGGGCTCGGGGTAGACCAGAACCCCGGCCGCCGAGGTGTGCACCCGCCCCTGGGATTCGGTCACCGGGACCCGCTGCACCCGGTGGACGCCGCCCTCCCACTTCAGCCGCGACCACACGCCGTCCGCGGAGTCTCCCTTGCTCGCGATGGAGATGGTCGCCTCCTTGTAGCCGCCCAGATCCGAGAAGGTCTCGTCCAGGACGGTGACCGACCAGACGCGCCGTTCGGCGTAGCGGATGTACATCCGGGCGAGGTCGGCGGCGAACAGCGCCGACTCCTCCCCGCCCTCGCCGGACTTGACCTCCAGCACGATGTCGTCGGCGTCGTGCGGGTCCCGCGGCGCGAGCATGTCGGTGAGCTGGTCGTCGAGTTCGGCCACCCGCGACTCCAACTCGGTGACCTCCTCGGCGAAGGAGGGGTCGTCGACGGCCAGTTCGCGGGCGGCCTCCAGGTCACCCCGGGCGGCTTCCAGCTTGCGATAGGTGGCCGCGATCGGCGCCAGCTGCGCGAACCGGCGGCCAACCCGGCGGGCATTGGCGGTGTCGCTGTGCAGATCCGGGTCGGCCAGCCGGAGTTCGAGCTCGGCATGCTCGGCGAGCACGGCGTCGATCGCGTCGGCGGGGGCGCTCTGCGTCATCGTCCGTCCTCGTCGGTCATCAGCAGCCGGACACAAACCGACGCCCGGACTCGCGCGGCGGCGAGCGTCGGACGTCGGTGGTGGAGCTAGCTGTCAGCGGACTCCGCGCCCTTGGCGGCGCGCTTGCCGTAGCGCTTCTCGAAGCGGGCCACCCGGCCGCCGCTGTCGAGAATCTTCTGCTTGCCGGTGTAGAAGGGATGGCACTGGGAGCAGACCTCGACCACGATGTGGCCGCTCTCCTTGGTGCTGCGGGTGGTGAAGTTGTTGCCGCAGCCGCAGACCACGGTGGTCTCGACGTACGCGGGGTGGATACCGGTTTTCATAAGTCCTCTTCTGGTTTGGTCGCCGGGTCGCCCTGTGGTGCTCCTGGACGTGAACCGGTACCTGAGGTTGATCGGCTCTCAGTATGCCAGTCCGGCCGCCACCTGCCCAAATGCGGTCCTCACGCCGGGTGATAGCCGTCCGCGCGGCGCCGCCACAGCCGACCGGACGGTACCGCCAGGCCCTGTGCGCTGAGTCGGCGTTTGACGACCTTGTTGGTCGCGGTGGCCGGCAGGGCGCCGGCGATCCAGACGTGGCGCGGCCAGGCCTTCGGCGAGAGGTCCGGCTGAGCCGCGAGGAACTCGCCGAACTCCCCCGCGCTCAGCGTCGCGCCGTCGCGCAGCACCAGGGCGGCCATCACCGCGTCGCCCACCAGGTCATCGGCGACGGCGTAGACCGCGACCTGGCTGACCGGCGCCAGCCGGAGCAGGATCCGCTCGATCGGCCCGCAGGCCAGGTTCTCGCCGTCCACCCGCAGCCACTCCCCGGTGCGGCCGGCCAGATAGATCCAGCCGTCGTCGTCGCGGTAGCCCAGGTCACCCGACCAGTACATGCCGTGGCGCAACCGCTCGCCGGTCGCCTCGGGGTCGTTGTAGTACCCGCGGAACATCCCGGCGCCCTCGGTGTTGACGATCTCGCCGATCGCCTCGGCGGCGTTGGCCAGGGCTCCGGCGGCGTCGAACCGGGCCGGCGGGCACTCGGTGCGTTTCTCGGGGTGATAGATCGCCACCCCGGGGAAGCCGCGGCCCACCGACCCGGGCGGGCAGTTGCCGTCCCGGGTGATGATGACCGCCCCCTCGGTGGAGCCGAAGCCGTCGGTGACCGTGCAGCCGAACCTGCGGCCGAACTCGGCGATGTCGCGCTCAGCCGCCTCGTTGCCGAACGCCACCCGCAGCGGGTTGTCGGCGTCGTCGGGTCGTTCGGGCGTGGCCAGCACGTAGGCCAGGGGCTTGCCGACGTAGTTCATGTAGGTGGCGCCGTAGCGGCGCAGGTCGCCCAGCAGCCCGGAGGCCGAGAAGTCCGCCGGAGCCATCGCCGCGCCGGAGGCCAGCGCCACCGCCCAGCCCCCCAGCAGAGCGTTGGAGTGGAACAGCGGCATCGACAGGTAGCAGACGTCGGCGCTGGTGAGGGAAAACCGTTGCGCGAGAGCAACTCCGGAGAACGGGATCATCATGTGCGGCACCCGGACCGCCTTGGGCTCCCCGCTGGTCCCGGAGGTGAAGATCAGCATGAAGGTGTCGGTGGGACCCGGCTCGGCGCGCGGCTGCAGTTGGCCGGCCGAGGTCAGCAATGCCCTCCACTGCGCCGAGTCGACGTCGAACACCCGGACGCCGGGCATCTGCAGACCCTCCAGCAGACCGAGATGCGCTGTGTCGGTGAGCAGGATCTGGCAGTCGGCGAGGGCGATGTCGCGCACCAGTGCCACGCCGCGGCGGGTGGTGTTGATACCGGCCAGCACGTAGCCGCCCAGGCCGGCGGCCGCCATGGCCGCGAGCATCGCGGGGGTGTTGCCCAGCAGGGTGCCGACGTGCAGCGGGCGCTCTGGATCGCCGAGTGCGATCAGCGCGGCCGCCTGACGGGCGGCCTCGTCGAGGTACCGCGCCCAGGTCCACTCCAACTCGCCGTACCGGACCGCGGGGGCCGGGTCGCCGGCGCGCTCGCGGAGCAGCTGCTGGACGGTGTCGGCCACGCGCGGCGCCGGAACGTCAGCGGTCAGTCGACGTCGGCCGTGCCCGGCGCGGTCTTGGACACCTGCACCAGGAACTCGTAGTTGTTCTTGGTCTTGCGCAGCTGGCTCATCAGCAGGTCGATCGCCTGGTGGCTGTCCAGACCGGAGAGCACCCGGCGCAGCTTGTGCACGATGGCGAATTCGTCGGGCGAGAGCAGCAACTCGTCCTTGCGGGTGCCGGACGGGTTGACGTCGACGGCCGGGAACACCCGGCGCTCGGCGATCTTTCGGTCCAGCTTGAGCTCGGCGTTGCCGGTGCCCTTGAACTCCTCGAAGATCACCGTGTCACCGGTGGAGCCGGTCTCGACCATGGCGGTGGCGATGATGGTCAGCGACCCGCCGTCCTCGATGTTGCGCGCAGCGCCCAGGAACCGCTTCGGCGGGTACAGGGCGGTGGAGTCGACACCGCCGGACAGGATGCGCCCGGACGCCGGGGAGGCGTTGTTGTAGGCGCGGCCCAGCCGGGTGATCGAGTCGAGCAGCACCACGACGTCCTTGCCCTGCTCGACCAGGCGCTTGGCCCGCTCGATGGCCAGCTCGGCGGCCTGGGTGTGGTCGGACGGCGGGCGGTCGAAGGTGGAGGCGATCACCTCGCCCTTGACCGAGCGCTGCATGTCGGTGACCTCCTCGGGGCGCTCGTCGACGAGCACGACCATGAGGTGGCATTCGGGGTTGTTGCGGGTGATCGCGTTGGCGATGTCCTGCATGATCGTGGTCTTGCCGGCCTTGGGCGGGGAGACGATCAGGGCGCGCTGGCCCTTGCCGATCGGCATGATCAGGTCGATCACGCGCGTGGTCAGCTTCTCGGAGGAGGTCTCCAGGCGCAGCCGCTGGTTGGGATACAGCGGGGTCAGCTTGCCGAACTCGGGGCGGTTCCGCGCCGCCTCGACCGGACCGCCGTTGACGCTGTCCAGACGCACCAGCGGGTTGAACTTCTGGCGCTGGTTCTGGTTGCCGCCCTCGCCGTCGCGGGGCACCCGCACGGCGCCGGTGACGGCGTCGCCGCGGCGCAGCCCGTTCTTGCGGACCATGTTCATCGACACGTAGACGTCGTTGGGGCCGGCCAGGTAGCCGGAGGTCCGCACGAAGGCGTAATTGTCCAGGACGTCGAGGATGCCGGCGACCGGCTGGACGACGTCGTCCTCGCGCAGTTCGGCCTCGCCGCCGCCCTCGCCGCCGGGACGGTCGCCGCGGCGGCGACGGTCGCGGAAACGGCGGCCGCGGTGGCCGCCGCCCTCGTCGCCCTGCTGACCGGCTGGGCCGGACTCCCCGCCGCCCTGCTGGGCCTGGTGGCCGCTGCTGTCGGCCTTGTTCTCGCCGCCCTCGGCGCCGGCCTGCTGCCGGGCGGGGGTCTCGCCGGATTCGGCGGGCTCCCGCCGGTTCTCGGTCTGCTCGTGGGCGCTGCCGTTGCCGCCGCCGTTGTGCCCGGGCCCGCCGTCGCGGATCTCGTTGATGGCGGCGATCAGTTCGTTCTTGCGCATCCCCGACGTCCCCTTGACGCCGACCTGTCCGGCCAGGGCACGCAGTTCCGGCAGCACCATGGTGGCCAGTGCGCCACTCCCGGCATCCGCGGACTGCGGTGTGTGCGGGGTGTGGTCCTCAGCCGTGATGATGTCCGTATCGGTCACGGATTTCCTTTCCTTCCCCAGCGTTTTCATCTCGCGGGGGTGTCCGGCGTTCAGCCGATTCGCTGTACGCGAAGTCTCACCGTTGTCGGTGCTCAGTGGCTGCGGAGTGCAGTGGCCGGTCGGCCCACCGTCAGCACACTGGATTGGAGAATCAAAATGTGGTGATCGTCCTAGTAGTCGGCGCAGTACCTACGCTGCAGTTGCTGGACGCCATGAGGATAGCCCCCTTCGCCACCAGAGGCAAGAAAGGCTCGCCCGGCGGTGCAGACGGGCTCATCCCACGTAGACATCTGTCACCACGCCGTCGTTGACAGTCAGGTTCACCCGCGTTTCCACATAGTCCTTGGTGACCACGAACTCTTCGCCGTCGCGGGCGACGACCCGGACGACCCAGCCCTCGGATTCGGCCTCGCCGACGGCGTCGTCCTCGCCGAGGCCGACAAGCCTCTTCGGCAGCTCGACTTTCTTGGAGCCCGGGTCGCTGTCGCCGGTGCCCGGATCTCCGGTGCCGGTGCCCGGGGTGTTCTCCGCCAACAGACTCCGGCGTATCAGCAGCAGGACGCCGGAGAGGTATCCGACGTACCTGTCGAGCAGCGGCCCGCCGGACAGGGCGCCGAGCCACGCCGCAGCCCGGTCGAAAGCCCCGGCGATCCTGGCTCGCAGGGTGGCGACCCGCTGGTTTGGAGCATTTTCGGAGGGCGTGGCCACGCCCGAGGTGCTGAAGTAGCGGATCCCGTCGTCCCCGCAGTCGGGGCCCGCGCAGGTGGCGCCCTGATTCGCCGCGTCGGAATTGCCGTCCCATATCGCGATCGGCGGCTCGGCGGGCCACTCGTTGGACTTGGTCGGCAGCGCGATGTCTTCGATCGGGGGGTCCGTCGGCACAGCAGAGTCGTCCGCGCCGGGGTCCTCGACCGCGGTGCCGGTGCGCCAGAAGGGCATCGGCTTGCCGCCGCCCCGGCCCGGCAAAGGCTCCTGGACCGCGCCGTCGTCCAGGTCACTGGCGTCCTGCGGATCGGCGCCACCGGACTCGCCCGTGGTCGCGCTGTCCTCGGCGGCCTCCACCGGCTCCTTGACGGACTCCGGCGGCTCGGTCAGGCCGACAGCCGTCTCGGCGGGGTCGGGCACCTCCTGCAGCGGACCCGCGGTCACCAGGGGCTTCCCGGGGAGCGCGTCGTCCCCCTCGGCCTTAATCGGCGGCTGCTCCGGGAGATCAGCCGGATCGGCCTGTTCGGCAGGATCCGGCACCACCGCCGGATCCACCGTTGAATCCTCGGGCGGGCCGGGCTCCTCCGAAGCGGCGGCGTGCGCCCTGCCCTTCCCGGCGGTCCTGGCCCTCGAGCCCGGCGCGGAGCCGGAGTCACCGGCCGTGCCCGCCGACGCGGCGGATCCGCCCCGGTCACCGCTGTCAGCCGAGGCCACGCCCGCCGCCTGGGGTCCTGCCAGTGACAGTCCCAGCGCGAACACCGCCGCCCCCAGCCGAACCCCGCCGTTCACGATCGCCATTGCCCGAACCTCCCTGACCCGACAGCCACCAACCTAGTTGTGACAGGTATCACACGTCAAAGTTCAGCGGCCGTCCGCCGCTGTGACCGGGCTCAACGCCGCGCCCAGCACACCGGGGCGCCCACCGCCACCTCCGCGGTGGCAAAGCCGTGTTCGCGGGCGAAGCCGATCACCTCGGCCGGCAGGTCGGCGCCGTCGGTCATCGCCAGCACCGACGGTCCCGCCCCGGAGAGCACCCCGGCCACACCGTGACGCCGCAGGACCTGCAGGTACTGCGCGGATGCCGGCATCGCCGGGCCGCGCTGCGGCTGGTGCAACCGGTCCTCGGTGGCCGGCATCAGCAGATCCGGGCGCTCGGTGAGAGCGAGCACCAGCAAGGCCGCCCGGCTGACGTTGAACCGGGCGGCTCGGTGGCTGACCTCAGCCGGCAGCAGGACCCTGGTCTCGGCGGTCGACGAACGCACCTCGGGAATACCGGCGAACAGCCGGATATCGGGATGCAGCCGAAGCGGTGCGGCGAAGTAGCCGGGCGTTCCGGGGCCGTCGTCGGCCGGCGACTCGGTCCACGACACCACGGCGCCTCCCAGAACCGAGGCGGAGGCGTTGTCCGGGTGCCCCTCGAACTCACCGGACAGCTGGATCAGTTGGACTCCGGTGAGCTCGGGCAGATCCGCCTGTGCGACAAGGGCGTTGGCTGCCGCCAATCCGCCGACAACGGCTGCTGCCGACGATCCCAGCCCGCGTGAGTGCGGAATGGCATTGCGGCAGTTGATCTTCAAGCCCTGCACATGCGCTCCGGCGGCTTGCAGCCCACGCCGGACGGCCTCGGCCACCAGATTGTCCGGACCGGCGGGAACCTGGCCGCGGCCCTCCCCCTCGATATCGACAACCGTTGCACCCGCCGTGGTTTCGACGGCAATCTGGTCGTAGATGGCCAGCGCCAGGCCGAGGCTGTCGAAGCCTGGGCCGAGGTTGGCACTGGAGGCCGCAACCGTTGCGTGGCCGATCAGGCCGGGGGGCAGCTGGACGCTCAACGCGGCCCTCGCCTCAGTCCAGACCCAGCGCGGCCACCACCGCGGCCGGTTCGACCGGAAGCGGGCTGACCGCCGGCATGTCGCGCAACGCGGTGTCGGGATCTTTGAGGCCGTGGCCGGTGACGGTGCACACCACCGTCGATCCGCGCCGCACCCAGCCGTCCTCGGCGGCCTTGAGCAGTCCGGCGACGCTGGCGGCCGAGGCGGGTTCGACGAACACACCTTCGTCCCGCGCCACCAGGTGATACGCGGCAAGCAGCTCCTCGTCGGTGGCGGCCAGGAACCGGCCGCCGGACTCGCGCTGCGCGGTCATGGCGCCGTCCCAGGACGCCGGGGATCCGATCCGGATCGCGGTGGCCAGGGTCTCGGGCTTGCTGACCGGCTTGCCCAGCACCAGCGGTGCGGCGCCGGCGGCCTGGGTGCCGAGCATGCGGGGCAGGGTTTCGCTGACCCCGTCGCGGTGGTACTCGGTATAGCCCCTCCAGTAGGCGGTGATGTTGCCGGCGTTGCCGACCGGCAGGGCGTGCACGTCGGGCGCGACGCCCAAGGCGTCGACGATCTCGAACGCCGCGGTCTTCTGCCCCTCGATGCGCACCGGGTTGACGCTGTTGACCAGAGAGATGGTCGGGTAATCGGCGGTGAGCTTGCGGGCGAGCTCCAGGCAGTCGTCGAAGTTACCGTCGATCTGGATGATCTTGGCGCCGTGCATCACCGCCTGGGCCAGCTTGCCCATCGCGATCTTGCCCTGCGGGATCAGCACCGCGCAGGTGATGCCCGCCCGGGCTGCGTAGGCGGCGGCCGACGCGGAGGTGTTCCCGGTGGAGGCGCACAGAACCGCCTGCTTACCGGTGGCCACCGCTTCGGTCACCGCCATGGTCATTCCGCGGTCCTTGAACGATCCGGTGGGGTTGAGGCCCTCGACCTTGAGGTACACCCGGCAGCCGGTCCGCTCCGACAGCCGGGGCGCGGCGACCAGGGGGGTGCCGCCTTCCAGCAGGGTCACCGGTGTCCAGTTCGCGGCCATCGGCAGCCGGTCGCGGTAGGCCTCGATCAGCCCTGGCCAGGAGCAGCCAGCGCGGCCACGGCAGTCGGCAAACCTTCGCGCAAGACGCTCATCGGTGCCGGATTCTCTTCGCGCAAGACGCTCATCGGTCATTCGGCGGTTCCCTCCAGACGCAGCACGCTGGTGACTCCGTCGACCACGTCGAGGCCGGCCAGCGCGGCGACGGTCTCCGACAGCGCGGCATCGGTGGCCCGGTGGGTCACGACGACGATCCGTGCGCCTCCGCCGGGCAGGCCTTCCTGGCGCACCTCGGCGATGCTGACCTCGCGTTTGCCGAATTCGGTTGCAACCGAGGCCAATACGCCCGGGCGGTCCTTGACCGTCATGCTCACGTAGTAACGGGTCGGAATGACGCCGATCGGCGCGATCGGCAGCTGCGCGTAGCGCGACTCACGCGGCCCGCGGCCGCCCTGCACCCGGTTGCGCGCGGCCATCACCACATCACCCATCACCGCCGATGCGGTCGGGTCGCCGCCTGCGCCCTGCCCGTAGAACATCAGTCGCCCGGCCGCCGCCGCCTCGACGACCACGGCGTTGAAGGCTCCGCTGACCGATGCCAGCGGATGCGCCAGCGGCACCAGGGCCGGATAGACCCGGGCCGAGACCCGTTCCTGGCCGTCGGCGGTGATCCGCTCGCAGATGGCCAGCAGTTTGATGGTGCAGCCGAGCGCCCGGGCGGCCTCGAAGTCGGCCGGGGCGACCTTCGTGATGCCCTCGCGGTAGACGTCGTCGGCGGTGACCCTGGTGTGGAAGGCGATCGACGCGAGGATGGCCGCCTTGGCCGCGGCGTCGTAGCCCTCGACGTCGGCAGTCGGGTCTGCCTCGGCGTATCCCAGCGCGCTGGCGTCGGCCAGGGCGTGCTCGTAATCGGCACCGGAGGAGGACATCTCGGAGAGGATGTAGTTGGTGGTGCCGTTGACGATTCCGGCCACCCGCAGCACGGTGTCCCCGGCCAGCGACTGGGTGAGCGGGCGGATCACCGGGATCGCGCCGGCCACCGCGGCCTCGAAGTACAGGTCGACGCGAGCGCGTTCGGCCGCCTCGGCGAGCTCGCCGGTGGACTCTGCCAGCAGCGCCTTGTTCGCGGTCACCACCGACTTGCCGTGCTCCAGAGCGGTCAGGATGGCCTTGCGCGCGGGCTCGACCGGGCCCATCAGCTCCACGACGATGTCGACGTCCGGGCGCGAGACCAGTTCCTCGACGTTGTCGGTCAGCAGCCCCGCCGGCACACCCCGGTCGCCGGCCACCCGGCGCACCGCGACACCGCGAAGCTCCAGCGGCGCACCGATGCGGGCGGCCAGGTCGACGGCGCTCTCGCCGATGATGCGCACCACCTCGCGCCCCACATTGCCCAGGCCGAGCACCGCGACACCGATCGGCCTCTCCGCGCTCCCGTTGGTCACCGCACCTCCAGACTGAGCAGATCGTCGACGGTCTCCCGGCGCAGCACCGGGCGCGCGCCGCCGTCGCGCACCGCGACGACGGCCGGCCGGCCGATCAGGTTGTACCGGCTGGACATCGAGTAGCAGTAGGCGCCGGTCGCCGCGACGGCGAGCAGGTCACCGGGTGCCAGGTCGGCCGGCACCCAGGCGTCGGAGACGACGATATCGCCGCTCTCGCAATGCTTGCCGACGATGCGCGCGAGCACCGGCGGTGCCGAACTCGACCGCGACACCAGGCGCACGTCGTAGGCCGCCCCGTACAGCGACGTGCGGATGTTGTCGCTCATGCCGCCGTCGACGCTGACGTATCGGCGCTGCGAGGTGCCGCTGACCGCCACATCCTTGACCGTGCCGACGGTGTAGAGGGTGACGGTGCCCGGGCCGGCGATCGCCCGTCCGGGTTCGACCACGAGCCGGGGGGTGGGCAGTCCGGCCGCGGCCGACTCGGCCCGCACGATCGCCGTCAGTTTGGCGGCCAGTTCGGCCACCGGGGGCGGATCGTCCTGCGGCACATAGGCGATGCCCAGACCTCCGCCGAGGTCCACCGCGGCGATCTGGGTGGTCTTGTCAACCCCGAACTCGGCGACGATCTCGCGCAGCAGGCCGATCACACGGTGCGCGGCGAGTTCGAAACCGCCGACGTCGAAGATCTGCGACCCGATGTGGCTGTGCAGCCCGACCAGCCTCAGGTTGGCCACGGCGAAGACTTCCCGCACCGCCTGCATCGCATCGCCGCCTGCCAGCGACAGGCCGAACTTCTGGTCTTCGTGGGCGGTTGCGATGTATTCGTGGGTATGGGCCTCGACACCGACGGTCACCCGCACCATGACGTTCTGCACCACCCCGGCCTCGCCCGCGATGGCGTCGAGGCGGCCGATCTCAGTCATCGAGTCCACCACCACGTAGCCGACGCCGGCCTTGACCGCGGCGGTGAGTTCGTCGACCGATTTGTTGTTGCCGTGCAGTGCGATCCGCTCCGCCGGGAAACCGGCGTGCAGCGCGACGGCCAGTTCGCCGCCGCTGGCGACGTCGAGGCACAGGCCTTCCTCGGCGACCCACCGGGCGATCTCGCTGCACAGGAAGGCCTTGGCCGCGTAGTGAACGTTGTCACCCCCGCCGAAGGCGGCAGCCATCTCCCGGCACCGGCTGCGGAAATCGTCCTCGTCGATGACGAACAGCGGCGTCCCGTAGTCTCCGGCCAGGTCGGTGACCGTCACACCGGCGATCCGGACTACCCCGTCACCGCACCGAACGAGGTTGCGCGGCCAGACATTCGCGGCGAGCGCGAGCACGTCACCGGGGTTTCGCGGCGGCGGCGGCGCGGACCCCTGGTGGATCTCCTCGGCATGCCGGGGACCGGCCGGGTGGACGTTCACATCCGCTCCGGGGCGCTCACACCGAGAATGCCCAGGCCGTTTGCGATCACCTGACGGGTGGCCTCACACAGCGCCAGGCGCGCGCGGTTGAGGTCACCGGGCTCCTCGTCGCCCTGCGGCAACACCCGGTTGGAGTCGTAGAACCGGTGGTAGTCGCCGGCGAGGTCCTCGAGGTAGCGGCACACCCGGTGGGGTTCGCGCAGGGCGGCGGCCGACTGCAGAACCCGGGGGAACTCGCCGAGGTTGCGGATCAGGGTGCCCTCTTTGTCGTGGCTGAGCAGATCCAGGCGCGCGGTGTCGGGAGCCAGGCCAAGATCGGCGGCGTTGCGGGCGAGGGCGCACAACCGTGCGTGCGCGTACTGCACGTAGTAGACCGGGTTCTCGCTGGATGCCGAAGACCACAGAGCGAGGTCGATGTCGATCGGGGTGTCGACAGACGATCGGATCAGGGCGTAGCGGGCGGCGTCCACCCCGATCGCCTCGACGAGGTCGTCGAGGGTGATCACGGTGCCGGCCCGCTTGCTCATCCGAACCGGCTGGCCGTCGCGGACGAGGTTGACCATCTGGCCGATCAGCACCTCGACGGTGTCGGGGTCGTCTCCGAGAGCCGCGGCGGCCGCCTTGAGCCGGGCGATGTAGCCGTGATGGTCGGCGCCGAGCATGTAGATGCACAGATCGAAGCCGCGCTGGCGCTTGTCGAGATAGTAGGCGAGATCGCCTGCGATGTAGGCGGGTTGGCCGTCGCTCTTGATGACCACACGGTCCTTGTCGTCGCCGAACTCGGTGGTGCGCAGCCAGGTTGCGCCGTCCTTCTCATAGATGGCGCCGGTGGTGCGCAGCTTGGCGACGGCCTGCTCCACCCGGCCGCTGCTGTGCATGGATTCTTCATGGGTATAGACGTCGAAGTCGGTGCCGAAGTCGTGCAGCGAGGTCTTGATGTGATCGAACATCAGGTCCACGCCGATCGACCGGAAGGTCTCGCGCTGCTGCGACTCCGGCAGGCTGAGCGCGTCGGGGGCCGCGGCCAGCACCTGCGCGGCGATATCGCCGATGTAGGCACCGGCGTAGCCGTCCGGAGGTGTCGGCTCTTCCTTGGCGGCTGCGATGAGGGAGTTGACGAAGCGGTCGATCTGGGCGCCATGGTCATTGAAGTAGTACTCCCGAACGACTGCCGCACCCTGGGTGCTCAGCAGCCGGCCGAGCGCGTCGCCGACCGCCGCCCACCGGGTGCCGCCGATGTGGATCGGCCCGGTCGGGTTGGCCGAGACGAACTCCAGGTTGATGGTGCGGCCGTCCAGCGACGCCGAGTTGCCGTAGGCCGGTCCGGCCGTCAGGACGTTGGCGACGATGACCCCCTGTGCGGAGGTCTCCAGGCGCAGATTGACGAACCCGGGCCCGGCCACTTCGGCCGAGGCGATGCCCTCGGCGGAGGCCAGGCCGGCGGCCAGCCAGCCCGCCAGTTCACGAGGATCGGCACCGACCTTCTTGGCGACCTGCAGGGCCAGGTTGGTGGCGTAGTCGCCGTGCTCGGGATTGCGCGGACGTTCGACGGTGACCGTCGCGGGCAGCGCATCCGGATCCAGGCCGTGCTCGGCCAGCACCGCGGCGGCGGTGCCGCGCAGCAGTTCGGCGAGATCGGCGGGGGTCACGGGGGTTCATCCTATGCGTTAGGCTGTGTCCGCCCGACGGCGCAGCGTGTGCGCCCCCGTAGCTCAGGGGATAGAGCGTCTGCCTCCGGAGCAGAAGGCCGCAGGTTCGAATCCTGCCGGGGGCACGTTTTCGGTTGGGGGTCTCAAATGGCGGATCGGCGGTCGCTGATTTCCGTTGCCGCCGGCGCGCTTGCACTACTGGTCGCCGCGGTTCCCGCGCAGGCCGATCCGGCGCCGATGAACGGCGACTACCGGGTCCGGGTGGACGGATCCGACTTCGGGGTGTGGACCTTCACGCCGGAGTGCACGACCGCCGCCGGCGGCTGCACCGCGACCGTGGAGGCGCGGGCGAAGGGCTGGAGCGCTGTGGCGACGCTGTCCGAGGGGCGCTGGACCCTCACCCGGACATCGGAGACGTTGTTCGGCTGCGGCGACGGAAGCTCCTCGGCGGGCGAGATGCGCGCGAAATGGGACGCCGGGACGCTGACCGGATCCTTGCTGATGGTGCCGGACGGCAAACGGTGCGGCGGCTCGAGTGCGCCGCTGCGGGGCGCGCTGGAACTCCTCAAGACCTGAGGCCGCCGTCAGCCCGCGGAGACCAGTCGCCGGCGCACCTCAGCCGCCAGGTCCGAACCGGACAGCGCGCTGGGTGAGGTTCTGATCTCCATCGGCCCGTCGAACTCGTCGGGAGTCAGGTAGCCCGCCGCCAGCAGTGCCTCGATGGGTGAACGGCCGTAGACGCGGGCCACCAGGATGACGGTCTCCGCCTTGGGCCGGGTCTTGCCCTGCAGCCAGTTGCAGACCGACAACCGCCCCACACCGAGCCGCTCGGCGATGAGCGCCTGGGTCTGGCCGCCGACGATCCGGCGCAGGTACTCGGGCCACGTCTCGATGGATGTCTCCGCAACAGCCATTGGTTTGTGCCCCCGCGCGGTAAATGACGTCGTCTGTGCAGTCGTGAATTGCTGAAACAATAACTCCGAGGACGAGAATGCATGACTCAGGAATTAATTTCAATAAATGTATATTCGTCGATACATGTGTATTGCAGATGTCACTAGCTGGTCTTATGTCTAGAGAAGCATGCACCCGAATTGCCGGATATACATTCCGTGGAATCGGCGATCGGGGCGAGCAC
This sequence comes from Mycobacterium sp., assembly GCF_046095365.1. GTDB lineage: Bacteria > Actinomycetota > Actinomycetes > Mycobacteriales > Mycobacteriaceae > Mycobacterium. Next base: position 24,994 of record NZ_JBJTJF010000209.1, read on the forward strand.
CGATGGGCACGCCGATTTGCGGAGGGACCCAAAAACCGGTGTCAGCGCCGATGCGTTCCGGATACCGTCCCGGTCATCGCGGCGACCGACGGTGGGACCCGCACCGCCGGGGCGCAGTCCGGGGCGCGCAGCGGCTCACCGTAGGTCGTGACGATCGGGACGACTCCGGCCCAGCCGCCGGCCGCGACGTCCTCCGGCCCGTCCGTCGGCCAGCCGTCGGCGATCTTCAGCGACCAGTTGTCCGTGCCGATCGGCAGCGCCAGCACCAGGGTGGCAGCCAGTTCGCGGGCGGTGCCGGCCCGCAGTTCGGCTGCCCGGCCGGGAATGAAGGCGTCGATCAAACCCGTTAGGCAGCGGTCCTTCTCCTCGTCGACCACCGACCGGAATCGACCGAACAGCACGGCGCTGCGGTACCGGAACGACGACTCGAACCCGCTGCGCGCCACCGTGATCGCGTCGAGCAACGTCACGCAGACCGACACCGCGGCGCCGGCGGCGAGTTCCGCAAGCCAGGGCGACCCGGTCGAGCCGTGGATCACCAGTTCGTCACCGAGCCGGGCGAATCCGACCGGCAGGGCCACCGGATGCCCGTCACGCAGGAAGGCGACGGTGGCCAGCGGCGTGCTGTCGAGCACCGCGTCCAGGGTCGAGCGATCGCCGTTCTGCCGTTGACGCTCGCGGGTCACCGAGGTCGTGGGGCGCGACATGCCCTCAGCGTCGCACACCCGCGGCGTTGTCATCCCAGCCGGCGCAGCGCCTCGGGAGTCAGGTCGGCCAGGGCGGGATAGCCGTCGATTGCCATGATCAGGTCGGTCTCGGCCAGGATCGAGCGCAGCACATGGACGATCCCATCGGTTCCGGCCAGCGCGGCACCGTAGGCGTAGGGCCGGCCGACTCCGACCGCCGCGGCACCCAGTGCCAGCGCCTTGACCACGTCCGCGCCGGAGCGGATCCCGGAGTCGAACAGCACCGGCGTCCGGCCCGAGGCGGCCACCACCTCGGGCAGGCAGTCGATGGCGGGCAGTCCGCCGTTGGCCTGGCGGCCGCCGTGGTTGGAGCAGTAGATCCCGTCCACCCCGGCGTCGACAGCCCGGCGGGCGTCGTCGGGATGGCAGATGCCCTTGAGGATCAGCGGCAGCGAGGTGATCGACCGCAGCCACGCCAGGTCGTTCCAGGTCACGGCGTTGCCGAAAACGCTGACCCAGTGCATGACCGCGTTGCGCGGGTCGGCGTCGATGTCGGCCTGCACCTTCGCCCGGAAATGCGGGTCACTGGTGTAGTTGGCCAGGCACATCCCCCGCAGTTGCGGGAAGTTGGCGAACGACAGGTCGCGGGGCCGCCAGCCGGTGACCCAGGTGTCCAGTGTCACCACGATGCCGGCGTAGCCCGCCGCCTCGGCACGGTGCACGAAGCTCTCGGCGAGGTCCCGGTCAGACGGGGTGTAGAGCTGGAAAAACCCAGGGGTGGAACCGAATTCGGAGGCGACGTCCTCCAGCGGATCCATCGTCAGGGTGGACACGCACATCGGCACCCCGGTCTGCGCGGCAGCGCGGGCCGCCGCGAGGTCACCGTGGCGGTCACGTGTGCACAACCCGATCACGCCGATGGGCGCCATGAAAATCGGTGTGGCCCAACGCCGTCCCCACAGCTCGACGGACAGATCACGCTCAGTCGCGCCGACCAGCATCCGCGGGACCAGGCCCCAGCGTCCGAACGCGCTGACGTTGGCCCGCTGGGTCGACTCGTCGCCGGCGCCGCCCGCGACGTAGGACCACACCGACGGCGGCATCGCCTGTTCCGCCCGGGCCTCGAGTTCGCCGAAGGACATCGGCAGCGTGGGTATGACCCCGGCGAGACCCTGCAGGTAGATCTCGAGCTGGTAGTCCCCGAAACTCATCGTCCTGGGTTCCTTTCGGGGGCGAAGTCGGCCGCCACATCCGCGGCCCGGCGAAGCTGATCGAGGTCCGAGCTGGTCGGGATGAGGTGGATCTCGCTGGTGCCGATCGCGGCGAATCCCCGGAGCACCTCGGCCAGCTGATCCTCGGTGCCGGCGAACCCGGTGAGCGGGGCCATCGCGTCGACCATCTCGGCCGGGATCCAGTTCATGTAATGCCGAAGGTGGCGGTGGATCTGGGCGCGGGCCCGGGCGGGCTCGCCCAGGGCGAACCAGAACGAGGTGGCCAGGTGCGGGGGCGGCTTACCGGCCGCCGCCCAGGCGCTGCGACCGACGTCGAACAGTTCGTCCTGTTTGGCCACATCCAGGTCCAGGGTGATCCCCGCCAGTCCGTCGGCCCAGCCGGCCGCGCTGCGCAGGGTCCTCGGACCGACGGTCCCGACCAGCAGCCGCGGACCGCGCGCCGGCCGGGGCCCGACCGGGACCACCGAGTCGGTGAGCTTCTCCCCCGCCCACACCCGCTTCATGATCCCGACCCGGTCGGCCATCTCGCGGATGGTCTGGCCGCCAGGGTCGGCGCCGACGGCCAGGTAGTCCTCCCGGCGGCCGCCGACCCCGACTCCGACGGTGAGCCGGCCGCCGCTGAGCATGTCGCCGGTGGCCAGTGATTTCGCCAGCAGCACCGGATCGTGCAACTGGGGCACGACGACGGTGGTGGTCAGCGGGACCCGATCGGTCCAGGCGGCCAGGGCACCCAGCAGCGTCAGCGCCTCCGGATTGTCGAAGGCGATGCGCTCTCCCCAGCACAACGAGGAGAACGGTCCTTCGTCGATCGACCGCGCCCACGTCCGCAGCATGCCGGTGTCGAGATCGGGCTCCATCACCGGCATGGTCATGCCTACCTGCACCCACGCGATTCTGGCACAGGGCGGCGCTACCCCTTGCGGGCTCGCACCGGCCCGGCCGGTGGCGGCGTGAAGAGTTGGCCGCGCAGGCCGCCTTTGGTGGTGCGGACCGCGACCAGCAGCCAGGTCCCGATCAGGCAGCAGTAGGCGATCACCGCGACGACCCTGAACACCGGAAGGCCGGTGTGCACGGCCAGCTGGGTGGTGCCGGTCACGAACGTCCCGACCGGGAAGGTCAGACTCCACCACGTCAGCGCGAAGGGCATGCCGCGGCGCATGGTGCGGACGGTCAACCCGGTTGCCAGTGCGATCCACAGCAGCGCGAAGCCCCACACCGGAACGCCGTAGAGAACCGCGACGGTGTTCATGGTCTGGGCGGTCAACGGGTCGACGGCCGATTCGGCGTTGAGCCCGAGAAGGCCTGCCGCGGTTATCGACTGGCCCAGTGGGCCGAGCACGATCCACAACGTCGGCACCCGCGCGGTGCCGGAGGTTCCGTAGAGCGCCAGCCGGCTCCAGATCATCACGATGATGATGAACGCGGCCAGCAGCGACATCCCGAACATCGCCCAGCAGCCGTAGAGCAGGGTCTGGCGCGCCGAACCGGCCGGGGTGTGCGCGATCAGCAGGGCCCCACCGGCGGCGGAGACCATCGGCGGGACGACGGGCATCAGCCATCCGCCGAAAGCGGCGTCGGGTTCCACGTCGTGCCGGGTGAACATCAGCAGCGGGATGGTCACCGCGGTGAACAGCCCGCCGACGGTGCCGGCGGCCCAGAGCGCCCAGCCGAGGCCGACGGCGGCCCGCTCGCCGATCAGCGCGCCGCCGACCAGGAGCGCGCCGGTGCCCACCGTCAGCAGCGCCATCGGCGCGGCGCCGTAGAAGTGCGCCATCTGCGGGTTGCCGGCGTGGCTCCGTGCGATGGTCGGGTGGCGGATCCAGTGCCCGCCGACGATGACGACAAGCGCGACCAGCAGCAGCGCGGCGATCACCCAGACCACCCGGGTGAAGAGGGTCAGGCCCGGGACCTGCACGGGCAGCGTCGCTCCCGCGTTGGCCACGATGCCGGTTCCCATCACCGAGGCGAACCAGTTCGGCCCGACCGTGCCCAGCTTCTCGTCCCGGGTGGCCGGGCCCGGCCCTCGCCCGGAGTCCGTCTCGGCCGGCACGTCGTTCACTCCCGCTCCGGGCCGGTCCGGCCCGGCACCCCGCGGCGGCCGCGGCGCCCCTCCTGGGTCAGGTAGTCCCGCGCCATCCGGTCCACGTGCTCGGGCAGCGCCCCGGCGGCGACGTCGGCCAGGGTGGTCTCCTCCAGAACCGAACGCATGCTGGCGCGCAGCGCGCGCCAGACATCGGCCAGCGCGACGGTGGGACCCGAGTAACGGAGGTCGGCAAGTCCGATGTCGCGCACACTGGCCAGCGGCCCGTCGATACACCTCAGCACATCGGCGATGCTGATCTCCCCGGCCGGCTGTGCCAGCGAGTAGCCGCCGTCACGGCCGCGGTGGCTTCGGACCAGACGGTCGGCGCGCAGGTCGGAAAGAATGTCGACGAGGAACTGGCCCGGGATGTCCTGGGCCTTGGCCAGGTCGTCGGTCTTGACCAGGGCACCGGGCGGGACGGAGGCCAGGTGTGCCATGGCGCGGACGGCGTACTCCGCTTTGGCCGACATCCGCATTACGCGGATTCTGCCAAAATCGCCGGAGCCGCGGACCTACCTGCCCAGGTTGCGTAGCCGCGGCAAGGAGGCGGAGTTTGCGTCACCGTCGCCGGAATCCCCACGACCGGCCGGACCGCGCGGATTCGGGCCGGGTCGCCACGGCCGATGAATCGGGGAAAGCTTGCCGCCCGCAACGGGATCGGCGGAGTCAGCGGAGTCATCGGCGCCGGGGCCGGCGGACAGCAGCGGAGGCTGGTCGGCGACGGGCGTCCGACTGACCCGGCCGCCGGCGAGAACCGGGTCGGATTTGTCGCCGGCCGGGTAGGAGTGCTGTGAACCGGCGACGGGAAGTGACGCCAGCCGGTTGCCAACGGCGGAGATCGTGTCCGCGACCACCGGCGGAGCCAGCGGGACCGCCGCCACCACCGAGGCGACCGCGTCGAGGGTGCGGGGAAGCTCGACGCTGACAAGCTCATGGGCGGCATAGGCCGGACCCATCCCCTGCGCCGGCAGGAGGTCGGCGGGCGGGACGGTCGCGTGGGAGCCGCCGACGCCCGGCTCGGGCGCCTGCGCCACGACCTGAACCGGGCCGGCGGGGGGCGCGGACGGGGCGGCCGGATCGGCCGGCCGGATCCCGGCCAGGTCGGACAGGGCCGCCAGGTCCTGGCCGGGCGCCGCCGCGTCGCCGGCCGCGGTGAAGGCCTGCGACAACCCGTTGCGGCCCAGATAAACGGCATCGGCGACCAGCGCGCTCACGACGTCCTTGAGAACGGACAGCGGGCCGGACGCACCCGGCGAAGCCGGGGCGAGGGCATCGAGGAAATCCTGGCCGGAGGTTTCGGCGGTACCCGATGAGAGGTCCACGGACCGGATCTGGACGTCGGCGCTCGATCCCATGACGGGGTTAGCCGCCACCACGGCAGCGGTCACCATGACCACTCCCGTCGCGATGATCGGACCGAACACGCGCCGCACTGGAACACCACCTTCTTACGAGTGCAACTGCGATAGTACCTGAGAATGGCCTGAGACGGCGAATCGACACGTCGGCGGTCTTCAGCCACGCATGCTGCACAGAAGCGTCAAGTCCCAGGTCGGCCCGGTCAGATACCCGGAATCTTACTTACACAAACCTGAGAAATCTCACCGCAGCGCGGCGAGCACCGCCTCGGCGTACTGGGGACGGCAAACCACGAGGTCGGGCAGCAGGGGGTCGGCCTGGTTGTAGACCAGCGCCGTCCCGTCCACCCGGGAGGTGTGCAGCCCGGCCGCCCTGGCCACCGCGACCGGCGCCGCGGAATCCCACTCGTACTGGCCCCCGGCGTGGACGTAGACCTCGGCGCGGCCGAGTACCACCGCGGCCACCTTGGCCCCGGCCGATCCCATCTCCACCAGGGTCCCGTCCAGTTCGTCGCACACCTGCCGGGCCGCCGCGGGCGGCCGGGTGCGCGACACCAGAATC
>NZ_JBJTJF010000210.1:0-47626 GCF_046095365.1 Mycobacterium sp.
CACCCGTCCCGGCCCCGGCGATACCGGCCGTGGTGGTGCCCATACCGATCCTCCCGCCCCGGCTGCCGGCGATATTCCAGATCCCGGTGCGCCCCACCCCGGCGACCGCCACGACCGCCACGACCGCTACGACGAGCGCCCCGCCGTCCGGCCCGTCGGCACCCGCCCCGTCCGCACCCGCCGCGGACACCGGGGCGACCGCCGGGGCCACCACGACCCAGCCGGCTGCCACCGCACCGTCGCCGACGGCTGCTGCGACCACGGGCAGCACAGCCGCGAGTTCCGGCGGGTCGGGCGACTCTGGCGGATCGGCAAGCTCATCGGAGGTGTCGACGACGATCGTGCTCCCGCCGGGGCCCCCCGGGGACTGACCCGAACGGCGTATTTTGAGGTCGTGGACACCGCGACGACCCTGATCGCCGAGAACATCGCCTTCGCCGAGCTGCTGCGCGACGCCGACCTCACCACACCGGTCCCGACCTGTCCGGACTGGACCCTCGACCAGCTGATGCGCCACGTCGGTCGAGGGGACCGCTGGTGCGCGCAGATCGTGGCCGAGCGGTCCGCGGACTACATCGACCCCCGCACGGTGCCCGACGGCAGACCGCCCGCCGACCGCGACGGACAGATCGCCTGGGTGCATGACGGTCCCCGCCGGCTGCTCGAGGCCGTCGCAGACGTCGGGGCCGAAACCCCGGTGTGGACGTTCCTCGGTCCCCGCCCGGCCGGGTGGTGGATACGGCGACGACTCCACGAGACGGCCGTGCATCGCGCCGACGCCGCCCTCGCGGTGGGCGCGGCGTTCCGGATCGACCCGGAGGTGGCGGCCGACGGCATCAGCGAGTACCTGGAACGGGTCGTCATCCGCGCCGGCGCCGAGGGTCCCGGTTGGGGCGACCGCCCCCTGGGCGACGGCCTGAGCCTGCACCTGCACGCCACCGACGCCGCGGGGGAGTGGACCATCCTGGGCCGGCCCGACGGGATAGCGGTGGACCACGAGCACGGCAAGGCCGCCGCGGCCCTGCGGGGACCGGCCCGCGATCTGCTGCTGGCCATCGTCCGCCGCTGCCGAGCAGCCGAGTTGGGCCTGGAGGTGTTCGGCGACCGCGCGGTGTGGGACACCTGGTTGGCCCGCACACCGTTTTAGCCCGGTACGTTGGTCGGTCATGAGCACTTCGGAAATCGCCACCGTCCTGGCCTGGCATGACGCCCTGAGCAACGCGGACCTGGGGACCCTGGCCGCGCTGTCCAGCGACGACATCGAGATCGGTGACGCCCATGGTGCGGCTCAGGGCCACGCCGCGCTACGGGAGTGGGCCAAGAACGCCGAGGCCACCGTCGAGGTCGGGGACATCTACTACCGGCACGGAGTCGTCGTGGTATCCGAGCGCATCACCCCGCTCTCGGATCCGGCGGATGTGCGCACCGCCGCGTCGGCGTTCCGGGTGGTCGACGATCAGGTCACGGCGGTGTTCCGTCACGACGACCTGGCCGCCGCCCTGGCCGCCACCGAGATGACCGACGAAGACCTGCAGGCCTGACCGTGCGAGGGATCATCCTGGCCGGCGGATCGGGAACCCGGCTGTATCCGGTCACCCGCGGCGTCAGCAAGCAGTTGCTGCCGGTGTACGACAAACCGCTGATCTACTACCCGTTGTCCACCCTGATGCTGGCGGGCATCCGCGACATCCTGGTGATCGTCACACCGCAGGACGAGTCGGATTTCCAGCGACTGCTCGGCGACGGCGATCACTTCGGGATAACGATCACCTACGCGGTGCAGCAGCGACCGGAAGGCCTCGCACAGGCCTTCATCCTCGGCGCCGATCACATCGGCAGCGGACCTGTCGCGCTGGTGCTGGGGGACAACGTCTTCTACGGACCCGGGGTTGGCACGAACCTGCGCAGGTTCCGTGAGATCGACGGGGGATGCATCTTCGCCTACTGGGTCGCCAACCCGTCTGACTACGGTGTGGTCGAATTCGACTCGGAGGGAAGGGCGTTGAACCTCGAGGAGAAGCCGGCGACTCCGAAGTCCAACTACGCCGTCCCGGGCCTGTACTTCTACGACAACGACGTCGTCGAGATAGCCCGGTCACTGCGTCCCTCGGCGCGCGGCGAGCTGGAGATCACCGACGTCAACAAGACCTACCTGAACCAGGGCAGGCTCTCAGTCGAGGTGCTGCCCCGCGGCACGGCCTGGCTGGACACCGGTACCGTCGATTCGCTGCTGGAGGCCGGCAATTTCGTCCGCACCATCGAGGCGCGGCAGGGCCTCAAGGTGGCCTGCCCGGAGGAGATCGCCTGGCGGATGGGATTCATCGACGACGACCAACTGGCGCAACGGGCGCAGGTGACGCTCAAGTCCGGCTACGGTCGGTACCTTCTGGAGCTTCTGGACCGACGCTAGGAGTCGCCAGGGCCACCGCGATGGCGGTCGTCAGTGGTACCGACAGAGCCAACGCGATGCCGCCGACCGCGGATCTGGCCACTTCGGTCGCCACGCTCTCACTGGTCAGCACATCGGACAAGGAACGGTTGGCGACGCTCAGCAGCAACAGCAGCGGAAGCGAACTGCCGGCGTAGGCGAAAACCAGTGTGTAGACCGTACTGGCGATGTGGTCGCTGCCAACCCGCATCGCCCGCAGGAACACCTGCCTGCGCGAAGCGTGGCCGAGGTTGGCCAACTCGAAGACCGTCGAGGCCTGAGTCACGGTGACATCATTGAGTACGCCGAGCGAACCCACGATGAACCCGGCCAGCAGCAGACCTTCGATCGAGATGTTCCCCAGGTAGGCGGCCACCTCGTTGCTACGGTCGTCGGACAGGCCCGTCAGATGGGTGAGATCAATTGCAGCCCAGGACAGTACGGCGGCCAGAAGCATCGAGGTCAAAGTGCCGAGCAGCGCGGCACTGGTGCGGAGACTGACGCCGTGGGCGAGGTAGATCACCGCGAACAGGATCGCCGACGAGGCGACCAATGCGACCGGCATCGCCGGCGAACCGTCCCGCAGCGCGGGGAGCATGAATGTCAGTAGCACCACGAAGGCAACGACGATGCCGATCAACGATCGCAGGCCGCGCCAGCGTGCGACCGCGACTGTCACCACCGCGAACAGCGCTGCGAGCAGCGCCAGCGGCCAGCGGCGTTCGTAGTCGTAGAACCCGTACGTGGTGGCGCCCTCCCGGCTCACCTGCCGAAAGATCCGAATCGCATCCCCAGCTGCCAGCTTCGGCTGTCCCGGGCCCGGCGAGAACTCCAGTAGCGTGCTCGCGCCGCTGTTCGGCCCGGAGTCGATCGCGACCAGCGCCTGAACGCAGGTCCCGCCGCCCCCGGAACCGGGGAAGGGTGCTCCAGTCAGGACCTGACCGGCTGAAGGGCTGCCGCACTCGGCGATCGCCGTGGCCGTCACGCGCCCTCCCTGTGTGGTCACGGACCCGCCCTCGGCATTCTGGAACGGCAGTGGGATGTCGACCTTCGCCCCCGAGGGCCACAGCAGCGCGGCGCCGACAATCACCGCGAGTCCGATGGCGATCAGCGAACCGACGACTATCCGGGCGGCTATCGGTCCCAGGCGGACGGGGCCACCGTGGGAATGGGAATGCGGGTGGCTCACCGGCTACTGCCGGTAGCTCGCCAGGAAGTTACCCAGTCGCTCGATGGCGTTGGCGAGATCGCGCGACCACGGCAGCGTCACGATCCGCAGGTGGTCCGGTGCCGGCCAGTTGAAGCCGGTGCCCTGCGTGACCAGGATCTTCTCGTCGAGCAGCAGGTCCAGGACCAGCTTCTCGTCGTCGACGATGTCGTGCACCTCGGGGTCCAGCCGAGGGAAGACGTACAGCGCGCCCTGGGGCTTGACGCAGGAGACGCCGGGAATCTCGTTGAGCTTCTCCCATGCGACATCCCGCTGTTCGAGCAGGCGGCCGCCCGGAAGCACCAGGTCGTCGATGCTCTGGTGGCCACCGAGTGCGACCTGAATCGCATGCTGCGCAGGGACATTCGGGCACAGCCGCATGTTGGCCAGCAGACTGATGCCCTCGATGAAGCTGGTTGCGTGGTCACTCGGGCCGGTGATCACCAGCCATCCCGACCGATACCCGGCCACCCGGTAGGCCTTGGACAGACCGTTGAAGGTCAGGCACAACAGATCCGGGGCCAGTGTGGCCAGGCTGACGTGGTGGGCGTCGTCGTAGAGGATCTTGTCGTAGATCTCGTCGGCCAGCAGCAGCAGCTGGTGCTTGCGAGCCAGATCGACCAACTGCCCCAACACGTCCCGGCTGTAGACCGCGCCGGTCGGGTTGTTCGGGTTGATCACGACCATGGCCTTGGTGCGCGGGGTGATCTTGGATTCGAGATCGGCCAGGTCGGGTTGCCAGCCGTTGGTCTCGTCGCACAGATAGTGCACCGGGGTCCCCCCGGCCAGTGACGTCGAGGCCGTCCACAGCGGGTAGTCCGGTGCCGGGATGAGCACCTGGTCGCCGTTGTCCAGCAGGGCCTGCAGGGTCATGGTGATCAGTTCGGAGACCCCATTGCCGAGGAACACCGAGTCCACGTCGAACCGCGGGAAACCGTCGACGAGTTCGTAGCGGGTGACCACCGCCCGGCGGGCGGACAGGATGCCCTTGGAATCCGAGTAGCCCTGGGCGTTGGGAAGCGCCTGGATCATGTCGCGCATGATCACGTCGGGTGCTTCGAAGCCGAACGGCGCGGGGTTGCCGATGTTGAGCTTGAGGATGCGGTGACCTTCGGCCTCCAGCCGTGCCGCGTGGTCGTGCACCGGGCCGCGGATCTCGTAGAGGACGTCCTGCAGCTTGGTCGACTGCGCGAAGGTCCGCGGCCGCGGGTGGTGGCTGGTGGGATGCCACGGCAGCTGGTGGGTGGTCACGCCGTCGATTCTCCCACGGGGGTTCAACCCGATTTCCAGTCACAGCTCGCGATCGGTTTCGACACATGCCGGACACGACCCTCAAATTCGCACCTCAGGGCCTGTTAACTTCGCATCATCAGCCACAGGAGGCACACCGAAATGAACCGTGTAGGCACCCGCGCACTGGCCGTCTCAGGCGCCCTGGCGGCGGCGGCCGCGCTGGGCTCCCTGCCCGCTGCCCATGCCGCCAACGGCACGCTCAACGGCAAGTATGCCGTGGCAGGGGGCTCCGATCAGTTCTTCGTGACGGCGTCGTCGGCGTGCCCGGCCGCGGTCGAGGGATGCACCGCCAGCCTGGTCAGCAACCGCGGATGGACCAGCGTGGCCACACTGACCAACGGCCGGTGGACCTACAGCGTGACCAAGCCCGACGGGGTGATCTGCGGTGACGGCAACTACGCCGACGTCGTGATCCGCTACGCGGTCGATGCCGCCACCCTGACCGGCACGGTCACGGCGGACTCCAACGGGGAGTGCCCGGGCGGCCAGGTGACCCAGGCGCCGATTCAGCTCACCCAGGTCGGCTGACGACCCGCGTTCAGCCGCGCTTACCCGGCGGGCGGGCCCCCTTGGCGATGCCCAGCCCCTTGGCCGGCGTCTGCTGTGCGGCCCCGTCGCCGGGGTCCGCGGACGGCACAGCGGGCGCCGCCGGCACGGGCGCGGGGTCCGTGGCGGTCCCGGCCGCCGGGGCTGCGGCCGCAGGAGCCGCCTTCTTGGCGCCGGGTCGCTTGGCGCCCGCCGCCATTCCGAGGCCCTTGACCGGCTGAGCCGGGGCGGCCGGCGCGTCCGGCGCAGGTTCGGCGGGCGCGACCGGCGCGGTCTCGGCCGCGGGTGCCGCGGGCTCGGCGGCCTTCTTGGCACCCGGGCGCTTGGCCCCGGCTGCGATTCCCAATCCCTTTGCCGGTGCGGCCGGTGCGGCCGGTGCCGCCGCCGGCGCGGCCGCCGGGGCGGGTGCCGCCTGGGCGGCCGGGACCGGTTGCGGCTCCGGAGCCGGCTTGGGCGCGGCCGGCTTGATCGCGGGTGCCGACGCGGCGGCGAGCCTGGCCGCGGCGCCCTTCTCCGGAAGTGTCAGGGCGCTGCGGTCCAGCGAGCCGAGCAGCATCTGGGCGACGTCGAGCACCTCGACCTCCTCGGCCTTGCCGCGATCGCCGACACCGTCGGAGAGCATCACCCGGCAGAACGGGCAGCCGGTGGCGATGGTCGTCGCGTCCAGCGTCAGCGCCTCGTCGACCCGCTCGTGGTTGACCCGCTTGCCGAGGTGTTCCTCCATCCACATACGTGCACCGCCGGCGCCGCAGCAGAAACCTCGGTCGGCGTGCCGCGGCATCTCGGTGAGGGTGGCACCGGCTGCGCCGATCAGCTCCCGCGGGGCCTCGTAGACCTTGTTGTGCCGTCCGAGGTAGCAGGGGTCGTGGTAGGTGATGGTGCCGCCGCTCTGGCCGTTGGTCGACGTCACCGGCACCAGCTTCTTGTCGCGCACCAGCCGGTTGAGCAGCTGGGTGTGGTGTACCACGGTGTAGTTGCCGCCGACCTGCGGGTACTCGCGGCCAAGGGTGTTGAAGCAGTGCGGGCAGGTGACGACGACCTTGCGGTCCACCCGCTCGACACCGGAGAACAGTTCGTTGATGGTCTCGACGTTCTGAGAAGCCAACTGCTGGAACAGGAACTCGTTGCCGGAACGCCGTGCCGAGTCGCCCGTGCAGGTCTCGCCGTCGCCGAGCACCAGGAACCTCACCCCTGCGGCCGAAAGCAGTTCGGCGACGGCCTTGGTGGTCTTCTTGGCGCGGTCGTCGAGAGCGCCGGCGCACCCCACCCAGAACAGGTACTCGAAGCCGGCGAAGGACTCGACGTCCTTACCGAAGACCGGGACGTCGAAGCTGACCTCGTCGATCCAGGTGAGCCGTTCCTTGCCGTTCTGGCCCCACGGGTTGCCCTTGCTCTCGAGGTTCTTGTAGAGACCGCTCAATTCGGAGGGGAACTCCGACTCCATCATCACCTGGTAGCGGCGCATGTCGACGATGTGGTCGATGTGTTCGATGTCCACCGGGCACTGCTCGACGCAGGCGCCGCAGGTGGTGCACGACCACAGCACGTCGGGGTCGATCACGCCGAGCGCCGCGGCATCGCCCACCAGCGGCCGGGTGGCCTGCAGCGGGGAGTCGGCGGGAACCCGTTCGAAACCGGACTCCGGAACGTGGTGGGGGTCGTCGGGCCCGATCTCCAGGCCGCCTTCGGTGTCCGCGACATCGTTCGGCTGCCCGAAGATGTAAGGGGCCTTGGCGAACAGGTGGTCGCGCAGGTCCATGATGACGATTTTGGGCGACAACGGTTTTCCGGTGTTCCACGCCGGACATTGGGACTGGCAGCGGCCGCACTCGGTGCACGTGGTGAAGTCCAGGTAGCCCTTCCAGGTGAAGTCCTCGATCTTGCCGCGGCCGAACACCGCGTCCTCGGCGGGATCCTCGAAGTTGATGTAGGAGCCCTTGGACTCCATCGGCAGCAGCGGGCCGAGCGCGTTGGGCAGCCGCTTGAACGTGACGTTCAGCGGCGCCAGGCCGATGTGCAGGTGCTTGGAGTGCAGCACGATCAGCGAGAAGACCAGCATCACGCCGATGTGCAGCAGCAGAGCCACGGACTCCAGGATCTCGTTGGCGTGAACGCCCAGCGGCTTGAGGAGCGCGGCCATGCCGTGGGAGAAGAACGCCGCCCCGCTGTAGGGGAAGTTGCCGGAGTTGACCGCTGCGCCGCGGAACAACGCATAGGTCCAGATGACGTTGAAGATCATGAACAGGATCAGCCAGGCGCCGCCGGTGTGCGAGCCGTAGAAGCGTGAGGAGCGGCCGTGCTCCTTGGGCTCGGAGCGAAGCCGGATGATCGCGAAGGTGATGATGCCGATCAGCACCGCGACGGCGAAGAAGTCCTGCAGGAAGCCGAGGATGCCCCATTTGCCGACCACCGGGATGTGGAACTTGGGGTCGAACAGGACGCCGTAGGCCTCCAGGTAGACCGAGGCAAGGATGAAGAAGCCCCACATGGTGAAGAAGTGCGCGACGCCGGGGATGGACCACTTGAGCAGTTTGGTCTGGCCGAAAACCTCTTTGACCTGGTTGCCGATGCGCTCACCGAGGTGGTTCTTGCGGCCGCGCTCGTCGGCCGTGCGCTGACCCGAGCTGATGAGTTTGGTCAGGTACCTGACCCGTTTGAGCGCGAACACTCCGACGATGGCCGTCATGGTCAGACCGATGATCAGCCGGATGAGAGTCTGCGTTTCCACGACCTACCTCTTCGCGATTGGTGGACGTCCCATAGTCGCACCCTGAGCCGCTGTCGTGCGAGCCAGGTCGGCTAAAACCCGTGGTTTTGCCCGCCGGTCGGGTGGCGCCGAGGCACTTCCTACTCCTACTCCGGCGGCGCCGGTTTGTCGGTAGGTGCCTCGTTGGGGATGACGGCCTGGGTCGTCACCGGGGGTGCGGCCGTCGTCGTCAGGGTGGCCTGGGTCGGCGTCGGCGCGGCCGTCGTCGTGGGGGGAGCCGCGCTGGTGGTGGCCGTCGTGGTGCGTGTCGTGGTGGTTGTCGTCGTCGGCGTGGTTGTCGTCGTTGTCGGCGTGGTCGTGGTCGTGGTTGTTGTCGTGGTTGTTGTCGTGGTGGTGGGTGTGGTGGTGGGTGTGGTGGTGGGTGTCGTGGTTGTTGTCGGGGTGGTGGTCGTGGTGGCGGACGGTGCGGGGCTCGAGGTCGCCGCCGAACCCGTTGGGGCCGCGGTGGTCGCCGGGGCCGGCGACGACCCGCTGCCGGTGCCCTGGTCGGGCGGGCTCACCCGGGTGGTGGTCGTCGACGGTGTGCTCCGGCTGTCGGTCAGCGACAGCGCCAGCCCGCCGACCCCGGCGGCGGCCAGGGCGGCGGCGATGCCCAACAGCAGAGCGGGTCGCCGGTACCACGGTGGTGCCGGGGCGATCGCGACGGTCTCGCGGTCGTCCGGTTCGAACTCCACCGCCGGACGCCCGGTGGCCGGCGTGGCGCTGGCGTAGCGGCCCGGCGGGTAGTACTCCCCGGCGTAGGGCACTGGCTCTCCGGCGGCATCCTCCCCCTCGGACCAGGCCAGGGCGCGGTAGGTCGCCGACGGCGATCCGTCGGTGGCCGATTCGGTGGCGGCCTGCCCCGCCGCCCCGGTCGCCCACGCGGCCGGATCCAGACTGGTGGGTGCGTCGGCGGCGGTGGGTGTGATCGCGGTCGGTTCGCCGGTGCGCCCGCGCGAGGCCAGCCCGGCCGCACCCGTCGCGGCGGCCAGCCCGGGCGCGGGGTCGACGACCACCGGTACGCGCAGCATCTGCGACAGCTGGTGACTGATCGCGGGGATCGCCGCACCTCCGCCCACGAGGGCGACCGCGGCGAGATCGCTGGCCGGAATCCTGTTGCGCTCCAACGTATCTCCGAGTGCATCCAGGAACTCGGCGAAAGGAGCGGCGATCAGACCGTTCAGCTCGGCGCGGGTGAGCCGGACATCACCCCGGTAGCCGGGCAGGTCGACCGTTACCACCGTCTCGGTTTCGGCGGACAGTCTCTCCTTGGCCAGCCGGCATTGCTCGCCCAGCCGGTCGAGCGCGCCGACGGCGGTGGTGGCGCCGGTGTTGTCCGCGGTGCGGATCCCGGCCAGCAGGTGGTCGAGCACCATCCGGTCGACTCCGTCGCCGGAGAAGCCGGTGAAGCGCATCGTCGGGCCGATCGGCGACAGCCCTGCGCCGGCGTCGGCCAGGGTGATCGACGACCCGCCGGCGCCGAGGTCGCACAGCGCCACCACTCCGCGGCCGGGCAGGCCCGGGAAGGCCTGCAGCGCGGTCAGCGCGGCCGCGGCGTCGGAAACGACCACCGGTTCGGCCCCGCCGGCCGACAGCGCCGGGGCTCGTCGCAGCGCACCGCGCAGCCGGGTGACAGCCGTGGCTTCCCAGTGCCCGGGCACCGCCACCGCCACCGCGGTGGGCGGGCGGTCCCCGCCGGCCGCTCGGGCCAGTTCGTCCAGCGCGCCCGCGAGCCGGGCCGCGTCGTCGGCGCCCGGCAGCGGGGACCGCCGGCGGATCGGCTCCCGGCCCGGGCGGACCGCCATCAGATTGGCCGTCCCTATCGAGAGCCCCAGAGGGCCGTTCACGCGCATCTCCCTTCCAGGCCGGTGCCGCTCGCTAGCCGGCCGGGGTCTGCTCCCGCGGCGTCGGACGCGGCAGCGTCGGGAAGGTGAACACGGGCCTGGTCGTCGTCTCGGTGACGGTGGTGACCGAGGTGCTGATGCTGGTGGTCGTCGACGGGGTGGGCGTCTCGGTCGTGGTCGGCGCCGACGAGGTCGTCGGCGCCACGGTCGTCGTCGGCGGCGGTGGGGGCGGCGGAGCGACGCTGGACGTCGAGGGCTGTGCGGTGCTCTGCTCGGTCGGGACGGGCCGGGAGGCGGAGGACGTGACCGGAGCCGACGATGACGAGGGTGCGGTGACGCTGCTCGAGGTGGCGCCGGGGCTCGGTGTGTTGCCGGAATTGGTGAACTTCACCACGGCATAGACCAGCAGGGCGAGTAGCGCGGCCGTCAGCACGCCCAGACCGACGAGGAAGGCGGGCCGCTGGTGCCAGGGCGGCGGCGGCGGGGCGACCGGCGCCTGGTAGTGGCCGTAGCCGGTGGGTGCAGGCTGGTGACCGGCCGGTGGGCCGTACTCGCTGTAGGCCTGGCCGCCGGTTCCGCCGTAGTTGGCGTACTGGGTCGGCTCGTTCTCCGGGTAGTTGCCCGGATCGTCGGGGAAGGGGTGACGAGACACGTGGTCCGATCCTAGTGCGCGGCCGGGAAGCGGGGCATGACCTCGGTGGCGAACAACTGCAGATGGTCGAGGTCGGAGAGGTCCAGCAGCTGCAGATACACCCGCTGCACGCCGGCCTCGGCGAACTGTTCGAGCCGGCCGGCGATCTGGTCGGGGGTGCCCGCCAGCGGAGAGTTCGCGCGCAACTCGTCGAGCTCGCGGGAGATCGACGCCGCCCGGCGGGCCAGCTCGGATTCGTCGCGGCCGGCGCACACCGCGAAGGCCGCCGAATAGGTGATGTCGGCGGGGTCGCGGCCGGCCTCGGTCAGCGCGGCGCGGACCCGGGCGTACTGCAGGCGGACGAAGTCCAGCGTGGGGAAGGCCGCGTTGAACTCCGCGGCGAACCGCGCCGCCAGTGCCGGGGTGCGCCGGGGTCCGCCCCCTCCGATGATGATCGGCGGGTGGGGGCGTTGCACCGGCTTGGGCAGCGCGGGGGAGTCGGCGATGGTGTAGTGCGCGCCGGCGAAGTCGAACCTCTGGCCTGCCGGTGTGGCCCACATTCCGGTGATGATCTCGAGTTGCTCCTCGAGTCGCTCGAAGCGCTCGCCCAGGCCCGGGAACGGAATCCCGTAGGCCAGATGCTCGGCCTCGAACCAGCCCGCGCCGATCCCGAACTCGACCCGGCCGCCGCTCATGGCGTCCACTTCGGCCACCGAGATCGCCAGCGGGCCGGGGTAGCGGAAGGTCGCCGAGGTCACCAGGGTGCCCAGTCTGATGGTGGCGGTCTCCCGGGCGATCCCGGCCAGGGTCACCCAGGAATCGGTCGGGCCCGGCAGGCCGTCGCCGCTCATCGCGACATAGTGATCCGAACGGAAAAACGCTGAGAAGCCCAGGGATTCGGCGGCGCGAGCCACCGCAGCCTGCTGGTCGTAGGTGGCGCCCTGCTGCGGTTCGACGAAAACGCGGAAGTCCACCTCGGTGAGCCTAGGGCAGATCAGAAGAAGTCGACGCGCTCGGTGCTGACGAACATGCCGTGCCCGGTGTCGTCGTTGGTGAAGTTGGTGCCGCTCTCCTCGGCGACGATCGTCCAGCCCACCGCGTGATAGGTGTCGTAGTCGATCGTCGTGGTGGGCATCGCCCCGAGGTTGCCCAGCACCCACCGGTTGCTGCCGCTGGCCGAAACCTCCACGCCCGTCGCGTTCTCGCCCTCGATGAGGGGCGAGTCGGTGAATTCCGATTCGCAACCGACGGTGTCGGCGGATATCTGGCAGCGGGTCCGGCCGGACCTGGTCTCGATGTAGACGTAGCCGTTGGCGTTGGGCTCGAGCGTCTGCCCGCCCGAGGGCTGTGTCGCGGTGCTGCTCGGCGGAGCTGACTCGGTGGTCGGGATGGTCGGGACGGTGGGGCGGGTGGTGGGGAACTCCGGCTCGCCTGCTCCGCATCCCGGACAGGTGGCGACCCCGTCGACGGTGCTGCCGCATCCGGCCACCACCGCGGTCATCAGGCAGGCGGCGGCCAGACCGACCCGAAGGCCGAGTCCGTGGGAGATGCGCACGAGACCAGACTACGTAACCAGTGACTGGAGTTACGGGAGTGACTCGCAGGGTGTCATCTGACGGTGACATCCGCGGTGAAGGTCCAGGCGTCCTTCTCGCCGCCCGGCCACGGCCGTCCGTAGCTGGCGGTCACCGTCGAGGTCCCCGGACCCACGGCCTGCAGCATCCAGACGTCGCTACCCGGCGCCCCCGGCATGTTCTGCCCGGGTGCCAGCGCCTCGTGTCCGCTCTGCGCCAGGACCTTGGGGTCGGAGATCTGCATCTGTTCGGACCACCGGTAGCCGGTTGAGGCGTTGGAGCCCAGACTCACCTGCAGGTAGTCCCCTACGGCGAGCGTCACGGTGCGGTTGATCTTCTTCTGACTGAGTAGCTCGTCGTAGGGAATCCGGATCGTGGTGGTCTGCGGTCCGGACTTGGGCGTCTCGGCCTTGCCCGCGCAGGCCATCAACGGCGCCGTTGTGATCAGCGCCGTCGCCAGCAACCGACGACTCATGACCGTCTCCTTCCGAAGAACTCCCGTGTCCGTAGCAGATAGGACGGTATCCGCCTGGCCGGGACCGGGCACGGCCAGTCATCGGAACGGTAATACGCGTCGGAACCGCCGTCGACGAAAACCACACTGCCGCAGAGGAAGTCCGCGGACTCCGACAGCATGAACACCACCCAGTCGGCGAGTTGACCCGCATCACCGAATCCACCGATCGGAACCGGGAAGCGGCGAATGTTCTTCTCCTCCGCCGGGTTGGCGAGTTGGCGCTCAAGAAGCGGCGTCATGACGGCGCCGGGGGCCAGCGCGTTGAGCCGGATTCCGGCACCGGCCCACTGCGATGTCACGGCGTTGCGGCGCACCCACCGGCTGACCGCGATCTTGGAGGCGGCATAGGCCATCGGCGGCGCCGCAGGGCCGAGCAACCTGTAGGTGCGCAGCGCCTTCTCGGCGTCCCCGGCCAGCAGTGCCCGCACGGCGCGCCCGGGGACCGCCGGGACGGTGGTGGTCGAATTGCTCGAGAAAACCACTGCTTTGGCGCGTTCCGCAGCCGCCAGCGCCGGCCGCCAGGCCGTCAGCAGGTCCACTACGCCGAAGAAGTTGACCTCGGTGATCATCCGCTCGGCGCCCTTGGTGGGGCCCAGGCCCGCGGCCAGGACCGCGCCGTCCAGCTTTCCCCCGCTCGCGGTGAGTACGGCCTCTGCGGCGGTGCGGCGGCCGGCGGCCGTCGACAGGTCAGCCGGTATGTCGGCATTCCTGATGTCCACCGTGATGACGGTGTCGCCGCGCCCGCGCAACCGGTCGACGACCTCCCGGCCCATGCCGGAGGCGGAGCCGGTCACCGCGTAGCTGGCCACGGTCGAAGTATGGCGCAGGCCGACCCGGGCGGCGAACTACCCTGCGTTGTCATGGAGTTCGACATCAACAACTTTCGGCTGGACGGAAAGGTCGCGGTCGTCACCGGGGCAGCCGCCGGAATCGGCAACGCGATAGCCGAACTGTTCGCCTCGGCCGGAGCGTCGGTCGTGGTGAGTGACCTCGACGGCGACGCCGCGGCGGCGGCGGCCGGGGTGATCAGATCTGCCGGCGGCAGCGCGACCGGTCTGGCGTGCGACGTCACCGATGAGAGCGACCTGACCGAACTGACCGACCGCGCGGCCGGGGAGTTCGGCGGCGTGGATGTTCTGGTGAACAACGCCGGGGGTGGGGGCCCCAAACCCTTCGACATGCCGATGCCGGACTTCGAGTGGGCATACCGGCTCAACGTCTTCTCGCTGTTCCGGTTGACCCAGTTGTGTGCGCCGCACATGCGTCGCCGGGGCGGTGGCGCGGTGCTCAACATCAGTTCGATGGCCGGGGAGAACGCCAACGTCGGCATGGCGTCGTACGCGTCGTCGAAGGCCGCGGTCAACCACCTGACCCGAAACGTCGCCTACGACCTCGGGCCGATGGGGATCCGGGTGAACGCGATCGCCCCCGGTGCGGTCAAGACCCATGCGCTGTCCACCGTGCTGACACCCGAGATCGAGGGCAGGATGCTGAGCGGGACCCCCCTGGGCAGGCTGGGCCGTCCGACGGACATCGCCTACGCGGCACTGTTCCTGTGTTCCCCTGCGGCGGCATGGGTCAGCGGTCAGGTGCTGACCGTCAGTGGCGGCGGTGTGCAGGAACTCGACTAGCGAAAGGCCAGGTACGACAATGACATTCGATGCCTTCGCCGACTTCCGGATGGACGGCCACGTCGCGATCGTCACCGGCGGCGCCCAGAACATCGGTGAGGCGATCGCCCGGACGTTCTCCGGTGCCGGGGCCGATGTGGTGATCGCCGACCTCAACGCCGAGAAGGCGGCCCGCACGGCGTCGGCGATCTCCGCCGAGACCGGGGGCGCGGTCCTGGGCCTCGGTTGCGACGTGACCGAGGAAGCCGACATCGCTCGCGTTGTGGAGCACACCACCGACGCGTTCGGGGGCATCTCCACGCTGGTCAACAACGTCGGGTGGGGCCGGCCGTATCCGGATCCGCTGGACATCCCGGTCGAGGACATGGTGGACAGCTACAAGCTCAACTGCCTTGCGGCGGTGAGAATGACAGCCGCGTGCAGGCCGTACCTGCTGGAGGCGGACAACGCGACCGTCACCAACTCCGGCTCGATGGTCGGGGCGATGCCGGCTTTCGAGTTCCTCGCCTATTCGGCGGCCAAGGCCGCGCTCAACCACACCATGCTCGGCCTGGCGCACTACCTCGCCAGGCAGGTGCGGATCAACTCGGTCCTGATCGGCACGGTGCTGACGCCGGGCTATGCCGAGGTCGGTCTGGACGAGAAGGTCCAGCACGCGCTGGCCCACCCGAACAACCTCACCGGCCGAGCCGGCACGCCGCAGGACGTGGCCAACGCCTTCCTGTGGCTGGCCTCGCCGGCCGGCAGCTGGGTCAGCGGGCAGACCTTCCAGGTGGCCGGCGGCGGAGC
Source organism: Mycobacterium sp. (assembly GCF_046095365.1). Lineage (GTDB taxonomy): Bacteria > Actinomycetota > Actinomycetes > Mycobacteriales > Mycobacteriaceae > Mycobacterium. The sequence continues at coordinate 15,207 of NZ_JBJTJF010000210.1, forward strand.
CCGGGTGAAGATCCTGCCCGGCTAGCCCGACGCCGCGCTACAGCCAGAATTCGTTCATCGGTTCGGCGAACTTGTCGTTCTGGGTCAGCGTGGGAACGCCCAGCGCGTCCTCGACCATCCGCAGCAGGCTGTAGTGGTTGTACTGGGTGCCGGCGGTGAAGCTGCCGCCCCGCCAGCCGGCGTCGATCGCCGCCTGGTTCGGGATGAGGACGGTGACGATGTGATTGCCCTCGTTGCCGAACCCGAGCGAAAGGTTGTTGTTGTCCTCGTCGAAGGTCACCGCGATGACGGATCTGTCGGAGGACTTCCACGACGCCGAGTCCATGATCGCCGTCACGTTCTGGTCCACGAAAGCGTCCAGGGCCGGGACGTTGTACTGGTGTTTGGGATCGAGCTGGTTGAACACGAACTTCAGCACGCCTTCAAGATCGTCGACCGGCCCCTCGCCGTTGTTGGCCTCGTTGGGATCGACCCAGGCGTAGTTCGGGGTGGTCGCCGGCGACTGGAGGTCGATCAGCATCTGCTCGAGGGGAACCATGTGGTCGGTGAGGTTGGGATCGGCGGCGATCGACGTGAAAGCCGGGAACGGCGTCTCGTCGACGGCGTATTCCTCGGTGGCCACCAGGGGATCCCCGCCGGGGGCCAGTCCCTGCGCGTAGGCCTTCCACGTCTTGCCGGCGGCGACGAGGTTGGAGACCAGCGTCGTCGTCGCGTCGATGCAAGGCTCGGTGCAGTTGTAGGTGATGCCGAAGTTGTCGCCGCCGATCTGCGGGTAATAGTTCGGCAGGCTGCCGTGGGTCAGCGCGTAGTAGTTGTCGGCGAACCCGTAGTCGTTGATCAACTGATTCACGAAGGGCGCGTTGGGACTGCCGAGGATGTCGCTGTAGCCCTTGTTCTCCATGTAGAGCATGAAGAAGTGGTCCAGGCTCGGCGGCGTCGATGCGATCGGCTCCGGTGCGTCCGGCGCGGGAAGGCCGGCGCCGATGGTGAACGAGACGTTGTCGGCGAAGGCGTCGTTGTAGCCCGCGGCGAAGCCGTACTTGATCGGGTTCTTGTCGTCGAAGATCACATCGACCTGTGCGTAGCGGGTCCCGGCCGGAAGCACACCGGTGGTCGAGCGCTCGAGCAGGCTGATCCCGAAGCCGCGCTGCAGCCCGGTCACCGGCCCCACTGTCCCGGTCCCGAGGGACTTGTTGCCGGCATCCAGGAAGGTGACCTTCACCGATGCCCGCGACGGGTCGAAGCTGTAGCCGCCCAGCCAGCCGCTGAGGTTGTAGTTCACCGCGCCGCCGTCGATCGCCGCGCCGGCGGCCGACAGGTCGACGGTCTGGGAGATGGTGGAGTCCGCCACGTTGCCGCCGCCGAAGAACTGCGCGCCGCCGTCCGCCGGCCCGTTCTTGGACTTGGGGAAGCTCCAGATCGCGGGCAGGGTCGGCAGTGGCTTCGATATGCCCAACGGCATGATGACGCGCAGGGTGCCGTACCTGATCACCGTCGGCGTGCCGGTGACCGTCCAGCCGGGCATGCTCACCGCGCTGAAGCCGGACCCCGACGGGGTGCTCATCTCAGCGCCCGGGTTGACCAGAAGGTTGGGGCTCTGCTGACCGTTGGTCACGACTGCGGCCGGCCTGCCGCTTTTGACGATTCGATCGAGTTCGCCTCGCGCCCAGGCCAATACCGTGAACAGCAGCGGCGCCTGCCCCGGCGCGCCGCCGCTGCCGCCGCTGAGCAGCGGCGCCAGAGCCGAACCGAGGAACTGGGTGATGGCCTTCGTCGGCTGGACCCGGGTCGCTGCGGCCGCCGTGCGGGCGGCGGGCCGGTGAACAGTTTCGGGCGGAGCGGCCGCCGACCCGCTCACGACCGCCGCGGAAGCGGGTGGCGCCGGGACGGCAGCCGGCGCGGGTGCGGTCGTCACCGGACTTCCGACGGTGGCCGACGGTGCGGGCGCGGTCCGGGCGTACTTCGGCGCGACGAGCCGCGGTCCGGCCGGCGGGGTGCCATTGCGGCGGTTCCTGGCCGCGGCCCGCCCGGCGGGCACCGCGTCGGAAGCTGCCGCCGAGGCCGGCCGCGCACGGCGGACGGCGCGCGAGGGGCCTGCCGACGGGTTGGATCCGGCCGGCTCGGCCGTTGCCGACGTGGTGTCGGCGGCCGGTCCGGCGGTGTCGGCGAGCGCGGGGGCATCGGTGATCGCGTAGCCGATGCCCAGGGCGACGGCCAGCGTCCCCAGGCGGCCGATATGGCTGGCGTAACCCATCTTCGTTCCTTTCCCAGGAGACCCGAAGGCCGGTGCAGTCGGCTGAGAATAGAAGCCGGAGCGGTGCTGACTTTAGTGGCCTCTCAGGGGAACTCCCCCTTTTTCCGCCCGATCCGGGTGCCGGAGACGGTCGCCGATTAGGCGGGCCGGGGCGGGCGCACGGGGGGTAATCTGCCCGGCATGCGCGCCATCGAGGTATTCGCCGATGTGCTGTGCCCCTTCACCCACGTCGGTTTGCGCACCCTGGTCGACCGGCGTCGGGAACGTGGCCTGGACGAGCCCCGCCTGCGCATCAGGGCCTGGCCGTTGGAGTTGATCAACGGCAAGCCGCTCGACCCCGGCCACGTCGCCGCGGAGATCCTCGCCCTGCGAGCCTCGGTCCGCCCGGATCTGTTCAGCGGCTTTTCGGCCGGCGCCTTTCCGGGCACCTCGATGGCCGCCTTCGCGCTGACGGCGGCCGCGGCCCGTTCCGGCGACCCGGCGCTCGGCGAGGACGTCGGACTGGCGTTGCGCGACGCGGTGTTCGAGCGCGGCCTGGATGTCGGGCGGCCCGAGGTGGTTGCCACCGTGGCCGACCGGTTCGGGCTGACGCCGCTGGACCCCGAGTCGACCGATGCGGCCGTCCGCGCCGACTGGCAGGAGGGCAGGAAGCGCGGGGTCGTCGGTTCACCGCACTTCTTCGCTGCCGACGGCGCCGGGTGGTTCTGTCCGGGCCTTGCCATCAGCCGCGACGACGTCGGCGACTTCGTCGTCGCCTGGAAAGAGGGCAGCGCCGCCTTCATCGACAGTGTCCTGGAGAGGCAGGCCGATGACTGACACCCCCACCGCCGACGATCTGAGGCGCTGGCGCAAGCATCTGGCCAACGAGCGCGCCGAGGCGGCGGTGTACCGGGACCTCGCGCTCAAACCCGACGTTGAGGAGCGCGAGAACGTGTACGCCGTCGCCGCCGCCGAGGAGCGCCACGAACAGCACTGGCTGACGCTGTTGGGCGACCGGGTCGGAGCGCCGGTGCGGGCGGATCTGGGCACCAGGACGCTGGCGTTCATGGCCCGGCATTTCGGGTCGGTCTTCGTGCTTGCCCTGGTGCAGCGTTTCGAGGCGCGGGCCAGCTACGACCGCGACGTCGACGCCACCCCCACCATGGCCGCCGACGAGCAGATCCACGAGGAGGTCATCCGGGCACTGGCCGCGCGCGGCCGCGACCGGCTGTCGGGCAGCTTCCGGGCCGCGGTGTTCGGCGCCAACGACGGGCTGGTGAGCAACCTGGCGCTGATCCTCGGCGTCAGCGCCAGCGGGGTGTCCAGCCACACCGTTCTGGTGACCGGTCTGGCCGGACTGCTCGCCGGCGCGCTGTCGATGGGCGCCGGGGAGTACGTGTCGGTCAGTTCGCAGCGCGAACTGCTCGAGGCCTCGACGCCCAGTCCCAACGTCGGGTCGGCTCTGGTGCAACTCGACGTCGACGCCAACGAACTGGAACTGGTCTACCGCGCCCGGGGGATGAGCCCCGAAGAAGCCAGCGCACACGCCGCCGGCGTGCTCAGCGATCCGGCTTCGGGCGCGGGCGCCCACGCCGCGGCCGACGGGCGGCAGCACGACGCCATCGGCACCGGATTGGGCGCCGCACTGTCGAGCTTCCTGTTCTTCGCCACCGGTGCGATCATCCCGGTGCTGCCCTACCTCCTCGGCCTCGACGGCATGACCGCAGTCGTGGTGGCCGCCGTCCTCGTCGGTGTCGCGCTGCTGAGCACCGGGGTGATCGTCGGTCTGCTGTCTGGAGCCCCGCCTCTGCGGAGGGCGTTGCGGCAGTTGATGATCGGCTACGGGGCGGCTGCGATCACCTGGGTGCTGGGCCTACTGGTCGGCGGCGGTATGGGCTGACCGGGCGTCGGCGGTCACTGAGGATGGGTGGCCAGGTACGCGGCGACGGGACTCCGATCGGTTTCGGCGTACCCGAGGGGAAGCAGGACATCTCCGGCCGTCGTCAAGTAGTAGACCTCCCAGCGGTAGTAGCCGCCGAAGGCGCCCGGATCGTCGGCGAGAATGGCCGCGTAGTCGTTGACCGCGTTGACGTACTGGTTGGCGTGGTTGTAGGCGTACACCGCGCGGTTGCGGTCGGTGGCGAACCCGCTGGCGGCGAGGTAACGCCCGGCGGCCATGATCGACTGCCGGGGCGAGTTGACGTCACCGCCGTTTCCGTAGGCGGCCCACGTCTCGGGCATGAACTGCATCGGGCCCTGGGCGCCGGCGGTACTCAGGCCGGCGATGCTGCCGAAGCGTGTCTCGATCAGGTTGATCGCGGCCAGGTAGTTCCAGCCGACGCCGGTGGCGGCCTCGGCTTCGCGGTAGTAGCCGAGCAGGTCGCCGGCCGGCGCGGGCGCGATGAGTCGCCAGGCCGGCAGGGTGTCCCGCACCGGGGACATCGCGGCAAGCTGGCGCCGGGCATCGACGTTGCGGTCGTAGGTGGCGATCAGGGACTCGGGAATCCGGGGCCGGATGATCGCGTCCCAGCCCGGGTTGCGGCCGATGGCGCGGTAGGCCACCTGCTGGCGGCGGGCCGCGGCGACGAGGGCGTCCTCCGCGGTAGCGGGGTCGCGCAGTGCGCGCTCGTCGGCCACCAGGTCCGCGCCGATCTGCGCGGGATCCGCGGCGAGTTTCGGCTGAGCTCCCGCCGGGGCGTCCATCTTGGTCACCGGGGCGGCGGTGGGGCCGGGAGCAGCCGCCGGTCCGGCGCAGCCGGAGACGCCGAGCACCGCCGCGGCAAGGACGACGGAGACGACGGACGCGACGATCTTCCGGTTGCGGCCCATCCTCACCTGAAGCAATTTAGCCGAGTCCGGCCACTCCGGACCGTCGCCGCCGCGGCGCATCACTAATGTGTCCGGTGCAATGAGAATGTGTCCGGTGCAATGAGAGTGTGTCCGGTGCCATGAGTTCGCACTTCGCCGTCCTCGCCTCGCTGGCGCTGGCGATCTTCCTGAGCCCGGAGACCCTCGTTCTGGGCCTGATCGTCGCCGCCGACAAAAAGGTTCCGCGGCTGGCGGCCACCGCGTTCGCCCTCGGCGGCGTCCTGGGCATCGCCTTCGCCACCGGAATCGGGCTGTGGGTCGCGCACGCCTCGGGAGTGGATACCGCCGCCAGGCCGCACCACGGCTGGCCTGGCTTCATCCTGCGGGTCGCCATCGCTGCCGCGCTGCTGACCATCGGCGCCTACCGCGCCGTCAATGCCATCCGCAAGAAACCGATCTCCGACATCTCCAAGCCCGAGCAGAAACCCAGTCGGCTGGTTGCCGGCCTGACCCGGCGTTTCCCCAGCCTCGACATGAAGGCGGACCTGCCGGTGCCGCGCCGGGTCGGTCGCGCCGCCCTGGCCGGATTCGCCATGTGCGGGCTGCACCCCAAGGTCTTCCCGATCGCCATCGCCGCCGGCCATCAGATTCTGCAGATCACCAGTCCCGGCGAGCGCACGGCAGGCGTCGTGCTGTTCGCCGTCATCGCGGTGATTCCGGCGCTGCTGCCGGCGGTGATCGACTGGGTCAAGCCGGGTGCCACCGTCCGGATCAAGGACGGCTACGAGCGCGTCATGAAGGTGCACGGCCGGTGGATCACCGCGTTGCTGCTGCTGGGAGCCGGCACTTTCGTCGCCCTGGACGCGTTTCGCTCCATTCCCGGCCGCTAGGCCGGCGAGCGAAAAACCGGACCGGGAACAAATGCCGGACGGGCGCGGTTACCTCTTCTGACAACTTGAGTCATAGAGGCTCAACTGTTGGTTGACAGCGAATGCCGGTTCGGAGCAAGCTTGAGTCCGGTTCGCTCAGACCCCCCGTTCATCAGCAGTTTTTCTACCAGGAGGAATACACCATGGCTCGTGCGGTCGGAATCGACCTCGGGACCACCAACTCCGTCGTCTCCGTCCTCGAGGGCGGGGACCCTGTCGTCGTCGCCAACTCGGAGGGCGCCCGGACGACCCCATCGGTGGTCGCCTTTGCGCGCAACGGCGAAGTGCTGGTCGGCCAGCCCGCCAAGAACCAGGCGGTCACCAACGTCGACCGCACCATCCGGTCGGTCAAGCGCCACATGGGCACCGACTGGTCCATCGAGATCGACGGCAAGAACTACACCGCCCAGGAGATCAGCGCGCGCGTGCTGCAGAAACTCAAGCGCGACGCCGAAAGCTACCTCGGCGAGGACATCACCGACGCGGTCATCACCGTGCCGGCCTACTTCAACGACGCCCAGCGTCAGGCCACCAAGGAAGCGGGCCAGATCGCCGGGCTGAACGTCCTGCGCATCGTCAACGAGCCGACCGCCGCGGCCCTGGCCTACGGTCTGGACAAGGGCACCAAGGAGCAGACCATCCTGCTCTTCGACCTCGGCGGCGGCACCTTCGACGTCTCGCTGCTGGAGATCGGCGACGGGGTCGTCGAGGTCCGGGCCACCTCCGGTGACAACCACCTCGGCGGTGACGACTGGGACGACCGGATCGTCGAGTGGCTGGTCGACAAGTTCAAGGCCAGCGCCGGAATCGACCTGACCAAGGACAAGATGGCCATGCAGCGGCTGCGCGAGGCCGCCGAGAAGGCGAAAATCGAACTGAGCTCGAGTCAATCCACCTCGATCAACCTGCCCTACATCACCGTCGACGCGGACAAGAACCCGCTGTTCCTCGACGAGCAGCTGACCCGTTCGGAGTTCCAGAAGATCACCCAGGATCTGCTGGACCGCACACGCGCCCCCTTCCAGCAGGTCATCAAGGACGCGGGCATCTCGGTGTCCGACATCGACCACGTGGTGCTGGTCGGCGGCTCGACCCGCATGCCCGCCGTCTCCGATCTGGTCAAGGAGATGACCGGCGGCAAGGAGCCGAACAAGGGTGTCAACCCCGACGAGGTCGTCGCGGTGGGCGCGGCCCTGCAGGCCGGTGTGCTCAAGGGCGAGGTGAAAGACGTTCTGCTGCTTGACGTCACGCCGCTGAGTCTCGGAATCGAGACCAAGGGTGGCGTGATGACCAAGCTGATCGAGCGCAACACCACGATCCCGACCAAGCGCTCGGAGACCTTCACCACCGCCGACGACAACCAGCCGTCGGTGCAGATCCAGGTCTATCAGGGTGAGCGCGAGATCGCCGCGCACAACAAGCTGCTCGGCAGCTTCGAGCTGACCGGCATCCCGCCGGCGCCGCGCGGCGTGCCGCAGATCGAGGTCACCTTCGACATCGACGCCAACGGCATCGTCCACGTCACCGCCAAGGACAAGGGCACCGGCAAGGAGAACACGATCAAGATCCAGGAGGGCTCCGGCCTGTCCAAGGAGGAGATCGACCGGATGATCAAGGACGCCGAGGCGCACGCCGAGGAGGACCGCAAGCGCCGCGAGGAGGCCGACGTCCGCAACCAGGCCGAGTCGCTGATCTACCAGACCGAGAAGTTCGTCGCCGAACAGCGCGGAGCCGAAGGCGGTTCCAAGGTTCCCGAGGACACGCTGGTCAAGGTCGACGCGGCGATCGCCGAGGCCAAGACGGCGCTCAACGGCTCGGATCTCGGTGCGATCAAGTCCGCGATGGAGAAGCTCGGCAACGAGTCCCAGGCGCTGGGCCAGGCCATCTACGAGGCCGCCCAGGCCGAGCAGGCTGCCGGTGGAAGCGCAGGCGCGCCAGGCGGTTCCGGGGCCGACGACGTGGTCGACGCCGAGGTTGTCGAGGACGACCAGGAGAACCGGTGAGCTATCCGGAGGGCAGGGGCGAAGCGACTCGGGCACATCGCGAGGATGACCGCGACGAACCGGTGACGGTGACCGACAAGCGTCGGATCGACCCGCAGACCGGTGAGGTGCGTGAGGGTGCCGGCGGGCAGGAGCGAAGCGACCCGGGATCCGGCTCGGCCTCCGGTGCCGCTCCCCAGGGGGCGGCGCCGGGGGCGCCCGACAAGATCGCCGAACTCACCGCCGACCTTCAACGGGTGCAGGCCGACTTCGCCAACTACCGAAAGCGTGCGCTGCGTGACCAGGAGGCCGCCGGCGAGCGCGCCAAAGCCGTTGTGGTCAGCCAGCTGCTCGGCGTGCTCGACGATCTGGACCGGGCCCGCAGTCACGGCGATCTCGAGGGCGGCCCGCTGAGGGCGGTGGCCGACAAGCTGACCGCAGCCCTCAGCGGCATGGGCCTTGCCGAATTCGGCGCCGAAGGCGAGCCTTTCGACCCCTCGCTGCACGAGGCCGTGCAGCACGAGGGTGACGGATCGAACCCGGTGATCGGACGCGTCATGCGCAAGGGCTACAAGCTCGGTGAGTTCGTACTGCGCCCGGCCATGGTCGGCGTCGTGGACACCGTCGAGGTCACGGACTCGCACGACACGCCCGCGGGCGAGGGGCAGCACGGCGGGCAGAACGCAGAATCAGATCAGTAGTCGAACGGAGGAGGTGACGCGGCATGGTTCAACGGGAATGGGTTGAGAAGGATTTCTACAAGGTGCTCGGCGTCTCCTCCGACGCCAGCGATGACGACATCAAACGCGTGGCCAAGAAGCTGCTCGCCGAGAACCATCCCGACCGCAACCCCGACAACCCCAGGGCCGAGGAGCGGTACAAAGAGGTCGGGGAGGCCCGGGACGTGCTCACCGACAAGGCCAAGCGCAAGGAGTACGACGAAACCCGCCGGATGTTCGCCGGCGGCGGTTTCGGCCGGCGCTTCGGCGGTGGGGGAGGCGGCTACACCTCCTACGACGACGGCGGTGGTTTCAACCTCAACGACCTGTTCGGCCAGGCCGGCCAGGACGGCGGGGCGAACATCGGCGACCTGTTCGGCGGGCTGTTCGGCCGGGGCGCGCAGCAGCCCCGGACCAGCCGGCCGCGCCGCGGCAAGGACCTGGAAACCGAGACCGAACTGGACTTCCTGGAGGCCACCAAGGGCGTGGCCATGCCGCTGCGGCTGACCAGTCCCGCGCCCTGCACCAACTGCCACGGCAGCGGTGCGCGCCCGGGCACCAGCCCCAAGGTGTGTGCCACCTGCAACGGCTCCGGGATGATCAACCGCAACCAGGGTGCGTTCGGGTTCTCCGAACCGTGCACCGACTGCCGCGGCAGCGGGTCGATCATCGAGAGCCCGTGCGACGAATGCCGCGGCACCGGGGTGACGACCCGCACCCGAACCATCAACGTGCGGATCCCGCCCGGTGTGGAGAACGGCCAACGGATCCGGCTGGCCGGACAGGGCGAGGCCGGACTGCGAGGTGCGCCCTCCGGAGATCTGTACGTGACCGTCACTGTGCGCCCGGACAAGGTGTTCGGCCGCGACGGTGACGATCTGACGGTTTCCGTGCCGGTCAGCTTCACCGAGTTAGCCTTGGGCACAACACTTTCCGTGCCGACGCTGGACGGCAAGGTCGGAGTCAAGGTTCCGAAGGGCACCTCCGACGGGCGTATCCTGCGGGTCCGCGGGCGTGGTGTGCCCAAGCGCAGCGGCGGCTCGGGCGACCTGCTGGTGACGGTGAAGGTCGCGGTGCCGCCGAAGCTCGAGGGCGAGGCGCTCGAGGCGCTGGAGGCCTACGCGGCTGCCGAGAAGGCCAGCGGCTTCGACCCGCGCGCGGGCTGGGCGGGCAACCGGCCATGACAGCGGCCGAGGGTTCCCAGGCCCGAACCTTCCTGATCTCGGTGGCTGCGGAGTTGGCCGGCATGCACGCCCAGACCCTGCGCACCTACGACCGGCTCGGGTTGGTCAGCCCCGAGCGCAGCGCCGGCGGGGGGCGGCGCTACTCCGAGCGCGACGTCGCGCTGCTGCGGGAGATTCAGCGGCTCTCGCAGGACGAGGGCGTCAATCTGGCCGGCATCAAGCGGATCATCGAACTGTCCAATCAGGTGGAGGCGCTGCAGGCGCGGATCGCCGAGATGGCCGAGGAGCTGCGGCGCTCCAAGCCCCGCCGCGACCTGGCGGTGGTACCCAAGAGCACGGCCTTGGTGGTCTGGAAGCCGCGCCAGCGCTAGGGGGCGTCGCGCCCGACCCGTCGGGCCGGGGAGTGGGCTCGGCCGGACTACCTGACCCGGATGGTGAAGGTCGAGACCGCCGGCCTTCCCGGCACGGCCTTGTTGTAGTTGCCCTTGCGCAGCGCGTTGGTCGGAGCCGCCATCGGCTCGACGCACAGCACGGCGTCGTTGGCCGGGGCGAAGATCTGCGCCGCCGGATAGCCATGTTCGAAAACCACCTCGATGCGCCGGTCCCCGCCGGACAGGGCGAACACCGCGCCCTGCGGGACCTCGTCGAAGCCGTCGTCGATCGTGCGCTCGCCCAGCAACTCCGACGAGGCGGGCACCTCCGCGGTCGCCCCGGTCGGTATGCCCCAGTTGTCCACCGGCAGGTGGCGCATCGGCGGGGTCTCCAGACGCCACTCCGAGCGGGGCACATCGGGGATGGTCAGATAGGGGTGGAACCCGAAGCACAGCGGCACCGACGCGGCCGTGGTCGGCGTGATCGTCGTCTCGATGGTCAGCGCCCGGTCCACCAGTTTGATGTCGAGAGTGACGACGTGCGGGAACGGGAAGCTGCACAACAGCCGCGGCTGACCGCCGTAGTCGAGGTCGGCGATGAAGCGGTTGTCCTCCTGCTCGGTGACCAGCCAGCCCGGGTAGGCCGCCAGCACACCGTGAATGACCAGGCCGTGCTCATCCGAGCGCACCCCGCCCACCCCCGGCGTCAGGGTCACCGCGCCGCCGTCGACCGCGTAGCCGTTGGCGCTGAGCCGGTTGGCGAAGGGGTAGAGGATAGGGATGCCCATGGTCTTGCCGGTGGTCAGGTAGGCGTTGAGGCCGCGGCGCTGACCGAGCAGTTCCACCCCGCCGTCGGACAGCGACGTGCAGATCATCCCCGCAGACGGGACGAAGGTCGCGGTCAGGGCGGACGTGGGGTCCTTCAGGACGACGGAGGGCAACTGGGCCATTGTCGGATTGTGCCACGAATCACCCGGGACTGACCAAGCACGGGGTGGTTGGCCGGGCCGGTCGGCGGCGCGTGCGCCGTCACCGGTGCCGCTCGATGTAGGCGGTCAGGTCGGCGATGCTTCGCAGCGAGGCGTACTGCGACTCCGGGATGTCGACGCCGAACCGCTTGTGCAGCCGTACCAGGAAGTTGAGCCAGTCCATCGAGTCCAGATCCACCTGGTCACGCAGCAGTTCGTTATCGCTGAGGTCGGCCTCGTCGATCTCCGGGGCGATGTCGAGGAGCTCGGCCACCACCCCCGCGCGGATCTCGCTGCTCATCCGGTTCTCCTCACTCACAGCTCCGACGGCTGCTGCAGCAGCCGGTTGATCTCGGCCAGGAACAGCGACCCCCGGGCGCCGTCACTGGCCCGGTGGTCGGCGGCCAGGGTGGCCTGCACGGTGGTGGCCACCCGGATGCCGCCGTCCACCACGACTACCCGCTGGGCGGGCTTGCCGAATCCGACGATGGCGACCTGCTGCGGATAGATCACCCCGAAAACCGAGTCGACGCCGTTGGCGCCCAGGTTGGTGACGGTGATGGTCGGGTCGGACATCTCAGAGCTGCGCAGCGAGCCCGACCGGGCCCGGGCCACCAGATCGGTCAGGTCGGTCATCAGTTCGGCGAGGGTCTTCTCCGAGACGTCGTGGATCGCCGGTGCCACCAGGCCGCCGCCGCGCAGCGAGATCGCGACGCCGACGTGCTGACCGGTCCCCGCGGCGAACCCCTCGTCACGCCAGAAGCCGTTGAACTCGCCGAACCGGCGCGCCGCAAGACCCACCGCCTTGAGCTGGAGCACGGCGACCAGCATCCGCTCGGTGACGGGCCGCCCGGCGTTGTAGTCGGCGAGCCAGTCCAGCGCGCTGTCGAGAGTGACCTCGTCGGCCAGGTAGTAGTGCGGGATCTCCCGTTTGGAGCGGCTCATCGCCGCGGCGATCGAGGCCCGCATCGCCGCGCCGCGCTCGCGCGCCTTCTCGGCGGGCGAGCGCGGTGTCGGGGCCGCCGGTGCTGTCGGGGCGGGTTCGGGTGCGGGCGCCTCGTGGTGCGCGGCGGCGGCGGCGTGCTCGACGTCGTGCAGGGTGATCGCGCCCTGCGGGCCGGTGCCGGTCATCGACGTCAGATCCACCCCCAGGGTGGCCGCGGTTCTGCGGGCGACCGGGGAGACCCACAGCCGGTGGCCGATCGGAGCGGCTCCGGAGGCGGAGGCACCCGGCGGCCCGCTCCCGGGCTTCTCGCCGGCTTCCAGCAGGGTGGCCAACGGCGTCCCGACGGCCACGGTCTGACCGACCGGGACCAGCAGCTCGTTGACCACTCCGTCATGCCAGCACTCGATTTCGACAGCGGCTTTGGTGGTTTCGACGACCGCGACGATCTGGCCCCGGGTCACCGTGTCGCCGGGTTTGACCCGCCATTCGTCCAGGCGTCCCTCGTCCATGTCCGCCCCGAGGGCGGGCATGGTGAACTCGATCATCGGTTCTCTCCGAACAGTCCGCGAACCGCCGAGACGATCTTGTCCGGTTGGGGCAGCGCCGCCTCCTCCAGATGCTTCGCGTACGGAATCGGCACCTCGGCGGTGCACACCCTGGCGACCGGCGCGTCGAGTTCGTAGAACGCCTGCTCGACGATTCGCGCGCTGATCTCGCCGGCCAGGCTCCCGGTGCGCCAGCCCTCGTCCACCAGCACCGCGCGGTGGGTCCTGCGGACCGAATCCATAATGGTGGCGTCGTCCAGGGGCCGCAGCACCCGCAGGTCGATGACATCGCATTCGACACCGGACTGCGCCAGCTCCTCGGCGGCGTCCAGTGCCTTGGGCACGCAGCCCCCGTAGGCGACGATAGTGGCGTCAGAGCCGTTGCGGCGCAGAGCAGCCCGGCCTATGTCAGTGGGCGTGAGCGCATCGAGGTCGGCCGAGAGGTTGTACAACCCGACATGCTCGACTATCACCACCGGGTCGGGGCTGCCCAGCGCGGTGCGGAGCATGCCGTAGGCGTCGGCCACGGTGGCCGGCGCCAGCACGGTGATGCCGGGTATGTGCGCGTACCAGTTCTCCAGGCTGTGCGAGTGCTGAGCCGCCAACTGCCGGCCGGCCCCGGTGGCCATCCGGATGATCACCGGCACGGAGAACTGTCCATTGGACATATGCCGCAGTGCCGCAGCGGTATTGACGATCTGGTCCAGGGCGAGCAGGCTGAAGTTCACCGTCATCACCTCGACGATCGGCCGAAGTCCGCCCAGGGCTGCGCCGATCCCGATCCCGACGAAGCCCAACTCCGATATCGGGGTGTCCCGGACGCGCAGCGCCCCGAACTCCTCGAGCATCCCCTTGGACACCGCGTAGGTGCCGCCGTAACGTCCGACGTCCTCGCCGAGCAGCACCACCCGTTCGTCGGCGCGCATCGCGTCGGCGATCGCGTCATGAACGGCGCCGCGGTATGTCGTCTTCATGGCCCGGCCGGTGTCATCACGTCGCGGGTCAGGGTGTCCACGCCCTCCGGTGTCCCGGCTTCGGCGTAGGCCACCGCTCCGTCGACCTCGACGGTGACGGCCGCCTCGATCGCCGCCACATCGTCGGCGGTGAGCAGGTCATCGGATACGCAGCGTTCGGTGAATGTGCGGATGGGATCGTGTTCGTCGCGCCACTGGGCGACCTCGGCCTTGTCCCGGTACAACTCGGGGTCGAACATCGAATGCGGACGGAACCGGTAGGTGCGGAATTCCAGAAAGAACGGGCCGCCCTCTGACCGGATGTGCCCGACGGCCCGCCGCATCGCGGCGTGGCAGTCCAGTACGTCCATGCCGTCGGCGGAGGCGGCCGGCACCCGATAGGCCGCCGCCTTGGCGACCAGATCCTGCTGGGACAGTTCGCGGTCGATCGACGTGCCCATCGCGTACCGGTTGTTCTCGCAGCAGAACAGCACCGGCAGCTGCCACAGTTCGGCCATGTTCATCGTCTCGTGGAAGGCGCCCTCGGCGGTGGCACCCTCGCCGAAGTAGCAGGCGCTGATCCGATTCCGCCCGAGTTGCTTGTCGGCGAAGGCCAGCCCGGCCGCCAGTGGTATCCCGGCGGCCACGATGGCGTTTCCGCCGTAGAAGCGGCGCTCGGCGTCGAACAGGTGCATGGAGCCGCCGCGTCCTCCCGAGCAGCCCTCCCGCTTGCCGAACATCTCGGCCATGATCTCGGTCATCGGGACTCCGCGCAGCAGCGCGTGGGCGTGCTCGCGGTATGTGGCCACCACCGCGTCGTCGTCGCCGAGCACCCGTAGCGAGCCCGCGGCCACGGCCTCCTCGCCGACATAGAGGTGCAGGAAGCCGCGGATCTTGCCGGCCGAGTACATCTCGGCGCACTTCTCCTCCATCCGGCGCACCCGGATCATGTCGGTCAGCAGTTGACGGGCGAAGGCCGGATCGGTCACGTCCCGGCCCCCGGCGTCTCGACGGTTGAGGTGTCGCCCTCGGGCAGGCCGAGTTCGCGGGCCTTGAGCAGCCGGCGCATGATCTTGCCGCTGCGGGTGTGCGGCAGGGAGTCGAGGAAGTCGATTTCCTTGGGCGCCACCGCCGCCCCGAGTCGCTTGCGGGCATGGCCCATCAGGTCGCGGCGCAGGTCGTCGTCCCCGGTGTAACCGGTCTTGAGCGTCACGAAGGCCTTGACGATCGCGCCGTAGGTGGGGTCGGGCTTGCCGATCACCGCGGCCTCGGCGACCGCCGGATGGTCGGTGAGCACGTTCTCCACCTCGAACGGCCCGATCAGGTGGCCGGAGGCCTTGATGACGTCGTCGGCCCTTCCGACGAACCACAGATACCCGTCGGTGTCGCGCTTGACCAGGTCGCCGGACAGATAGAGGTCTCCGGAGAAGCACTTGCGGTAGCGCTCCTCGGCGTCGAGGTAGCCGCGGAACATCGACGGCCAGCCCACCCGAAGGGCGAGTTCGCCCTCCACGTCCGGCTTTTCGATCACGCGCACCGTCCCGGTGTCCTGATCGTGGTCGACGACGACGACATCGACGCCGGGCAGTGGCCGGCCCATCGAACCGGGTTTGATGTCGAATGCGGGGGTGTTGGCCACCATGATGCCGCCCGTCTCGGTCTGCCACCAGTTGTCGTGAATGGGCAGGCCGAGTACCCGTTTCCCCCACCAGACGGCTTCGGCGTTGAGCGGTTCGCCGACGCTGGCGATGAACCGCAGATGCGGGAAGGTGTACTTGTCGGCCAGTTCCTCGCCCGCCTTGATAAGCATTCGGACGGCGGTGGGAGCCGTGTACCAGACGGTGACCTTCTCGTCCTGGAGTATCCGGTACCAGCGCTCGGCATCGAACTCCGCTTCGTCGATGATCGAGGTGACGCCGTGCAGCAGCGGGGAGATGATCCCGTACGCGGTGCCGGTGACCCAACCGGGATCCGCTGTGCACCAATAGATGTCGTCCGGATGAAGGTCAAGGGCGAACAGCCCGGTGATGTAGTGCATCGCCACTGCGGCATGCACGTGCTGGGCGCCCTTGGGGGTGCCGGTGGTACCGCTGGTGAAGTGCAGCAGGGAGACGTCGTCGGCGGTGGTGTGTTCGATCGGCGCGTCGTCGCCGGCGCGGTCCATCAGGTCGGCGAAGTCGAGGGTGCCCTCGATTGCCCCGTCGCCGACGATCAGGACATGCTTGACCGACGGCAGATCCCCGCGGATCTTGGCGATCTTGCGCCTGTAGATCGCGGCAGTGGTCACCAGCACGTCGGCCGCACCGATGTTCACCCGGGTGGCGATCGGCTCCGGTCCGAATGCCGAGAACAGTGGTGAGACCACGCTGCCGTTGCGCAACGCGCCGAGCATGCTGATGTAGAGCTCGGGGACCCGGCCCATGATGACGAATACCTTGTCGCCCTTGCTGATTCCCAGTCCGCGAAGAACATTGGTGAACTTGCGGGTCAGCCGGCCCAACTCGGCATAGCTGAGGTCATGGGCGGACAACTCCTGAGCACCCGGGGTGTCGGCGACGAACCGCAGCGCGGTTCGGCCGGCCCCGGGTCCGTGCGCGTGGCGGTCGACCGCCGCGTAGGCGATGTTGCAGCCGGCTGCTCCATCGGGCTTGACCATGCCCTCACACAGGTCGGGCACCTGCGACCAGGAGAAGGACGCGCGGGTGGCGTCGTAGTCGCGCAGGTTCGGTGCAACCTTCAGGTCGGCCGGACCTTTGCGGATCACTGCATCAGCGGTTGAGCCGTCGTCCACCGTGTCCGGCCTAGCGGCGCGGCGGATCGAGTACGCCGGAGCGGCGGGCCCTGGGGAAGTTGGCCATCACCCGCTCGATCAATGCGTCGTAGGCCGCGCCGTCGTTGAGGATGTCGAGCCGTTCGAGCTGACGCAGAAAGGCGTCGATGCGACGTTCCAGCGACCAGTCCCAGTAGTCGCGCCGGGTGAACGGTGAGCACAGGAACGTCCAGGCGATGCTGTCCATCTCCTCAGCCCACTGGGCCCTGGCCATCACCGATCCCCTAAATCCCGACACCCTGTGATATTCATTTCACCGCATATCGAGCGGGAAGGGGCGAAAGTCCCCTAATTGACGGCGATTTCGGCGGGCGGTCTCGACGGGCGCCTCAGCCCGGTGCGGGACGCAGCGTCCACGCCGGAACCCAGTGCGTCACGGCCCTGCTGCGGGCGCCGTAGCTGATCGGATAACTGACCAGTCCCCACCACTCGCCCTGCTCGCACTTGCCCCAGCAGCTCAGACTGCCGGTCACCACCTTGTCCATCTGCAGTCCGTGGGGGTGGTACCCACCCCGGCGGTGCGGCCGGCGCGGGAAGATCGCGGTGAGATCGACCAGTACCGGCACCGGCGGGCGCACCGGCCGGAACGGCGGGCGCACGGGCTGGCCGTTGTATCCGATCGCCGCCAGCCCCGTCACTATTCGATCATACGTTCGATCATGACGGCCGTGGGAATACGGCCGTAAGCCTCTACCGGCCGAAAGCGGGATTGATTAGACTTGAGCGGAACAGACTCAACGTTGCCGGTGTTGTATACCTCGACAAGCTTCTATCAGGAGAAATGGAGGACGTCGGAGCGTGGACTCTTTCAATCCGACCACCAAGACCCAGGCGGCGCTGACCGCCGCACTGCAGGCCGCCAGCGCGGCGGGCAACCCGGAGATCCGGCCCGCCCATCTGCTGATGGCCCTGCTCACCCAGACCGACGGCATCGCCGGCCCGCTGCTCGAGGCTGTCGGGGTCAACCCGGCCACCATCCGGACCGAGGCGCAGAAACTCGTCGACCGGCTGCCGACGTCGAGTGGGGCGACCTCCCAGCCGCAGTTGTCTCGGGAGTCACTGGCCGCCATCAACGCCGCCCAGCAACTGGCCGGCGAGATGAACGACGAGTATGTCTCGACCGAGCACCTGCTGGCCGGCCTGGCCACCGGTGACTCCGATGTGGCCAAGCTGCTCACCGGGGCCGGGGCCTCGCCGCAGGCGCTGCGCGAAGCCTTCGTCAAGGTCCGCGGCAGCGCGCGGGTCACCAGCCCCGATCCCGAGGCCAAGTACCAGGCGCTGGAGAAGTACTCCACCGACCTGACCGCCCGCGCGCGCGAAGGCAAACTCGACCCGGTCATCGGGCGGGACAACGAGATTCGCCGCGTCATTCAGGTGCTCAGCCGGCGCACCAAGAACAACCCGGTGCTCATCGGCGAGCCCGGCGTCGGCAAGACCGCGATCGTCGAGGGCCTGGCCCAGCGCATCATCGACGGCGACGTTCCGGAGAGCCTGCGCGACAAGACCGTCATCTCCCTGGACCTCGGGTCCATGGTCGCCGGCGCGAAGTACCGCGGCGAGTTCGAGGAGCGGCTCAAGGCCGTGCTCGACGAGATCAAGGAATCCGCCGGGCAGATCATCACCTTCATCGACGAGTTGCACACCATCGTCGGCGCCGGCGCGACCGGCGAGGGCGCGATGGACGCCGGCAACATGATCAAGCCGATGCTGGCCCGCGGCGAGCTGCGGCTGGTCGGGGCCACCACCCTCGACGAGTACCGCAAGTACATCGAGAAGGACGCCGCCCTGGAGCGCCGGTTCCAGCAGGTGTTCGTCGGCGAGCCGTCGGTGGAGGACACCGTCGGAATCCTTCGCGGCCTGAAGGACCGCTACGAGGTCCACCACGGCGTGCAGATCACCGACTCCGCGCTGGTGGCGGCGGCCACCCTGTCCGACCGCTACATCACCAGCCGGTTCCTGCCGGACAAGGCCATCGACCTGGTCGACGAGGCCGCCTCCCGGCTGCGCATGGAGATCGACTCCCGGCCCGTCGAGGTCGACGAGGTCGAGCGGCTGGTCCGCCGGCTGGAGATCGAGGAGATGGCGCTGGCCAAGGAGGAGGACGAGGCCTCGGCGGAACGGCTGGAGAAGCTGCGCGCCGAGCTGGCCGACCAGAAGGAGAAGCTGGCCGAGCTGACCACCCGCTGGCAGAACGAGAAGAACGCCATCGACGTCGTCCGCGAGTACAAGGAGCAGCTGGAGGTGCTGCGCGGCGAGGCCGACCGGGCCGAGCGCGACGGCGACCTGGCCAAGGCGGCCGAGCTGCGCTACGGCCGGATTCCCGAGGTGGAGAAGCAACTCGACGCCGCGCTGCCCCAGGCCCAGGCCCGCGAGGCCGTCATGCTCAAGGAGCAGGTGGGCCCGGACGACATCGCCGACGTGGTGGCGGCTTGGACCGGCATCCCGGCCGGCCGGCTGCTGGAGGGCGAGACCGCCAAGCTGCTGCGCATGGAGGACGAGCTCGGCAAGCGGGTGATCGGGCAGAAGGCCGCCGTGCAGGCCGTCTCTGACGCGGTGCGCCGCACCCGGGCCGGCGTGGCCGATCCCAACCGGCCCACCGGATCGTTCCTGTTCCTCGGCCCGACCGGTGTCGGCAAGACCGAGCTGGCCAAGGCGCTGGCGGACTTCCTCTTCGACGACGAACGCGCGATGGTGCGCATCGATATGAGCGAGTACGGCGAAAAGCATTCCGTGGCAAGGCTTGTCGGTGCTCCTCCCGGCTACATCGGCTACGACCAGGGCGGCCAGCTGACGGAGGCGGTGCGCCGCCGGCCCTACACGGTGGTGCTCTTCGACGAGGTCGAGAAGGCCCACCCGGACGTGTTCGACGTGCTGCTGCAGGTGCTCGACGAGGGACGGCTGACCGACGGGCAGGGCCGGACGGTGGACTTCCGCAACACCATCCTGATCCTGACCTCGAACCTGGGCTCGGGCGGCGACGCCGACCAGGTGATGGCCGCGGTCCGCGCGGCGTTCAAGCCGGAGTTCATCAACCGTCTCGACGACGTGCTGATCTTCGACGCGCTGTCGGCCGACGAGCTGGTGCAGATCGTCGACATCCAGCTCGCCCAGCTGCAGAAGCGGCTGGCCCAGCGACGCCTGGAGCTGCAGGTGTCGCTGCCTGCCAAGGAGTGGCTGGCCCAGCGCGGGTTCGACCCGGTCTACGGCGCCCGGCCGCTGCGCCGGCTGGTCCAGCAGGCCATCGGCGACCAGCTGGCCAAGATGCTGCTGGCCGGCGAGATCCACGACGGCGATGTCGTGCCGGTCAACGTCGCCCCGGACGGGGACTCGCTGATCCTGGGCTGATCCCCGGCCGTGAAAGGTGACCCGGTTGTTATCTGCGGGGCCTCTCGGTGAACGGCGGCCAACGGTTAGGCTACGGGGCAATGGTCCCGTTCTGGTTCACGCTGTCCGCACTCTGCTTCGTGGGTGCGGGGGTTCTGCTGTACATCGAGACCGGACGGCGCCGGGGTCTGGGCCGGCGCCGCAAGTCCTGGGCCCGCGCGCACGGTTTCGACTACGAAGAGCAGTCGACGGAGATCCTCGACCGCTGGGAGCGCGGCGTGATGTCGACCGTCGGCGAGGTCAACGCGCGCAACGTGGTGCTCGGTCAGGTCCGCGGCGAGGCGGTCTACGTCTTCGACCTCGAGGACGTCGCCACCGTGATAGCGCTGCACCGCAAGGTCGGCACCAACATCGTCATGGACCTGCGTCTCAAGGGTGTCAAGGAACCGCGCGAGACCGACGTGTGGCTGCTGGGGGCGATCGGGCCGCGAATGCTGTACTCCAACAACCTCGACGCCGCACGGCGGGCCTGCGACCGGCGCATGGTCACCTTCGCCCACACCGCGCCGGACTGCGCCGAGATCATGTGGAACGAGCAGAACTGGACACTGCTGGCCATGCCGATCTCGTCCACCCGCGCCGAGTGGGACGAGGGTCTGCGCACCGTCCGGCAGTTCAACGACCTGCTGCGGGTGCTTCCGCCCATCCCCGCGCAGGCCGCCGCGGTCCATTCCGGCCTCCGCACCGCCGAACCCGGCCGTCCGCAACCCCACGCGGGCCGTCACGAACTCCCTCTCGGCCGCAGCGAGGCCCCGCCGGTGCTGCGCCCGCAGCCGCCCCGCACCGGTACGCAGGCGCCCAACTACCAGACCTGACCCGGCGATAGGGTGACGGGGTGACCCGTCCGGTAGCTCTGATCACCGGGCCCACCTCGGGCCTGGGCGCCGGGTACGCACGACGGTTCGCCAACGACGGATACGACGTGGTGCTCGTCGCCCGCGACGCCGTCCGGCTCGCTGATCTGGCGGGCGAACTGCGTGCCGCTCATGGTGTCGACGTGGAGGTCCTGCGTGCGGACCTCGCCGAGGCTCCCGACCGCGACGCCGTCGCCCGTCGGCTCGGTGCCGGGGTGCAGGTGCTGGTCAACAATGCCGGTTTCGGCACCTCCGGGGACTTCTGGACCGCCGACCCCGCGGTGCTGCAGCGCCAGCTCGACGTCAATGTCACCGCTGTCATGCAGCTGACCCGCGCCGCACTGCCGCCGATGGTCGCCGGCGGCAGGGGCAGCGTGATCAACATCGCCAGTGTCGCCGGGCTGCTGCCGGGCCGCGGATCGACGTACTCGGCGTCCAAGGCCTGGGTGGTGTTCTTCTCCGAAGGCCTGGCAAACGGTCTGGCCGGCACCGGGGTCGGCGTGCACGCGGTGTGCCCGGGGTACGTGCGAACCGAGTTCCACCAGCGCGCCGGGATCGACATGGCCACCCTGCCCGGCCCGCTGTGGCTGACCGTCGACACCGTGGTCGCCGAGAGTCTGGCCGACATCGCCAGGGGCAGGGTGGTCAGCATCCCGGGCCTGCAGTACAAGGTGCTGACCGGCGCCGGCCGACTGATTCCCCGCGGACTGGTCCGTGCGTTAACCGACAGATTGGGACGAGGCCATGGCCGCACCTGAACTCAACTCCGCCGAACGAGCCGAACTTGCGGACCTGGTTCGCCGGTTGTCCGTGGTGTTCGGCCGCGTGACACTCTCCTCGGGCAAGGAGGCCGACTACTACGTCGACCTGCGTCGGGCCACCCTGCACCATCGGGCCGCCCCGCTGATCGGCCGGCTGATGCGCGAGCTCACCGCCGACTGGGACTACGCGGCCGTCGGCGGCCTGACCATGGGGGCCGATCCGGTGGCGTGCGCGGTCATGCACTCACCCGGCCGTCCGATCGACGCGTTCGTGGTGCGCAAGGCGGTGAAAAGCCATGGGATGCAGCGCCTTATCGAAGGATCAGAGGTTTCCGGCCACCGTGTTCTGGTGGTGGAGGACACCAGTACGACGGGCGGTTCGGCGCTGACGGCGGTACGCGCCGTGCGTGACGC
Organism: Mycobacterium sp.; assembly: GCF_046095365.1. Classification (GTDB taxonomy): domain Bacteria; phylum Actinomycetota; class Actinomycetes; order Mycobacteriales; family Mycobacteriaceae; genus Mycobacterium. The sequence continues at coordinate 37,088 of NZ_JBJTJF010000210.1, forward strand.
GGGGGCGACCGTGGTCGGGGTCGCCACGGTGGTGGACCGCGCCACCGGTGCGGCCGAGGCGATCGAGGCCGAGGGGGTGCCCTACCGGAGCATCCTCGGCCTGGCCGACCTCGGCCTCGTCGATGCTTGAGACCGAGGACTGGGACGACGTCGTCGACCTGTTGTGCGTCGGTGCGGAGCCGGGCCCTCTGGCCTACGGAATCCTCTGCGCCGCAAAGGGTCTCGATGTGATTGTCGTCGAATCCGCGCACCTGGATCCGCAGACCCTGGATTACCGGGTTGCGATGACCGAGGATCTCGAGGAAGACGAGCCGGATCCGAGCCTGACGCTGACGTGCGCGGCGCCGGCGCCGCCGGCCACCGGAAAGCGGGCGGTGCTGGAACCCTTTGTCGGCGAGGAGCTCCGGCGGTGGTCGGCGGCGTGCCGCCGATCGCCGTTCGGTGTCCTGTGCACCGGTGTGCCGGATCTGGAGCCCATGTGTGATGCGGGTGGCCGGTCGATCACGGCCGGGCTGATCGGCGGCTATCGGTCCGACGGCGGCGCGCCCGGCCCGGACCTTGTGCGGTGGCTGCGCGACCGGGCCGCCGGCCTCCTCGCACCGGCAAGCGATCGGCTGGCCGGGCTGATCCTCCAGGAGGGCCGGATAGCCGGGGCCGTCCTGGACGACGGCGGCGGCCCGCGGCGGGTCGGCACCTGCGCCGGCCTGGCACTGCCGGTCGGGTCGGGGCCCGCACTCTGGCCCGACCAACCGGAACTGGCCGGGGTGGACGCCGAGGTAGCGGTGGTGGGCCGCCGCGGCGGCCGGTTCGCCCGGGTGGAGTTGATCGACGCGCGGGGGCGGCGATGACCGGTCCGGGCCCCACCGAATGGGACACCGGAGCCGCAGGCGTCGGCCCCTGGAGCGACACCCACCCCGGGATGAGTCCGGACGACCCGCGCTACGACCCCGACCTGCTGGAAAATGGCGACCGCCGCAATGTCGTTGACGCGTATCGGTATTGGCGGCGGGAGGCGATCGTCGCCGACATCGACCGGCGTCGTCACCGGCTGCATGTGGCGATTGAGAACTTCGGCAACGACGCCAACATCGGAGCCGTGGTGCGCACCGCCAACGCCTTCGCCGTGCACACCGTCCACATCGTGGGCCGGCGGCGGTGGAACCGCCGTGGGGCCATGGTCACCGACCGGTATCAGCACCTGGCCCACCACGACACCACCGAGGACCTGATCTCCTTCGCCCGGACGGCCGGACTGCACGTCGTCGCCGTCGACAACGTTGCCGGCGCGCTGCGTCTGGAACAGACCACTCTCCCGGGTGACTGCCTGCTGGTGTTCGGCTCCGAAGGTCCGGGAATCTCCGCAGCTGCCCGGACCGGAGCGGATCTGATCGTGTCGATCGCCCAGTTCGGATCCACCCGCAGCATCAACGCCGGAGTCGCTGCCGGGATCGCCATGCACGCCTGGATCAGGCAATGGTCCGACTTGTCCCGGGCCTGGTAGGGCAGGATTGCCCCTCATGGACCAGCTGATCACAGACCAGCAATGGAGGAACCGGGCGGCCAGTGCCGAGGCGGCCGTCGCCGCCCGGCATCTGCGCAAGCTGCTGAAGGTGCCCGGCACCCAACTCGGTGTGGTGGGGTGGCCGCCGACGGCTAAGGACTCCAGCTTCGCGACCTGGCATTACTGGTGGCAGGCGCATCTGCTCGACACGCTTGTCGACGCCGAGGTTCGCGACCCCGCACCCGAGCGCGTCGAGAAGATCAAGCGGCAGATCCGCGGGCAGTTCACCCGCAACAACGGCCGGTGGACCAACAGCTACTACGACGACATGGCCTGGCTGGCACTGGCGCTGGAGCGGGCCGGCCGGCTGGCGGGGGTGCCCAATCCCAAGGCGCTGTCCACGCTGTCGGCCCAACTCGTCGACTCCTGGTCGCCGCAGGACGGCGGCGGCATCCCGTGGCGCAAGAAGGACCGTTTCTTCAACGCCCCGGCCAACGGTCCGGCCGGGATTTTCCTGGCCCGCCACGGCAACCTCGCCCGTGCGGGCGAGATGGCCGACTGGGTCGACCGGACGCTGATCGACCCGGAGACCCATCTGGTCTTCGACGGCATCAAGGAGGGTTCCCTGGTGCGCGCCCAGTACACCTACTGCCAGGGTGTGGTCGTCGGTCTGGAGACCGAGCTGGCGATCCGCACCGGCGATCCGCGCCACGGCGCCCGGGTTCGCCGGCTGGTGCCGGCGATCGCCGGGCACATGGCCCCCGGCGGAGTGCTCAAGGGGGCCGGCGGCGGTGACGGCGGTCTGTTCGCCGGCATCACCGCGCGCTACCTGGCGCTGGCCGCGACCGGCCTGCCGGGCGACTCGGCGGCCGACGTGGCCACCCGGGAGGCCGCCCGCGACATCGTGCTCGCCTCCGCCCGGGCAGCCTGGGACAACCGGGCCGAGGTCGACGGCCTTCCGCTGTTCGCCGCGTTCTGGGACCGCGCCGCGGTGGTGCCCGGCGCTGCCGAGGAGTCCGGCGACCGGGTGGACGGAGCGGTGTTCGAATCGCCCTGCCCGGAGCGCGACCTGTCGGTCCAGGTCTCCGGCTGGATGTTGATGGAGGCCGCGTACGCCGTGTCGGCGGCGACTTAGCCGTACCTGGCGCTGTGGCGGCGCGGCGGGGGGACGTGCCGGGTTATGCTCTGCCGGCAGGTGGAGCCGAAGGAGAGCGTGAACCGATGAAGACCATCACGGCGCTGACGGGAGTACTCGCCGTCACGTTCAGCACGGCGCTCGCAGGCTGCAGTCCGAGGACCGAGCAGGCCTCCACTGCCACCACGACGGCCACCCCGACGGTGTGGGTCGGCGAGGAGCACGGAGTGGGAGCCACCCTGCACCAGTACATCTCCGACAACAAGATCGCCGAGGAGCCGTTCAAGGCCAACGAGCCGGGAACGCCGAAATTCGACTTCCCCTTCCCGCCCGACTGGAGGTCGGCCGGCGACAAGACCCCGGACTGGGCCTACGGCGCCATCGTCTACGACAAGGCCAAGGACCCGCAGGACCCGCCGTTCATCGTCGCCATCGCCTCCAAGCTGACCGGCGACGTCGATCCGGCCAAGATCCTCGAATACGCCCCGGGGCAGCTCAACGACCTTCCGGATTTCGAGCCGGTCTCGCCACCGAAGCGCGACTCACTCGGCGGGTTCGACGCCATCGACTACGCCGGGACCTACATGTGGGAGGGCAAGCCCCGGGTGGTCGGCCAGCAGACCGTCATCGTCCCGGGCAAGGACGACAGCGTTTTCGTCCTCCAGCTCAATGGCGAAGCTCCGAAGGGCGAGAAGCAGGTCGTCATCGACGCGGCGGCCCTCATCAGCGAGAAAACCAAGATCTACGCCCCGTCCTGATCGTCTGGACACCCGAGTTTCACGGACGGAGAACCACATGACCTTGCGCTCCTCGGCTTCCCGCCTCCTGGCCGCCGCGGTTGTCGGCCTGGGACTGTTGTCGGCGCCGGCGATCGCCGGCGCCGCGCCGTGCCCGGGCGGCCAGTGGGCGGACCCCATCACCGGTCTGTGCTGGTCGCAGAACAACCCCAGCAACAGCTACGGCGGCTCCGGCAACATCCCCTGCCTGCCGGGTCGCCTCGGGCTGTGCCTGGGCGCGCTGCAGAACACGCCGATCCCCGGGTCCACGCTCGCGGGCCCGAACCCCAACGGCACCTGGCCGTAGGCCGATCGCCTGGGCGGGTACGGCGCCGGGGTGAAGCGCCGGGGTGAAGCGCCGGGGTAAAGCGCCGGGGTAAAGCGCCGGGGTGAAGCCTAGGTCTCCTCGGGCAGGGCGCCGCGGCGGCGCAGCAGGTTGCGCCCGACGGTGAGCAGGCCCGGCAGGACCGAGAGGAACACGATGAGCAGGATCATCAGTTCCAGGTGCGCCTTGACGAAGGGCACGTTCCCCAGAAAGTAGCCCAGCAGCGTCATCCCGGCGCCCCACACGATGCCGCCGACGATGTCGAAGGCCAGGAACACCGGGTAGCGCATGTAGGACACCCCGGCCAGCACGGGGGTGAAGGTCCGCACGATCGGGACGAACCGCGCCAGGATGATGGTCTTGGGACCGTGCCGTTCGAAGAAGGCGTGCGACTCGGTCACGTAGTGCTTCTTGAAGAGCCGCGAGTCCTCCTTGTCGAACAGCGCCGGACCGATCCGGCGGCCGATGAAATACGCGCACTGGTCACCCAGAACGGCGACCAGGGGAACGCACACCAGCAGCACCCCGATGCTCACCGGCGGGTTCGGCGCGGCGGCCAGCAACCCCCCGGTGAACAGCAGCGAATCGCCGGGCAGCAGCGGAAAAAGCAGGCCGGTCTCGATGAAGACGATGATCAGGATGCCCGGCAGCACCGCGGAGGCGAACGGGCCGCCCTCGCCGAGCCAGTACATCGGGTCCATGATGTGCGGCAGGGCCATCGCGGTGGTGATCATGACGCCCCAAGATACCGGTGCGGTTTGACATACTTCGTGTCAGACAGGCTTAGACACGAGCCGGACTTGACTACAGTGCCGGGACAGCCCAGAGAGGACGGACCCGCCAATGCCGATCGCCACCCCCGAGGTCTACGCGGAGATGCTGAACCGGGCCAAGGAGCACTCCTTCGCGTTCCCGGCCATCAACTGCACCTCGTCGGAGAGCATCAACGCAGCGCTCAAGGGATTCGCCGACGCCGGCAGTGACGGGATCATCCAGTTCTCCACCGGCGGGGCCGAATTCGGTTCCGGCCTCGGGATCAAGGACATGGTCACCGGAGCGGTGGCGTTGGCCGAGTTCGCCTACGTCGTCGCCGAGAGGTACCCGATCACCGTGGCCCTGCACACCGACCACTGCCCCAAGGACAAGCTGGACACCTATGTCCGCCCGCTGCTGGCGATCTCCGCCGAGCGGGTCCGGGCGGGCCGGCACCCGCTGTTCCAGTCGCACATGTGGGACGGCTCGGCGGTCCCGATCGAGGAGAACCTGTCGATCGCCCGGGAACTGCTCAAGCACGCCGAGGCGGCCCGGATCATCCTCGAGGTCGAAATCGGCGTCGTCGGCGGCGAAGAGGACGGCGTCGAGGCCGAGATCAACGACAAGCTCTACACCTCTCCCGCCGACTTCGAGAGGACCGTCGACGCCCTCGGCACCGGCGAGAACGGCCGCTACCTGCTCGCGGCGACGTTCGGAAACGTTCACGGCGTGTACAAACCCGGCAACGTGAAGCTCAAGCCGGATGTTCTTGCCGAGGGCCAGCGGGTGGCGGCCGCCAAGCTGGGGCTGGCCGAGGACGCCAAGCCCTTCGACTTCGTCTTCCACGGCGGGTCGGGGTCGCTGAAGTCGGAGATCGAGGACTCGCTGCGCTACGGCGTGGTCAAGATGAACGTCGACACCGACACCCAGTACGCCTTCACCCGTCCGATCGTCGGACACATGTTCGCCAATTACGACGGTGTGCTCAAGGTCGACGGTGAGGTCGGCAACAAGAAGGTCTACGACCCGCGCAGCTACATGAAGAAGGCCGAGGCGGGGATGAGTGAACGGATCATCGAGGCGTGCAACGACCTTCGCAGCGCCGGCCGGAGTGTCTCGGCCTGACGAAGCGTCGTCAGGACGACTGGCAGATCTTCCACTGGTCGTCGCGCAACTGCAGATCGAAACTGCGGGTTGACGTGGTGGCCGGGTCGAAGGCCATGTAGGAGGTGACGTTGGCCTCGGCATGCTCGCCGTTGACGACCACCTCGTCGATGCTGGCGACCACCGGGTACTGCTTGGCAGCGGCGATCCGCGCGTAGGCGTCGGCCCAGGCGTTGTCGTCGTAGTTGACGTAGCCCTCGCGGGTCTGCCCGCAGGTGACCGAGCGCAGCGTGGCCAGATCGCCCTTGCGCACCGCGGCGTCGAAGGTCTCGATGGTTGAGCGCACCGCCTCCTGCGAGGCCCTGGCCGCCTGGGCGCGTTTGAGCAGCACGACTCCGAGGATCGCCGCGGCGGCCAGTGCGGCCGCCACGAGCAGGATCGGGATCAGCCAGCGGCGGCGCCGGGGCGGGACGGCTTGCGGGGCCGTCCCTGCGGCCGCGGCGAAAGACGAGGATGACGTCGCGATGAACTCGGTCTCGGCGTCGGGAACCCGGTCGATGATCTGTGTCGAGCCGGCATCGAAACCCGGTGCGGTGTAACGACGTTCGTCAAGGGCGGCCGCCGCGATACCGGCGTCGGCGGGAATCCGGATCACCTCGGTGACCGGATCACCGTCAGCCCGCGGTAGGCCGGCGGCTTCGGCGGGCCGGTCGGCATCGCCGTTGCCGTCGCCGGACGGATTCGACATGGCCTGCTGGGGTCCCTCCTGGTGCGGTCTCCTCCAGACCCTAGCGGGTGGGCCCGACTCCCGGCCGCGCGCAACTCCGGACGTCCCGGCGCGCCGGCCGTCGAGGCCCGGCAGAATGGGGCCCATGACTTCCTTCGGTGATCTTCTGGGACCCCCGCCGGTGCTGCTGCCCGGCGACGTCGAGGCCGAGGCCCTGCTCGAGGCCGGGGAGACCCCGGCGATCGTGGCGGCCGCCCACCCCGCCGCGTCGGTGGCCTGGGCCTGCCTGGCCGAGGACGCCCTGGACGCCGACAAGGCGGTGACGGCTTACGCCTACGCGCGCACGGGCTACCACCGAGGGCTGGACCAGTTGCGCCGCAACGGCTGGAAGGGCTTCGGCCCGGTGCCCTACAGCCACGAACCCAATCGCGGCTTCCTGCGGTGCGTCGCCGCGCTCGCCCGGGCCGCCGACGCCATCGGGGAGACCAGCGAGTTCGAACGGTGTCGCGACCTGCTCGACGACTGCGACCCGGCGGCCCGCGCGGAGCTCGGCCTGGTCTGACCGGAGCCCGGTCACAGGTCGCTCTGCTCCGGGCAGCCGGGGGCCGAGCCCGGCGGCTCCACCTGGATGGTGGCGTGCCCGAGACCACGCGCGTCGAGCACCGCCCGGGCGTCGGCCAGCACCCGGTCGGACGAGCCGTTGGTGGACAGATGCGCGGTCGCCATGTCCTTGCCGGGCACCAGGGTCCACACGTGCAGGTCGTGCACCTCGGTGACCCCGTCCACCGCGGCCAGCGCGGAGCGCAGCTCCTCGACGTCGATGTGCTTGGGCGAGGACTCCGAGAGGATGCGCAGTGCCGCCCGCGCCAGCGCGATCGCCCGCGGCAGAACCCATAACGCGACCAGCACGGCGACCACGGTGTCCGCATAGGGCCAGCGGGTGGTGACCGTCACGATGCCGGCGATCAGCACGCCGAGGCTGCTGACCGCGTCGGCCACCACCTCCATGTAGGCGCCCTTGACCGCCAGACTGTCGGAGGCCTGCGACCGAAGCAGAAGCACCACAGTCAGATTCGCCGTCAGCGCCAGCAGCGCCACCACGATCATCGGCCAACCCGGCACGTCCGGAGTCCGGCCGAGCCGCTCGATCGCCTCGTAGACGATGAACGCGGCAACCCCGAGCAGCAGCACGGCATTGGCCACCGCGGTGAAGACCTCCGCCCGGTGCCAGCCGTAGGTGCGCGCCGCCGACTTCGAACCCCGGCGGGCCAGCAGCACCGCGGTCAGGCCCATGAAGAGGGCGACCAGGTCGGTGAGCATGTGGGTGGCGTCGGCCAGCAACGCCAGCGAGCCGATGGCCAGCGCGGTGGTCAGCTCGATGAGGAAGAAGGCGCCCAGGATCGCCGAGGCCAGTGCCATCCGGCTCACCCGGGTGTCCGCACCGCCGTGGCTGTGCCCTGCGCCCATGGCTGGGAATATAGCCGCCGTGCCGACCGTCGACGTGGTTACTTTCGGCCCTATCGCCGCCCGGCGGGCGGTCGATACCGTCAAGGAAGTGCGGCAGCGTAGAGGGGGTTCGCTGCCGCACTACCAATGTCCGGGGCTGACAATGTCCGGGGCCGAGTGTCGGCTCCGCCGCGGCCTAGTACCAGTCCGACCAGAACCTGGTCAGGTCCATGCCGGCGAACGCCAGCCCGCGCGAAACCCCGAACAGGTCGAACAGCGAGAACACCGCGGAGAAGAACCACCGGTTCGGGCCGGGGGCGATCAGCACCACCAGCAGGATCAGGAAACCGAACTGCTTGGCCGGCTGCAGCGCGCGCTGGGTGGCCTGGCCCAGGTGCGGCTCCAGTGCGGCGTACCCGTCCAGACCGGGGATCGGCAACAGGTTCAGAACCAGCGCGGTGACCTGAAGGAACCCCAGGAACGTCACCCCCGCCCAGAACACGGCGTGGTCGTGGTCGAAGAACAACCGGGCCGCTCCCAGCAGCAGCACGGCGAGGACCAGGTTCGCGAACGGCCCGGCGAGGTTGACGATCGTGCGCTGGCGCGTCGTCATCAGCCCGGTGCGCAGATAGACCGCACCGCCGGGCAGTCCGATGCCGCCCAGGGCGATGAACAACAGCGGCAGACCGATCGACAGCATCGGGCTGGAGTACTTCAGCGGGTTCAGCGTCAGGTAACCGCGCACCGCCGCGTCGTCGTCGCCGAAGCGCCAGGCGGTGTAGGCGTGCCCGAACTCGTGCAGGCACAGCGACACCACCCAGCCGGCGATGACGAAGACGAACACCCCGACCCGCGCCATCGGTCCGGTGGACAACTCCGCCACCCAGGCCAGCACCCCGCCGAGGACGGTGAGGCCGACGAGTGCGAGGAAGACCGGGCTGGGGCGAACCGACTGGTGCAGCGGGCTGATGCTCACAGCACCGAAGGTACCTGTGGGATGGTTCTTGACATGCGTCCACCGGCTCTGCCCGCGCCCAAACCCCTCACCGGTTTGTTCGGCGGCCTCTATGCCGCCGCCTACGGCATCGGGGGCCAGCAGCTGGTGAGCCGGCTGGTCCGCAGGGTGGGTCCGGTGGTCGCGCTGCCGGTGCTGGGATACGGACCGGTGGTCGCCGTCGCAGACCCCGGGCTGGTGAGGCAGGTTTTCGCTGCGGCACCCGACGTCCTGCTCGGCGGCCAGGGGGTGGGCCCGGCCGCCGCCATCTACGGTCGGCGGTCGATGTTCGTGCAGGAGGAGCCCGAGCATCTGCGCCGGCGCAAACTGCTGACCCCGCCGCTGCACGGCAGCGTGCTGGAGAGCTACGTTCCGATCATCGAGGCGGCCACCCGTGCCGCCATGGCGCGCTGGCCGGCCGGCCGGCCGATGCGAATGCTCGAGGCGGCGCGTGAACTGACCCTCGACGTGACCGTGCGGATCATGTTCGGCGTCGACGACCCCGGCGAGGTGGCCCGGCTCGCCGCACCGTTCGACGACCTGCTGGTGCTTGCCATCTCCGGGGAGACACCGGTGCGCTACGCGGCCCGGCGGATCGGCGGGCTTCGGCTCTGGGGCCGGCTGGGCGGTGTCAATCGCCGCATCGACGACGTACTCATGCCGCTGATCGCCGCCCGCCGGGCCGCCCCCGGGCAGCGCGGCGGAGTCCTGGGCATGCTCGTCGACGCCCGCACCGAGGACGGAGAAGGCCTGTCCGACAGAGAGATCCGTGACGATCTGGTCACCCTGGTACTGGCCGGCCATGAGACGACGGCCACCACACTGGCCTGGGTGGTCGACCTGCTGCTGCACCACCCGGGGCCGCTGGAGCGGGTGCGCGCCGAAGCGGAGTCCGGTGCGACCGCCTACACCGAGGCGGTGATAAACGAGACCCTGCGGCTGTGGCCGCCGGCTCCGATCACCGGGCGGATGACCGCCGGGCGGTACCGGCTCGGCGACTACACCCTGGAACCGGGTACCCGGATCGTGCTGCTGCTCGACGCGGTCAACCGGGATCCCGACAGCTATCCCGACCCGGCCGGGTTCCGTCCCGAGCGTTTCCTCGGCGTCAAGCCCCAGCCGCACACCTGGATCCCCTTCGGCGGCGGAATCAAACGCTGCATCGGGGCGGCATTCGCGATGCGGGAACTGGTCACCGTCCTGCATACGCTCTTTCGGGAGGGTCGGCTCGAAGCGGTCAGTGCGCGCCCGGAGGGCCCTCCGTGGCGCGCTGCCCCGGTTCTTGTGCCGCGCAACGGAACCCGCGTCCGGTTTCGGCCATCAGAACAGCTGACCGGTTCCGGTCGTGGCCTCTGATCCCGCGTCCACCGTTCCAACTTCCACCGTGGAGTAGCCGAGTCCGATGTAGGCAAGCACGACGGCGATCATCGCCGCCGCCAGCACGGTGTCTGCCGTCGTGCTGCGCAGTGTCAGGCCGAGGACCGCCCCGGCGACGATCAGGCATTGGAACAGCAGGTCCATGTCGAGACCCTGCTGCCCGATCGCGAAGTCGTGCAGCAGGTTCACCGCCACCATCGCAATCAGCACCCCGAAGAAGAACGGCCGCACCCGCCCGAAGGTCTCGGCGGCCGGCAGCTCGGAATCCCACCGCGCCTCGGGCAGCAGGAATGACATCACCAGGATGCCGGCGGGCACCGCGAGGAAGGCCAGCAGTTCCAGGATCGAGACTTGCTTGACGGTGTCCCGGTAGTAGGTCACCGCCAGCCAGACCTGCACGA
>NZ_JBJTJF010000211.1:0-7637 GCF_046095365.1 Mycobacterium sp.
CCGCACCCGCTCCAGGTGCTCGCGGGACAGCAGTTTCTCCTGGGCCAGCCCGTTGTAGAAGGTCGCCAGTCCCAGCGCCGACACGTGGGCGTTGGTGCCGGGGAATTCCGCCGCCCGCCAGGCGGTCAGCTCGTTGGAGCCCAGTTCGTCGTCGGGCACGAAACCCATCGCGACCGACAGCGCCGCCATCGGGTGTTCGGCCAGCGACTCCGGGTGTCCGGGGGCCCCGCCGTTGGCCAGCACGTCGCGGATGTGCGGCTTGTTGATCATCTCCGCGCAGCGTTCGTGCTCGGCGGCCGGCAGGCCGATGTGCACGTCGATGCCCATCGGCTCGGCGATCTCGGTGCGCAGGTACTGCCCGAGGGTGCGGCCGGTGACCCGGCGCACCACCTCGCCCAGGACGAAACCGAAGGCCACCATGTGATAGCCCTGCGCGGTGCCGGGCTCCCACCAGGGTTCGGAGCCGGCCAGCGCGTCGCACACCCGGTCCCAGTCGGTGACCTCGCTCCAGTGCATCCGGGCGCGCGGGCCGATCACCCCGGAACGGTGCCCGAGGACCATGGCGACGGTGATGTCCTGTTTGCCGGCCTGGCCGAACTCCGGCCAGTACCGGGCCACCGGAGCGTCCAGGTCGATCTCGCCGCGGTCGGCCAGCAGGTGCACGCAGGTGGACGTCAGTCCCTTACTGCCGGAGAACACGCTGGCCAGGGTGTTCTCCCGCCAGGGGCGCCTGCGGGCCGCGTCGGAGTGACCGCCCCACAGGTTCACCACCAGATCGCCCTCGACCCAGACCGCTACGGCGGCGCCGACCTCGGCGTCGTGGGTGAAGTTGCGCTCGAAGGCGGTGCGGACCGCGGCGAACCTGGCCTCGCAGTGGCCGTTGACGGGCGGAGCCTCGATGCCGGGTGTCATTGTCTGGCCGCCTCCTGCCGAGAGCCGCCCCGCGAGTTGCGGACGCCGGGCCGACCCCGAATCTACGGCCGCCACGGTACCGAAAGAAGCTGCGAGTCGAATCGCCGCTGATCCGCGACCGTGTCGTGACCCCGGGCTCACCGCGCGTGTCGCGACCGATTTGACCTGCTGCAACGCCATACTCGCCTGGATCCAGCCGGCGCCGTCGGCGTGAAAGGTGAGCCCGCGTGGCCGTTGACGGATTCAGGCAACTGATGCTTCGGATGCGCGCGGCCGAGCGTGTTGCGCGATCGAGCCGCGTTCCGTTCGACGAGGTGTTCGGAGGCCGCGAGGAGCGTTACGCACGAAGGCTGGCGCTGTCCCTCGAGCGGTCCGCCGAACTGGAGGACGTCCGGCGCGAGTTTGCGGCGATGCTGCAGGCGGGTGTCGGACGACGGGACTTCCTCCGGCGCGCCGCGCTGCTCGGAGCGGCCGCCGCGGTGCCCGCTATGGGGGGATTCGCTCCGCGTGCCGGCGCGGCCACCGCGCCGCGAGTCGTCGTGGTCGGAGCCGGGTTCGCGGGGCTGACCGCCGCCTACCGGATCTACAAACTCAAGGGCTGGGTGCCCGCGGTCTACGAAGCGCAGGAACGTGTCGGCGGACGCGCCCGCACGATCCGCAGCGGGTCCGCCGGCCAGTACACCGAGGCGGGCGCCTCCGGCATCAGTTCCAACGAGGCGACGATCAGAAACCTGGTGGCCGAGCTGAGCCTCGGACCGCTCGTTGACGCCTTTCTCAACTACACGAACGCCGAGGACCTCTACTACTTCGGCGGCAAGAAGGTCCCGTGGAGCTCACTGGCCGCCGGGACCGCGGCGTTCTACGACCAGTGCGGCCGGGACTGGGCCAAGATCGGCAAGACGATTCCGACGTACGCGTCCTCCAACGCCTGGGCCAAGATCAAAGACGCCCAGTCGCTGGCGTCCTACATAGACGCGTCGACGACGGACCCGAACGCAAGGAGTTACCTCAAGGCGATCTTCGCCCAGGAGTACGGCGGTCCTGCCGAGGTCACGAGTTCCCTGCACGGAATCCTCGAAGAGGGCGGGTTCTGGGGACCGCAAGCCGGTTACGACGAGCGCTACGCGGTTCCCGGCGGCAATGACACCCTCGCGACCGCCCTGGCCGCGCGACTGCCGGCCGGCACGGTCAGGCTGGGCCAGCAGCTGAAGGCGATTCGGCTCAACGCCGACAAGTCCTACACGCTGACCTTCGGGACCGGCGCCGTCAACAAGGATGTGGTGGCCGACCGTGTGGTGCTGGGAATCCCGTTCTCGATCCTGCGGACCGTGGACTGCAGCCGGGCCGGTTTCTCGGCTGTCAAGCTACGGGCGATCCAGAACGAGAAGATGGGGACCAACGCCAAGCTGAACATCCAGTTCAGCGGCCGGCCGTGGGCCGACGCCAAGCAGAGCGGCGATTCGGTCTCGGAGCTGGCCACCGGGGCCACCTGGCAGGCCAGCTACCAAGCCAAGGCCCCGGCGTGGCTGCTCGCGCTCAACAACCGCAACTACGGATCCGCGCCGGCGCACGGGCTTGCGTCGCCCGCGGTGATCGCCGAGACGAACACCGCCATCGACAAGCTGTGGGCCGGCGCCAGCGCCCGGGAGATCAGCGGGCAGTTCTACCTGGACAACTGGCCGGCGGATCCGTGGGTGAAGGGTTCCTACTCCTTCTACGGGCCGGGTGGTTTCACCACCATCGGGGGGGCGGAGGCCGGCCGCGAAGGCTCCGTTCACTTCGCCGGCGAGCACACGGCGGTCTATGCGAAGCGCGGGACGATGGACGGCGCGGTCCAGTCCGGCGAGCGCTGCGCCAGGGAAGTCGCCAGCTACTAGCCCGTGCGGCCTGAGCTGCGGTTACGGCCCGCAACGCCGCCGGCGGGGCGGCCTGGTGGAGCGGGCGACGGGAATCGAACCCGCGTAGCTAGTTTGGAAGACTAGGGCTCTACCATTGAGCTACGCCCGCGTGCTTGCGCGAGCCCAAATGTACCGGCGCGGACCGGTCTGAATCCAATCGAACCCGGCCTGGGGCGGCCGGGTTCGGATTCGGGGCTGCCGGGCCGTAGGATCGCGCGAGAGTCCACAGCAGCGGGGTGTAGCGCAGCTTGGTAGCGCATCCGCTTTGGGAGCGGAAGGCCGCAGGTTCAAATCCTGTCACCCCGACACGCCCGCCGACACCCACGAGAACGAGGAGCACCACCGTGAAGAGCACCGTCGAGAAGCTGAGCCCGACCCGGGTTCGGATCAACGTGGAGGTGCCCTTCGCGGAACTCGAACCCGACTTCGACCGCGCCTACAAGCAGCTCGCCCGCCAGGTCCGGCTTCCCGGATTCCGCCCGGGCAAGGCCCCGGCCCGGCTGCTGGAGGCCCGGGTGGGCCGCGGCGCGGTGCTCGAGCAGGTCGTCAACGAGGTGCTGCCCACCCGCTACAGCGAGGCGCTGACCACCACCGAACTGCGTCCGATCGGACAGCCGGAGATCGAGGTCACCCGGATCTCCGACGGCGAGGAACTGGTGTTCACCGCCGAGGTCGACGTCCGTCCCGACATCGCGTTGCCGGACCTCGGCGCGCTGAAGCTCTCGGTCGACGCGATCGAGGTCACCGACGAGGAGGTGGACGCCGAGCTGCAGGCCCTGCGGGCCCGGTTCGGCACCCTCAAGGGTGTGGAGCGGCCCGCGCAGAGCGGGGACTTCGTCTCGATCGACCTCGCCGCCAAGGTCGACGGCGAGGAGATCCCCGACGGGCGCGCCGAGGGGTTGTCGCACGAGATCGGCTCCGGCCAGCTGATCGAGGGTCTCGACGAGGCGATCATCGGCTTGTCCGAGGGCGAGTCGACGACGTTCACGACCAAGCTGGTCGCCGGCGAGCACGCCGGGGAGGACGCCGACGTCACGGTCACGGTGAAGTCGGTCAAGGAGCGGGAGCTGCCCGAGGCCGATGACGAATTCGCCCAGCTGGCAAGCGAATTCGACACCCTCGACGCGCTGCGGGACAACCTGACCGATCAGGTCCGCCGGATCAAGCGGATCCACCAGGCCGAGACGATCCGGGACACCGCGCTGGAGACCCTGCTCGAGCTGGTCGAGGTGCCACTGCCCGAGGCGATCGTCGCGGCGCAGGTCGACTCCGCGCTGCACAACGCGATCCACGCACTCGACCACGACGAGGACAAGTTCGCCGAGGCGCTGGAGGCCCAGGGCAGTTCGCGGGAGAAGTTCGACAACGAGAACCGCGAGGCGGCCGAGAAGGCGGTCAAGACCCAGCTGCTGATGGACGCCATCGCCGACGATCTGGACATCCAGGTCGGGGAGGACGACCTGTCCGAGCGGCTGATGCTGATGTCGCGCCAGTACGGAATCGAGCCGCAGCAGCTCGTCGGCCTTCTCCAGCAGAACAACCAGCTGCCGGTGGTCTTCGCCGACGTGCGGCGCGGGCTGGCGGTGGCGGCGGTGGTCGAGGCGGCGACGGTCACCGACACCACCGGAGCGCTGATCGACACCACGGAGTTCTTCGGCTCGCCGGAGGCGGAGTCCGAGGGGGACGCCGAGGCCAAGCCGAAGGCCGAGAAGGCTGCAAAGAAGGCCGAGAAGAAGGCCGAGAAGAAGGCCGCGCCCGAACCGAAGGCTGAGGGCGAGGCTGCGCCGGAGCCGGCCAAGAAGGCGCCTGCCAAGAAGGCGCCTGCCAAGAAGGCGCCGGCCAAGAAGGCGCCTGCCAAGAAGGCGCCGAAGCCGGACAAGGCCGAGGCGGAGTAACGCCGACAGCGAAAGACCGCCGCCGCCGGCATGGCTACCGGCACCGGGTTGGTTAGGGTCAGTGAGAGCGTCAGTTGAAGCGGTCGAACGAAAGCAGGTAAGGGTGAGCCACATGCGTTCCGGGATAGGGCTGAACCTCCAGGACTCGGTTTACGAGCGGTTGCTGGCCGAGCGCATCATCTTCCTGGGGTCCCAGGTCGACGACGACATCGCCAACCGGTTGTGCGCCCAGATCCTGCTGCTGGCCGCCGAGGACCCCACCAAGGACATCTCGCTGTACATCAACTCCCCGGGCGGCTCGATCAGCGCCGGCATGGCCATCTACGACACCATGGTGCTGGCCCCCTGCGACATCGCCACCTACGCCATGGGCATGGCCGCCTCGATGGGCGAGTTCCTGCTGGCCGCCGGCGCCAAGGGCAAAAGGTACGCCCTGCCGCACGCCCGGATCCTGATGCACCAGCCACTGGGCGGCATCACCGGCGGGGCCGCCGACATCGCCATCCAGGCCGAGCAGTTCGCGCTGATCAAGAAGGAGATGTTCCGGCTCAACGCCGAGTTCACCGGTCAGCCCATCGAGCGCATCGAGGCCGACTCCGACCGCGACCGCTGGTTCACCGCCCAGGAAGCTCTCGAGTACGGCTTCGTCGACCACGTCATCACCCGCGCGCACATCTCTGGAGCCTCCAATGCCTGATCGCACGTCCTTCCACTCGGATCCCCGGCTCACTCCGCAGGCGCGCTACATCCTGCCGTCGTTCATCGAGCACTCCAGCTGGGGTGTCAAGGAGTCCAACCCGTACAACAAGCTCTTCGAGGAGCGCATCATCTTCCTCGGGGTGCAGGTGGACGACGCCTCGGCCAACGACATCATGGCCCAGCTGCTGGTGCTGGAGTCGCTGGATCCAGACCGCGACATCACCATGTACATCAACTCTCCCGGCGGCTCGTTCACCTCGCTGATGGCGATCTACGACACCATGCAGTACGTGCGCGCCGACATCCAGACGGTGTGCCTGGGGCAGGCCGCCTCGGCGGCTGCGGTGCTGCTGGCCGCGGGAACACCGGGCAAGCGGATGGCGCTGCCCAACGCCAGGGTGCTGATTCACCAGCCGTCGCTGTCCGGGGTCATCCAGGGCCAGTTCTCCGACCTGGAGATCCAGGCCGCCGAGATCGAGCGGATGCGCACCCTGATGGAGGAGACCCTGGCCCGCCACACCGGCAAGGACGCCGCGATCATCCGCAAGGACACCGACCGCGACAAGATCCTGACCGCCGAGCAGGCCAAGGAGTACGGCATCATCGACACCGTGCTGAGCTACCGGAAACTGTCCGCCCAGAACGCCTGATTGCGCGACACGCCGGAAACACCGGCGCTGCGCGCCACACCGCGGAAGTGCCGGTCAGGGGATATGTTGGGCTTCTCGGCGGATATCAGTCGCACCCCGGCAGAGGTTGCGGGTAGCGTCGAGGCAGACCGGCAGCAGGCGTGCGGTAGGACACGGCGAGATCGACGGCGAAGGAAGTAGGACCCCCACCATGGCGCGTATCGGAGATGGCGGTGACCTGCTTAAATGCTCGTTCTGCGGAAAGAGTCAGAAGCAGGTCAAGAAGCTCATCGCCGGCCCCGGTGTGTACATCTGCGACGAGTGCATCGACCTCTGCAACGAGATCATCGAAGAGGAACTGGCCGACAACGACGACGTCAAGCTCGACGAACTGCCCAAGCCCGCTGAGATCCGGGATTTCCTGGAGAGCTACGTCATCGGCCAGGACACCGCCAAGCGGACGCTGGCCGTGGCGGTCTACAACCACTACAAGCGCATCCAGGCCGGGGAGAAGCGCGACCCCCGCTCCGAGCCGGTGGAGCTGGCCAAGTCCAACATCCTGATGCTCGGCCCCACCGGCTGCGGCAAGACCTACCTGGCCCAGACCCTGGCCAAGATGCTCAACGTCCCGTTCGCCATCGCCGACGCCACCGCCCTGACTGAGGCCGGCTACGTCGGTGAGGATGTCGAGAACATCCTGCTGAAGCTGATCCAGGCTGCCGACTATGACGTCAAGCGCGCCGAGACCGGCATCATCTACATCGACGAGGTCGACAAGATCGCCCGCAAGAGCGAGAACCCGTCGATCACCCGCGACGTCTCCGGCGAGGGCGTGCAGCAGGCCCTGTTGAAGATCCTGGAGGGCACCCAGGCCTCGGTGCCCCCGCAGGGCGGCCGCAAGCACCCGCACCAGGAGTTCATCCAGATCGACACCACCAACGTGCTCTTCATCGTCGCCGGTGCCTTCGCGGGCCTGGAGAAGATCGTCTCCGACCGGATCGGCAAGCGCGGCCTGGGTTTCGGCGCCGAGGTGAAGAGCAAGGCCGAGATCGACACCCAGGACCACTTCGCCGAGGTGATGCCCGAGGACCTGATCAAGTTCGGCCTCATCCCGGAGTTCATCGGCCGGCTTCCAGTGGTGGCCTCGGTGACCAACCTGGACAAGGAGTCCCTGGTCAAGATCCTCTCCGAGCCGAAGAACGCGCTCGTCAAGCAGTACACCCGGCTGTTCGAGATGGACGGGGTGGAACTGGAGTTCGACGAGGACGCCCTGGAGGCCATCGCCGATCAGGCCATCCACCGCGGCACCGGGGCACGTGGCCTGCGCGCCATCATGGAGGAAGTCCTGCTGCCGGTGATGTACGACATCCCCAGCCGCGACGACGTCGCCAAGGTGGTCGTCACCAAAGAGACCGTGCTCGATAATGTTCTGCCGACCATCGTGCCGCGCAAGGTGCCGCGCAACGAACGCCGGGACAAGACCGCCTAGCGTTCTGCTTGCAGCCAGGTGACCCGGTCGGCGCGGGTGTAGATGTTCATCGAGTCACCGCGAAGGAACGCCACCAGGGTCAGGCCGGACTGTGCGGCCAGGTCTACCGCGAGCG
>NZ_JBJTJF010000212.1:0-5936 GCF_046095365.1 Mycobacterium sp.
ACATCCTGGTCGGCAAGGTCACCCCGAAGGGCGAGACGGAGCTGACTCCGGAAGAGCGCCTCCTGCGCGCGATCTTCGGAGAGAAGGCGCGCGAGGTGCGGGATACTTCCCTGAAGGTGCCGCACGGCGAGTCCGGGAAGATCATCGACATCCGGGTCTTCGATGCTGACGAGGGCGACGAGCTGCCGCCGGGAGTCAACCGACTCGTCCGCGTCTACATCGCGCAGAAGCGCAAGATCACCGAGGGTGACAAGCTCGCCGGACGGCATGGCAATAAGGGCGTGATCGCGAAGATCCTCCCCGTCGAGGACATGCCTTTCCTGGAGGACGGGACGCCGGTCGATGTCGTGCTCAATCCACTCGGCGTGCCTGGCCGGATGAACGTCGGCCAGATCCTGGAGACGCACCTGGGCTGGGCAGCGGCCGCCGGATGGCAGGTCGACGGTAAGCCCGAGTGGGCCAAGAACCGTCCCGCGGAACTGCTGCAGGCGCCGGCCGACACCATCGTGTCGACCCCGGTGTTCGACGGTGCCCGCGAGGAGGAGCTGGCCGGGCTGCTCGGCTCCACGCTGGCCAACCGCGACGGCGACGTGATGGTCGACGGCGACGGCAAGGCGATGCTCTACGACGGACGCAGCGGCGAACCGTTCCCGTATCCGGTGACGGTCGGCTACATGTACATCCTCAAGCTGCACCACCTGGTGGACGACAAGATCCACGCCCGCTCGACCGGTCCGTACTCGATGATCACCCAGCAGCCGCTGGGCGGTAAGGCGCAGTTCGGCGGCCAGCGGTTCGGTGAGATGGAGTGCTGGGCCATGCAGGCCTACGGCGCGGCCTACACGCTGCAGGAACTGCTGACCATCAAGTCCGACGACACCGTCGGCCGGGTCAAGGTCTACGAGGCGATCGTCAAGGGCGAGAACATCCCCGAGCCGGGCATCCCGGAGTCGTTCAAGGTGTTGCTCAAGGAACTGCAGTCGCTGTGCCTCAACGTCGAGGTGCTCTCCAGCGACGGCGCCGCCATCGAGATGCGCGACGGCGACGACGAGGACCTGGAACGGGCTGCCGCCAACCTCGGAATCAACCTGTCCCGCAACGAATCAGCGTCCGTCGAGGACCTGGCTTAAGTCTTTCCTCCAATAGTCCTGCTAGTCCCGCAAGGGGAAAGGGAGTTACGTGCTAGACGTCAACTTCTTCGATGAGCTCCGGATCGGCCTGGCCACCGCCGAGGACATCCGCACGTGGTCCTACGGCGAGGTCAAGAAGCCGGAGACCATCAACTACCGCACGCTCAAGCCCGAGAAGGACGGCCTGTTCTGCGAGAAGATCTTCGGACCGACTCGCGACTGGGAGTGCTACTGCGGCAAGTACAAGCGCGTGCGCTTCAAGGGCATCATCTGCGAGCGCTGCGGCGTCGAGGTGACCCGCGCCAAGGTCCGCCGCGAGCGGATGGGGCATATCGAACTGGCCGCTCCGGTCACCCACATCTGGTACTTCAAGGGTGTCCCGTCGCGCCTGGGCTACCTGCTGGACCTGGCGCCGAAGGATCTCGAGAAGATCATCTACTTCGCCGCCTACGTCATCACCGCCGTCGACGACGAGATGCGTCACAACGAGCTCTCCACCCTCGAGGCCGAGATGGTCGTCGAGAAGAAGGGCGTCGAGGATCAGCGCGACAACGACCTGGAGGCCCGCGCGCAGAAGCTCGAGGCCGACCTGGCCGAGCTGGAGGCCGAGGGCGCCAAGTCCGACGTTCGCCGCAAGGTCAAGGACGCCGGCGAGCGCGAGATGCGCCAGATCCGCGACCGCGCCCAGCGTGAGCTGGACCGGCTCGAGGAGATCTGGACCACCTTCACCAAGCTGGCCCCCAAGCAGCTGATCGTCGACGAGAACATCTACCGCGAACTGGTGGACCGCTACGGCGAGTACTTCACCGGCTCGATGGGCGCCGAGGCCATCCAGAAGCTCATCGAGAGCTTCGACATCGACGCCGAGGCCGAGTCGCTGCGCGAGGTCATCCGCAGCGGCAAGGGCCAGAAGAAGCTGCGTGCGCTCAAGCGGCTGAAGGTCGTCGCGGCCTTCCAGCAGTCCGGCAACTCGCCGATGGGCATGGTGCTCGACGCCGTCCCGGTGATCCCGCCGGAGCTGCGCCCGATGGTCCAGTTGGACGGCGGCCGGTTCGCCACCTCCGACCTCAACGACCTCTATCGCCGCGTCATCAACCGCAACAACCGGCTCAAGCGGCTGATCGACCTCGGCGCGCCGGAGATCATCGTCAACAACGAGAAGCGCATGCTTCAGGAGTCCGTCGACGCGCTGTTCGACAACGGCCGCCGCGGCCGGCCGGTCACCGGCCCGGGCAACCGTCCGCTGAAGTCGCTGAGCGATCTGCTCAAGGGCAAGCAGGGCCGGTTCCGCCAGAACCTGCTGGGCAAGCGGGTGGACTACTCGGGGCGTTCGGTCATCGTGGTCGGCCCGCAGCTCAAGCTGCACCAGTGCGGCCTGCCCAAGCTGATGGCCCTGGAGCTGTTCAAGCCGTTCGTGATGAAGCGGCTGGTCGACCTCAACCACGCGCAGAACATCAAGAGCGCCAAGCGCATGGTGGAGCGTCAGCGTCCGCAGGTGTGGGACGTCCTCGAAGAGGTCATCTCCGAGCACCCGGTGCTGCTCAACCGCGCGCCCACCCTGCACCGGCTGGGCATTCAGGCCTTCGAGCCGATGCTGGTCGAGGGCAAGGCCATTCAGCTGCACCCGCTGGTGTGCGAGGCCTTCAACGCCGACTTCGACGGCGACCAGATGGCCGTGCACCTGCCGCTGAGCGCGGAGGCGCAGGCCGAGGCCCGCGTCCTGATGCTGTCGAGCAACAACATCCTCTCGCCGGCGTCGGGCAAGCCGCTGGCCATGCCCCGTCTGGACATGGTCACCGGGCTGTACTACCTGACCACCCACATCGCCGGCGACACCGGCGAGTACACCCCGGCGGCCAAGGACACCCCGGAGACCGGCGTGTACAGCTCGCCGGCCGAGGCGATCATGGCGATGGACCGCGGTGCGCTGAGCCCCCGGGCCCAGATCAAGATCCGCCTGGACCAGCTGCGCCCCTCCCACGAGGTGGAGTCCGAGCTGTTCGGGGAGAACGGCTGGCGGCCGGGCATGGCCTGGATCTGCGAGACCACTCTGGGACGGGTGCTCTTCAATGAGCTTCTGCCGCAGGGTTATCCGTTCGTCAACAAGCAGATGCACAAGAAGGAACAGGCCAAGATCATCAACGATCTGGCCGAGCGCTACCCGATGATCGTGGTCGCGCAGACCGTCGACAAGCTCAAGGACGCCGGCTTCTACTGGGCCACGCGTTCGGGTGTCACCGTCTCGATGGCTGACGTACTCGTGCTCCCGGAGAAGCAGGAGATCCTGGACCGCTACGAGGAAGAGGCGCGCGGTATCGAGAAGAAGTACCAGCGCGGCGCGCTGAACCATCAGGAGCGCAACGACGCTCTGGTGGAACTGTGGAAGAAGGCCACCGAGGAGGTCGGCGACGCGCTTCGGGAGCACTACCCCGACGACAACCCGATCATCACGATCGTGGAGTCCGGCGCCACCGGCAACTTCACCCAGACCCGCACGCTGGCGGGGATGAAGGGCCTGGTGACCAATCCAAAGGGTGAGTTCATCCCGCGTCCGATCAAGTCCTCCTTCCGCGAGGGCCTGACGGTGCTGGAGTACTTCATCAACACCCACGGCGCGCGAAAGGGTCTGGCCGACACCGCCCTTCGCACCGCGGACTCGGGTTATCTCACCCGCCGTCTGGTCGACGTCTCCCAGGACGTCATCGTCCGCGAGAACGACTGCGGCACGGAGCGGGGCATCGTCGTCGACCTGGCCGAGCGCCAGCCCGACGGCAGCCTGATCCGCGACCCGTTCGTGGAGACCTCCGCCTACGCCCGCACGCTGGCGGCTGACGCGGTCGACGCCAAGGGCAACGTGGTCGTCGAGCGCGGCCACGACCTGGGCGACCCGGCGATCGACGCGGCGCTGGAGGCCGGCATCACCCAGGTCAAGGTCCGCTCGGTGCTCACGTGCGCGTCTGCGTCCGGGGTCTGTGCGATGTGCTACGGCCGCTCGATGGCCACCGGCAAACTGGTCGACATCGGCGAGGCCGTCGGCATCGTGGCCGCCCAGTCCATCGGCGAGCCCGGCACCCAGCTGACCATGCGCACCTTCCACCAGGGCGGCGTCGGTGAGGACATCACCGGCGGTCTGCCCCGTGTGCAGGAGCTGTTCGAGGCGCGCATCCCGCGCAACCGTGCCCCGATCGCCGATGTCACCGGGCGGGTCCGCCTGGAGGACACCGACAAGTTCTGGAAGATCACCATCGTTCCCGACGACGGGGGCGAGGAGGTCGTCTACGACAAGCTCTCCAAGCGTCAGCGGCTGCGGGTGTTCAAGCACGAGGACGGCACCGAGCGGCTGCTCGCCGACGGCGACCATGTCGAGGTCGGCCAGCAGCTCATGGAGGGCTTCGCCGACCCGCACGAGGTGCTGCGTGTCGAGGGCCCGCGCAAGGTGCAGATCCACCTGGTCAAGGAGGTCCAGGAGGTCTACCGGGCACAGGGCGTGTCGATCCACGACAAGCACATCGAGGTCATCATCCGGCAGATGCTGCGGCGCGTGACGATCATCGACTCGGGCGCGACGGAGTTCCTGCCCGGCTCGCTGACCGAACGCGGCGAATTCGAGGCGGAGAACCGCCGGGTGGTCGCCGAGGGTGGCGAGCCGGCGGCGGGCCGGCCGGTGTTGATGGGTATCACCAAGGCGTCGCTGGCGACCGACTCGTGGCTGTCGGCGGCGTCGTTCCAGGAGACCACCCGCGTGCTCACCGATGCGGCGATCAACTGCCGCAGCGACAAGCTGCAGGGGCTGAAGGAGAACGTCATCATCGGCAAGCTGATCCCGGCCGGCACCGGCATCAACCGGTACCGCAACATCCAGGTCCAGCCCACCGAAGAGGCGCGCGCCGCGGCGTACACGATCCCGTCGTACGAGGATCAGTACTACAGCCCGGACTTCGGCCAGGCCACTGGCGCCGCGGTGCCGCTGGACGACTACGGATACAGCGACTACCGGTAGTCCTGCCCGGGTTGTCCCCAGGCTGAGGTGCGCGCTTAGCGCAGGCTGCGCATGCTGCGCCGGTGAATCCGGATGCGCTGGCGCTGCTGAGGCGGCGTGGACTTGCCACCACTGCCGAACTGCTGTCGGTTATGACCCGCCAGCAGCTGGATGTCCAGCGCCGCAAGGGCGGCCTGGTCCGGGTCTGGCGTGGCGTCTATTCCCTCGGCGAGCCGGATCTGATGACGAGGCTGCGTGCGCTCGACATGCTGGTGGGCGCCGACGTCATCGCGTGCATGCAGACTGCGGCGGCGCTGTACGGGTTCGGCGTGGCAGGGGGTGGGGCGGTGCATGTACTCGACCCCGGATGCAGGTTGCGTCCTGCGCGGGGACTGGTGGTGCACCAGCGGCGCGGGGCGCCGTTGCATCTGGTTTCCGGTCGTCCTGCCACCGCGCCGGCGTGGACCGCGGTCGAACTCGCCCGAGAGCTGGGCCGGTCCCGGGGCCTTGCGACGCTCGACAGCGCTGTGCGTTCGCGATGGTGCACCACCGCCGATCTGCACGACGCCGTACGGCGGCAGGTTGGCAGACGGGGGATCGTCGGCGTTCGCGGCCTGTTGCCGATCGTCGACCCGCGGGCTGAGTCGGCGATGGAGAGCGAGGCGCGGCTGGCGATGCACGACCATGGACTGCCGCGCCCCGAGCTGCAGTACCTCATCCGCGGCTGCCACGGTGAGTGCTGGCGGGTCGACTTCGCCTGGCCGGAAGCGCGCGTGGCCGCGGAGTACGACAGCGTCGCGTGGCACGCGGGGCGGGCCGAGATGCTG
>NZ_JBJTJF010000213.1:0-4698 GCF_046095365.1 Mycobacterium sp.
AGTGGCGGTGCCGGTGGTCTCGGCGGCAACGGCGGCAACGGCGGCAACGGCGGCAAGGGCGCGAACGGTGCCAATGCCGATGCGACCAACCCGGCCCAGGCCGGCGGCACCGGCGGTGCCGGTGCCAACGCGGGCAACGGCGGAGTCGGCGGCGCCGGAGGCAAATCCGTCGCCGGCGGCGCCACCCGTTCCGCCGGTGCCACCGGCGCCGCCGTTGGCACCGCTGCCGTTGGTGCCGCCGGCGACGGATTTGCCCCCGGCGCCGCCGACTCCGCCGTTGCCGGCGTTGGCACCGGCACCGCCGGTGCCGCCGGCCTGGGCCGGGTTGGTCGCATCGGCATTGGCGCCGTTCGCGCCCTTGCCGCCGTTGCCGCCGTTGCCGCCGTTGCCGCCGAGACCACCGGCACCGCCACTGGTGCCGGCGACCAGACTGGCGCCACCGGCGCCGCCCCCGCCGCCGGTGCCGCCCGCGGTGCCGGAGCCGCCGTTCACCGCGTTGGGTGCGGTGCCGTTGATACCGGTCGCGCCGTTACCACCGGCACCACCCGTCCCGCCCGCGCCGCCATTGCCTCCGGTCAACCCGCCCGTGCCGCCGACGCCGCCGGCGCCGCCGTTACCGCCGGGCGTGGTGGTGGTGACAAAGGCACCGAAGGCGAAGTTGGAGTAGAACTCGGTCAGCAGATAATCGAACTCAAAGGAACTCACCGGCTGAAGTGCCTGCACCACCATGAAGCCCTCCCTGCCGGTGATCTGGGTTGCCGAGGCCGTCGTGCCTATGTCGACCGTCACATCCTGGGACCACAGGATCTCCACCGGGTACTGGAAGGAGATGGTGACCGGTTGTGAGGGCTGCCCGATCGAGGAAAACGCCATCAACGGACTGCTCGGCGTTCCGAACTGCAAAGTGTTCTTGCCGGCCTGAACGTTCTGGATCGTGGGATTCACGTTTGGAACGTTGTACTGCGCGGGGAATGTGCTCCAACCGAACATGCTCGTAGTGGTGTTGAGGTTGAACGGAGCGCCTCCCAACGTGGTCAGCGTGTAGGTGAAGGGGATGCTGGTGCCGGTAACCGGATCCACGATGGTGCCCGTGGCGACGTTGGTGCCGGTGTTGATTCCGCTGGGGTAACCCGCCCATTGGAAGGTGCCGGTTGCCGTGCCCGTCGCGCCGGCTCCGCCGTTGCCGCCCTTACCGCCGTTGCCGGCCACACCTCCGGAGGCGCCCGCGGTGCCGTTGCTGCCGCCGGTGCCGCCGGTGCCCTTGGCTCCCAATGCGCCGCCGGCGCCGGCGATCCCGACGTTGCCGCCGGCGCCGCCGGCCGAACCGTTGGGCGATGACGCGGTGCCGGCGATGCCGTTGCCGCCGGCACCCCCAGCTCCGGCCGCACCGCCGGTGCCGCCGTTACCACCGCTGCCGTTCGTTCCGCCGGTCGTGCTGCCTCCGGTGCCGCCGGCGCCGCCGTTACCGCCGGTGCCGCCGTTACCGCCGGCGCCGCCCGCGATACCGACCGTGGTGCTGTTCAGTCCGGCGCCGCCGATGCCGCCGGCCGCGCCGTTGCCGGCCTTGCCACCGTCACCGCCGATGCCGGAGGTCGCCGACCCGCCGTTGCCGCCGGCACCGCCGTTGCCGCCATAGGCGCCATTGGATCCGTTGCCCGGTGTGACGGTGCCGCCCGTTCCGGCCGCGCCGGGGCCACCGGTGCCGCCGTTGCCGCCGGCACCGCCGTTACCGGCCTTGCCGCCGGTGGCCGTGCCGCCGTTACCGCCCTTGCCGCCGTCGCCGCCGTAGTTGTTGGCGCCGCCGATGCTGGCGCCGGTGCCGCCGGTGCCGCCGTTACCGCCGTTGCCGAACGAACCTGCGACGCCGGAGATCAGGCCGGTTCCGCCCTTGCCCTCCACACCGGCGTTGCCGCCGTTACCGCCGGCCGCGCCGGGCCGGTTGACCAGGGAGGTGAAGGTGCCGTTGAGGCCGTTGCCGCCGTTGCCGCCGAGTCCGCCGCTGCCGGCGTTGCCGCCGTTGCGGCCGTTGCCCTGGATGCCCGCAGTTCCGGTCGTGCCGCCGCCCGCGCCGGCCGCGCCACCGCTGCCGCCGTTGCCGCCGCTACCGCCGGCACCGCCGTCCGACCCGGCCTTGGCGACAGCACCGCCACTGACCGCGTTGGTGCCGTTGAAGCCGGCGCCACCGTTGGAGCCATTGCCGCCGAGGCCGCCGGTGCCGCCGTTGCCGCCGTTGCCGTCGGCGCCCTTCGCGGCGAAAATGGTGCCGGCGCCACCCGCGCCGCCCGCGCCGCCCGCGCCACCGTTACCGGCCTTACCGCCGGATCCGCCGGCCTGTCCCGCGACACCGACCGCGGCACTGTTCGCCCCGGCCACGCCGTTGCCGCCGTTACCACCGACGCCGCCATTGGCGCCGTTACCCGCGGCACCGCCGGCCGAGTCGGCACCCCTGCTGGCACCAAAGCCACCGGCCTTGCCACCGGAAGCGCCTGCCCCGCCGTCACCGCCGACGCCGCCGACGCCGCCGTCGGTGCCGGCGACGCCACTCGAACCCGCCGCAACGCCGTTGGCGCCACTGGTGCCGGCCGCACCCACACCACCGGAACCGCCGATGCCGGCCGTGCCCGCGTCACCGCCGTTACCACTGACGCCGGACGACGCCGCGCCGCCGTTGCCGCCCGCACCGGCGGCACCGCCGTCGGCGCCGAAGCCACCGGCACCGCCGCCGGCCTTGCCAGACCCGCCGCTACCGCCATTGCCGCCCGCGCCGCCGTTGCCACCGTTGCCGGCGATTCCCAACTCGGCGCTACCCCCGGCACCGCCGGCACCGCCGTCGCCACCGAAGGTGCCGTTCTCGCCGGTGCCCGCAACGCCGGAGACACCGACGCCGCCGTCACCGCCGCGGCCACCGGCGCCGCCCTTGCCGGCCCGCGTGGCGCTGCCGCCGTTACCGCCCGTGCCGCCGTCACCCGCGGAGACTCCGGCGATTGGGGGCGTGGAACCGTCACCGCCGGAACCACCGTTACCGCCATCGGCCCCGGTGCCATCGAGGCCCGGATTCAGGCCGGTGCCACCGCTGCCCTCGACCCCGGCGTTACCGCCGTTGCCGCCGTTGCCGCCGCCGAATCCGGATTGACCGTCGGCGCCGTTGCCACCGGCGCCGCCGGCACCGGCATTCCCGCCGTCGCCCTGGATACCGTCCGGAGCGGTCCCGCCACCGGCGAATCCGGCCGCGCCACCGCTACCACCGGTGCCGCCACTGCCGCCGCGACCGCCGTCGGTACCGGTACTGGTCACCACGGACCCGGAACTGAACACACCGTTGTACCCGGCGCCACCGTTGGCTCCGTTGCCGGCGGTCCCGCCGTTGCCGCCGTTGCCGCCACGGCCATCGACGCCGCCTTTTGCGCTACCGCCGCCGGCACCGGCCCCGCCGCCCTGACCACCGGAGCCACCGGCACCGGCGTTACCGCCGGAACCGCCGGCCTGGCCCGCCACGCCCTGCGTGACGCTCGAGGTCCCGGCGACGCCGTTGCCACCGTTGCCGCCGCCGCCGCCCTGACCGGCCCTGGCGCCGTTTCCGCCCTGCGAGTCGACACCGGCGGGGACGCCCGCACCGCCGGCCGCGCCACCGGCAGCACCCGCGCCGCCGTCGCCACCGTCGCCGCCGGCCCCGCCGTCGGTGCCGGCACCGCCACTGGAACCAGCAGCGACCCCGTTGGCGCCGTTGGCACCGGTCGTGCCGTCGCCACCGATACCGCCGTTGCCGGCCGTGCCCGCGTTGCCGCCGGCACCGTTGGTGCCGGACGTCGAGGTACCGCCCCTACCGCCGGCACCGGCGTCCCCACCGCCGCCGCCAGATCCGCCGGCACCACCGCCGGCCTTCCCCGAACCGCCGTTACCGCCGTTACCGGCGCTGCCACCGGCGCCACCGTTACCGGCGACTCCGGACACGGCGTTTCCACCGGCGCCACCGGCGCCGCCCGCACCGCCGGGCGTGCCGTCCACACCGAAGCCGGCCTTACCGGAGAAGCCCGCACCGCCGTTACCACCTGCACCGCCGGAACCGGCGTTGAACGCACCGGTGGCGCTACCGCCGCTTCCGCCCTTGCCGCCGGCACCGCCTTCGACACCCGCGGTGAAGGAGGCCGCGCCGACACCGCCGGCACCGCCGTTGCCGCCAGTGGCACCGATGCCACTCGTGCCGGCGGTACCACCGGTCCCGGCGCCCGCCGCACCGCCGGCACCCACGCTCCCCGAGCTGCCGCCATTGCCGCCCGCCCCGCCGTCGGCGATGGTCCCGGACACACCGGCGGCGCCGTTACCGCCGAGACCACCGGCGCCGGCGTTGCCGCCGGTGCCACCGTTACCGGCGTTGGCGTTCGCACCGGCCGTGCCACCGGTGCCTCCGGTGCCGACCGCGCCACCGAGACCTCCGGCGCCGCCGGCACCGCCGGCGCCACCGTTGCCGCCGTTGCCGCCGTTCTGCCCGGCGCCACCGGGGCTGATGCCGTTGGCGCCGTTGAAGCCGATGCCGCCATCGCCGCCGGCACCGGCGTTACCGCCCAGAGCACCCGCCCCGCCGCTGCCGTTGATACCCGCCGGCGCACCCGCACCACCAGCAGCACCCGCATTACCCCCGACGCCGCCCTTACCGCCGGCACCCGCATCACCACCAGCACCACCGGCCTGACCGTTGAC
>NZ_JBJTJF010000214.1:0-14027 GCF_046095365.1 Mycobacterium sp.
GCCCCGCCGTCTCCGCCGGCGCCGACGATTCCGTCGCCGCCCGCCCCTCCGTCACCGATCAGTCCCGCCGAACCGCCGGGGCCGCCGTTGAAGCCGCTCCCGCCCGAACCAGCGAGCAGGCCCGCGCGCCCGCCTGCGCAGGCCGCCCCCCCGCCGCAGGTCTGAGCGGTCCAGGAATACCCGTCGCCGACGAGCAGTCCCGCGTTCGGATGTGCCGGGGTGCCATTGCCTATCAACATCCCCGGAGCGGCCGGGGCGCGGAGATCGGCCGGACTCGGAATCGGGCGAATCCGTGCGACAGCCGGGTTCTTCGCGCCCGCGTGTCCACCGCGGCTCCGCGCGGCGCTGGCGTCGACCCGCCGGGTGGGGGGGCCGACCGCCCGCGCCGGGGAGCGGGCATCGGAGACCGGACCATCCCCGGGCGGCGCCGCCGGAGTGGCAGACGCGGTCGGGGCCCCGGCCGCCACCGCGCCGATACCGAGGGCGACGGCCACCGCTCCGACGACCGCTGCGGCTGTTCGCCCGCTGCCTCCCGGAGCCCGCTCCCGCATAGACGGATAGTAGTCAGCCGGTGCCGGCCGGCAGACGCCAGCGTGCGGACTGAAGCAGGGCTTCGGGTCAACCGCCGACCGGCTGGTCGGGCCAATAGAGTGAGGCCATGTCGGCAACCGATTTCGACCTCTCCACCGTCTTCCGCACCGTCGCGCGGACGATCCCCGACAACCGGGTCATGATCTGGCGGGACCAGGAGCTGAGCTACGCGCAGATGGACGCCCGCATCGACGGGATCGCGCACTACCTGGCCGGTCAGGGACTGGGCGCCCACACCGAACGCGATCAGCTGGCCAACCACCAGTCCGGTCAGGACCACATGGGTCTGTATCTGCGCAACGGCAACGAGTACCTCGAGGCGATGGTGGCGGCCTACCGCGCCCGGGTCGCGCCGTTCAACGTCAACTTCCGCTATGTCGAGGAGGAACTTCTCTATCTGCTCGCCGACTCCGGGGCCCGCGCCCTGGTGTACGCGGCCGAGTTCGCCCCGCACGTTCAGTCGATCCGGGGCCGGCTGCCCGACCTGCGTCTGCTGATCCAGGTGGCCGACGACTCCGGCAACCCGCTGCTGCCCGACGCGGTGGACTACGAGTCCGTCGTGACCACACCGGCACCGGCCTGGGGGATGCCGGAGCCCAGCGGCGACGACCTCTACATCCTCTACACCGGCGGCACCACCGGCATGCCCAAGGGCGTGCTGTGGCGTCAGCACGACATCTTCATGTCGGCGATGGGCGGCCGGCCGTTCATGGCCGGCGGGCAGCCGCTGGACTCCTACGACGACCTGGCCGCGCAGGTGCGGACCCAGGCCGGTTTCCGCTCGATGCTGCTGATCCCGCCGCTGATGCACGGCGCCGCGCAGTGGGGCGTGTTCAACACCATCAGCACCGGCGGCTGGATCGCCCTGCCCGACGACGTCAGGAGCCTCGACGCCGACGCCGTGCTGCGACTGGTGGAACGTGAACGGGTGCTGGGCATCCCGGTGGTCGGCGATGCGATGGCCCGGCCGCTGGCCGATGCGATCGAGAAGGGCGACTACGACCTGTCCGGTCTGATGGCGATCACCAACGGCGGGGCGCCGCTGTCGCCGACGGTGCGCGACCGGCTGCTGGCCGCGCTGCCGAACCTGATGATCATGGACGCCGTCGGCGCCTCGGAGTCGGGTGCGCAGATGACCACCGTCGCCACCAAGGGCGGGCAGACCGCGGCCGCCACCTTCACCCCGCTCGACGACACCACCGTGGTCTCCGCCGACCTGAGCCGGGTGCTGCGTCCCGGCGACGGGGAGGGCTGGCTGGCCCGCCGGGTCTACGTCCCGCTGGGCTACCTGGGGGACGCGGAGAAGACCGCC
Organism: Mycobacterium sp.; assembly: GCF_046095365.1. Lineage (GTDB taxonomy): Bacteria > Actinomycetota > Actinomycetes > Mycobacteriales > Mycobacteriaceae > Mycobacterium. The sequence continues at coordinate 1,904 of NZ_JBJTJF010000214.1, forward strand.
CGCACCTTCCCCACCATCGACGGGGTGCGCTGGTCGATCCCGGGGGACCGGGCGCGGCTGCTGGCCGACGGCCGCATCGAACTGCTCGGCCGCGACTCGGTGACCATCAACTCCGGCGGGGAGAAGATCTTCGCCGAAGAGGTGGAGCGCGCGGTGGCCAGCCATCCGGCCGTCTACGACGTGACGGTGGCCGGCCGGCCCTCGGAGCGGTGGGGCAACGAGGTCGTCGCGATCGTGCAGCTGGCCGAGGGCAAGTCGGCCACCGACGAGGAACTGGCCGAGGCGTGCAAGCCACACATCGCCCAGTACAAAATCCCCAAGGCCTTCATCCGGGTCGGCAAGGTGGTCCGCTCACCCGCCGGCAAGGCCGACTACCGCTGGGCCAAGTCGGTGGTGTCCGCCGCGACAACCGGATGAGCGCGTTCAGCCGCGGACCATCTTGGTCCACCGGTGCCGCCATGATAAGACGGCGGCAGTGGAACCCGCGATGATCGTCAAGTAGGCGAACGGCCACACGATGGTGAGCGTGATCACGCTGTGGTGGCCCAAGAGCCCGAAGGCTAGGAGAGCGATCACCCCGCACCCGGCTAGCTGCGAAAAGAGCATCGGGATGATCATGACCGAGCGGGGATCCGCCCGCATGCGACTCATGCCGAAAACCGCGGTCGACTGCAGCACCAGCAAGGCGCCGAGGAAAGCACACCAATACACGATCAACCATCGGTCCGGCGCGACAAGGTAGAGGTGGTCGGCCGGCATCGACGAGGTGATTGGGCTCGCGATGAGGCAGCACAGCATGACAAAGCCGGCGACGGCGATCACCGGGGTGATCCGGGTCCTCATAAAGGGACCGAGCGCGTCGTCGGGCAACAGACGCATGAAGGTGGCCTTGATCGCAAGGGCCGCGCCGCACAGTGCCACGACGTGGCCCAAACCCATCAGCAGGTAGTACTTCCCGGTGAAGGGGTACGAGGCCGCAGCGACGCCACCCCAAGGCGAATCGAGCGCCACTGCGAGGCCGAAGGCCGCGATTCCGTACGTGATCGGCGCGTCGAAACGGGACTGGAGTGTTAGCCGCCGTTGCCAGAACGCCCACGCCGCAACGGCTATCGCCGCCACGTTGAACAGATAGAGCACTCCCACCGACTGAACTCCCGGCTTCACCCTGACAAGCAGCGATCACCATACCCGCCCACGACGAGGCGCGTCGATCTCCCGGGGTTGGCTCGCGCGGCCGGTGGGCTTTCGGCCGCCGGGGACTCGCAATCCCACCGTCGCGTGTAGTTCCATAGAAGTCTGCCGATGGCGCAGCGTCATCGACAACCGCAGGCCGGGCGCCCCCGAGGAGTACAGACATGACCGCCGACTGGATCCCCACCGCCTGCATCCTGTGCGAGTGCAACTGCGGCATCGTCGTACAAACTGAAGGCCGCCACCTCGCGAAGATCCGCGGGGACAAGGACCACCCCGCCTCGCAGGGCTACACCTGCAACAAGGCGCTGCGGCTGGACCACTACCAGAACATGCCGGGCCGGCTCACCTCGCCGCTGCGACGACGGCCCGACGGCGGCTACGAGGAAATCGACTGGGACACCGCCATTTCCGAGATCGCCGAGGGGTTCACAGGGATCAGCGACGCCCACGGCGGGGACAAGATCTTCTACTACGGCGGCGGCGGGCAGGGCAACCACCTCGGTGGCGCCTACAGCAGCGCTTTCCTGAAACCGCTCGGTTCGCGGTACCGGTCCAACGCGCTGGCGCAGGAGAAGACCGGCGAGTTCTGGGTGGACTCCCAGTTGTACGGCGGCCACACCCGCGGTGAGTTCGAGCACGCCGAGGTCTCTGTGTTCATCGGCAAGAACCCGTGGATGTCGCAGAGTTTCCCGCAGGCCCGCACCGTTCTCAACGAGATCGCGAAGGATCCGACGCGGTCGATGATCGTGATCGACCCGGTCCGCACCGACACCGCTCAGATGGCCGACTTCCACCTCCAGGTGAAACCGGGTACCGACGCGTGGTGTCTGGCCGCGCTGACCGCCGTCCTGGTGCAGGAGAGCCTCTGTGACGAAGCATTCCTCGCCGATCACGTGCACGGTGTCGACGAGGTCCGTGCCGCGTTCGCCGACGTCCCGGTCGCCGACTACGCCGGCCGCTGCGGCGTCGACGAGGAACTCCTGCGTTCGGCGGCCAGGCGGATCGCCGGCGCCGGCAGCGTCGCGGTGTTCGAGGACCTCGGCATCCAGCAGGCGCCCAACAGCACGCTGTGCTCCTACCTCAACAAGATGCTGTGGATCCTCACCGGCAACTTCGCGAAAAAGGGCTCCCAGCATCTGCATTCGTCGTTCGCGCCGCTGTTCAACCTCAGCGGCGTCGGCCGGACGCCGGTCACCGGGGCACCGATCATCTCAGGCCTGATCCCGTCCAACGCTGTGCCGCAGGAGATCCTGACCGACCATCCCGACCGGATCCGGGCGATGATCGTGGAGAGCAGCAACCCCGCGCACTCGATCGCCGACTCGACGGCCTGCCGGGAGGCGTTCTCGTCGTTGGAGCTGCTGGTGGTCATCGATGTCGCGATGACCGAGACCGCACGGCTGGCGCACTACGTGCTGCCGGCCGCCAGCCAGTTCGAGAAGTGCGAGGCGACGTTCTTCAACCTCGAGTTCCCGCACAACACCTTTCATCTGCGGCACCGGCTTTTCGAGCCGCTGGAGGGCACGCTTCCCGAGCCGGAGATCTGGGCCCGCCTGGTGCGTGCCCTCGGCTTCGTCAGCGACGAGGACCTGCTCCCGCTGCGCGCCGCGGCCGCCGAAAGCCGGGCGGCCTACACCCAGGCGTTCTTCACCGCACTGGCCACCAACCCGGCGCTGAACAAGGTGCTGCCGTTCGTCCTCTACGAAACCCTCGGACCGACCCTGCCGGAGGGACTGGCCGGCGCCGCCGCCCTCTGGGGGCTGGCACAGAAGGCTGCGCTGACCTACCCCGAGGCGGTGCGCCGGGCCGGGCATACCGACGGCAACGCGCTGTTCGACGCGATCCTGAGCAGCGGCACGGCAGTGACGTTCACCGCGCACGAGTACGCCGACGACTGGACGCTGATCGCCCACCCCGACCGCAAGATCGCCCTGGCTATCCCCGAGTTGCTCGACGACCTGCGCGGGCTGGCCGACGTCGACCCGCACCTGACTACACCGGAGTTCCCGATCGTGCTGTCAGCCGGCGAACGGCGGGCCTTCACCGCCAACGACATCTTCCGGGATCCCTCCTGGCGCAAGCGCGACGTCGACGGGGCGCTGCGGGTGAGCGCGCAGGACGCCGCGGCGCTCGGGTTGAGCGACGGCGGACGGGCCCGGGTCACCACCGCCGCCGGCAGCGCCGAAGCGGTCGTTGAGATCAACGACACCATGCAGCCCGGTCACGCCTCGCTGCCCAACGGCTACGGGCTGGACGGTTCGCCCGGTGTCGCCCCGAATGCGCTGACCTCCAGCGACTGGCGGGACGGCTACGCCGGAACCCCGTGGCACAAGCACGTCCCGGCCCGCATCGAGGCGCTCTCGCCCGCCTAGGATCGGCGACTGTGCAATCGCCGTGGGGTGACGAGGTCGGCGTCGGCAGTTATGCCGGCCACCCCGGGCTGGTCTATCTGGATCGTCCCCACACGTTCGCCGGCCTGCTGTTCGGCGTCGACCGGTGGACCGGGCGTACCTTCCTGGTCCAGGAAGACCGGCGGATCACCTTCGGTGAATTCTTCGGCGCGGTCGCGGCGGCCAGGGAGCGATTGCGGCGGTTGGGAATTCAACCCGGCGACCGGGTGATGCTGCTGGCCTACAACAGTCCCGACTGGGTGCTGGCGCTGTGGGCGATCTGGTCGCTGGGCGCGGTACCGGTGCTGGGCAACCGCTGGTGGAGCGGGCGGGAAGCCGAGCACTCGGCCAACCTGGTCGCGCCGCGCGCCGTCATCACCGACGCCCCCGATCTGGTCGCCGGGGTGGCCGGCGTCACCGGCATCGCCGCCCTGCGCGGGTGTTTCGCCGGGGCCCGGCCGTCGGCGCCGGATGTCCCCGGTCCGCTCTCCGAGGAAGACCCGGCCGTCATCCTGTTCACCTCCGGCAGCACCGGCATGCCCAAGGCCGTCGAGCTGCCGTTCCGGTCGGTGGTGGCCAACCAGCAGAACGTACTGGCGCGGGCGCGGCAACTGCCGCACCTGATCCCCACTGAGGGACCGCAACCGGTCACCCTGATCTCCACGCCGCTGTTCCACATCGGCGCCTTCGCAACCCTGATCACCCAAACCATCACCGGCGGGCGGATCGTGTTCAACGCCGGGCGGTTCGACCCGGGCAAGGTCCTGGAACTCATCGAGTCCGAACGCGTCGAGCGGTGGGGTGCGGTGCCGACGATGGCTGCCCGGCTCCTCGAACACCCCGGCTTCGACGACTTCGACCTGTCCAGCCTCCGGTCGTTCCCGCTCGGCGGAGCGCCGGTGCCACCGGTGCTGCTGGAGCGGCTGGCCGGCCGGCTGCCCCAGCTCCAGAGCCGCGGCATGGTCAACACCTGGGGCATGACCGAAGGCGGCGGGTTCTTCACCCTGGCCGCCAGCGCCGACCTGCAGCGCTATCCGAGGACGGTCGGCCGTCCGCTTGCCACGGTGGAGTTGCGCATCGCCGACCCCGGCGCCGAAGGCAGCGGCGAGATCGAGGTCCGCAGCCCCACCGTGATGCTGGGTTACATCGGCATCTCCGATGGCACCCTCGACGCCGACGGCTGGCTGCGCAGCGGGGATCTCGGGCACATCAACGCCGACGGCTACCTCTTCATCGACGGCCGCAGCAAGGACATGGTGATCCGCGGCGGCGAGAACATCGCCTGCCCGCACGTGGAGGCCGCGCTGATGCGCCATCCCGACGTGGTGGAGGCCGCCGCGATCGGACTGCCGCACCCGGATCTGGGCGAGGAACTCGCCGCCGTGGTGGTGCACCGGCCCGGCGGCAGGGCCCCCACCGAAGAGGAACTCACCCGGCACATGGCCGGCGAAGTCGCCTACTTCGCGATCCCCACCCGGTGGCGGATCCGCGACGAGCCGCTGCCGACCGTCGGCACCGAGAAGGTCGACAAGAAGAGCCTGCACGGCGAATTCCGCTGATTCTCCACACAGTCGACTTTGCTAACAGAGCCCTGGCGGCGGGCAGTCAAAGTCAGACCCCCCGCGTATGTTTCGAACATGCGTTCGATTGCCGATGGATTGGCCGCCTTGGATGACGCGGTCCAACGCCTCGGCGGATTGGACTGGGACGCCGCGCCGGTCCGCGATCGCCTCGAAGCCCTCGGCAGGTTGGAAACCATCCGTCGCCGCGCTGCCGCCGCCTCCCTGGACCTGGTCGGTTCGGTCGCACGCAGCAAGGATCCGGCCCTGGGTGGAGCCACCGCCAGAATCATCGCCGACATCGCGCGCATCACCCCCACTGAAGCCCGGCGCCGAATACGCGACACCGAACAACTCCACCCGCGCACCACCATCACCGGACAAGCGCTGCCCCCCGCCCTGCCCGCCACCGCCAAAGCCTGGGACGCCGGCCTGCTCGATATCGACCACCTGCGAACCATCCAGAAATTCATCAAAGACCTGCCTGAGGACATCCACCCCGCCGCCGTCGAAAAGGCCGAGGCCTTCCTCGCCGAGAAAGCCGCCGCCCTGCGACCCGATCAGCTGGAGAAAGTCGCCGACCGCCTGGCGGCCACACTCAACCCCGATGGGATGTTCTCCGATGACTACCGCGCAACCCAGCGCGGCTTCCAGTGGTGCGGAGGCCAACGCCCCGACGGCATGAGCATCGCCCGCCTGGTCGCCACCCCCGAACTACGCGCCATGCTCGAGGCCTGGATGGCGAAATTCGGCGCCCCCGGCATGTGCAACCCGGCCGACCACATCCCGACCGTCACCGGCCAACCCGCCCAGGACACCGTCGCCCGCGACACCCGCACCCACCCGCAGCGCCAACACGACGCCCTGGCCGCCCTTGTTCGCGGTCAACTCGGCGACCCCAAACTCGGCCAGCACAACGGACTTCCGGTCACCGTCATCGTGTCGACAACTTTGGAACAACTGCACTCAGGCGCCGGTGTGGCTGTCACCGGCGGCGGCAGTCTGCTTCCCATGGGTGACCTCATCCGGATGGCCTCACATGCCTATCACTACCTCTGCGTGTTCGAACAGCACAGCGAGCGTGCCCTGTACCTCGGCCGCTCGAAGCGCATCGCCACCGCCGATCAACGAATCGTGCTGCACAGCAAGGAACGCGGCTGCAGCTTCCCGGGCTGCGATATGCCCGGCTACCTCTCCGAGGTCCACCACTGCCACGACTGGGCCGACGGCGGCCACACCGACATCGACGACCTCACCTTCGGCTGCGGGCAACACCACGCACTGGCCACCACCGGCGGCTGGAAGACCCGCAAACGCAAGGACGGCTCCACCGAATGGATCCCTCCGCCACACCTACCGTTACCGCCGGGGACCAATGACTATCACCACCCCGAACGGCTCATGCCTGATGGCGGTCTCAGCGATGAGGGGCGGGATGCGTCTCATACATCCGCACCGCGACGACGGCCGCCGACGCCGCGGTGATGCCAGCGGCGGTCCAGACCGCCGCGCGCAAGCCCCACAGATCCGCGGCCACTCCCCCGACGACCGCACCTACCGCGTATCCGCCGTCGCGCCACAGCCGGTAGGCGCCGACCGATCTGGCCCGCCACAACGGGTGGGCAACATCCCCGATGACCGCAAGCAGCGTGGGATAGACCATCGCCGTCCCAACACCCAGCAGCGCGGCGGCGGCGAGCCACGCGTCGAAGTCCTCCCCGGTGGCTACCAGCGCCAACCCGACGGCCTGGGTGAGCATGCCGACTGTGATCAGGTGCTTGCGCCCCCACCGGTCCGACAGCGCGCCGGTGAGGATCTGCGCGGCACCCCACACCGCGGGGTAGACCGCTACCAGCAGACCGATCCGATCGACGGCCAGGCCGGCCCCGGCGAACAGCAGCGGGAACAGCCCCCAGGACAGGCCGAAGTTCATGTTGTTCACCAGCCCGGCCTGGCAGGCGGAGGACAGCGCCGGTTCGGTGAGGCTGGTGAGCCTGAAGATCGCCCGGTTGGAAAGCCGGGCCGCGGAGTCGTCGGCGGCCGGACGGCCGGCGGCCTCCGCCCTGGCGTAGTCGCGGGTCTCCCGTACGAGCGTGACCGACAGGCCCAGCCCGATCAGCGCATAGCAGAGGCCGAGCAGGAACGGCGCCGGGCGCAGGCCGTGCCCGGCGGCGAGGTAACCCGCCAGCCAGGCGGTCAGGGCGACCGCGCAGTAGCCCGCCGCTTCATTGAGCCCCATGGCCAGGCCGCGCTGCCGCGGACCCACCAGGTCGATTTTCATGACCACCGTCGTCGACCAGGTGAGTCCCTGGCTGACCCCCAGCAGCACGTTGGCCACCACCACCCAGCTCCAGGACGGCGCCCAGATCAACAACAACGGCACCGGGACGGCCAGCAGCCAGCCCGCCGTCAGAACGGGCTTTCGACCGAACCGGTCCGACCAGGTCCCGGCCAGATAGTTGGTGAGCGCCTTGGCGATTCCGAATGCCAGCACGTAAGTCAACAGGACGGTGTAACCGCTGAGCCCGAAGACCGACTCGGCGAGCAACGGCAGCACGGTCTGCTCCTGGCCGACCATACCTCCGACCAGACCATTGACCACAACCAACAGGCTGAACTGAAAGAGGTTGGGGCGCAGGCCCAGTCGCAGCGCGCGAGTCATCTCAGCGGCGGGCGAACGCCGGCGCGTGCTCCGGTCGGACGCCGACGCCGATCACGTAGGCGGGGATCACCGCGAGCCCGGGTAGCCGCTGCAGGATCGCCATCAACGGGGCCGGCGGCGCGGACTTGTCTCCGTTGAGGATCGGCGCCATCAGGTTGCGGTGCAGGAGTCGCTGCACCGCCTGGGTCGTAGCCACCGGCGGGAGCCTGCGACGACGGACGCCGGCCAGGTCCGAGTCGGTGACCGCACGGCGGCGCAGCGGTTCGGCCAGCACCCTCGCCGTCCCGACCGCGTCCTGCACCGCGACGTTGATGCCCACCCCGCCGGCCGGCGACATGGCGTGGGCGGCGTCTCCGATACACAGCAGCCCGTCGGTGTGCCAGCGCTCGAGCCGATTGAGCCGGACGTCGAGGAACTTGACGTCGTCCCAGGACTGCAGGTGGTCCACGGCGGCCTCGGGCACCAGGCCGGCGACCTCGTCGCGGAACGCCGCCAGGCCGCGGGCGCGCAGCCGGGCGTCGCTGCCCTTGGGGATCAGGTAGGCGATCTGGAAGTACCCCTCGCGCGGAATCATGATCAGCACCCGCCCGGGCGCCGTTCGGGGGATCAGCGAGTACTCGGCGTCCATGTCGCGCGGAAGCCGGAACCACCACACGTCGAAGGGCACCGGCCATTCCCGCGGCACGAGGCCGGCCTCCCGGCGGCAGACCGACCAGCGGCCGTCGCAGGCCACCGTCAGGTCCGCCTGCAGTTCGCCCTCCCCGTCCGGTGCGCGGTAGCGCACACCGGTCACCCGGTTCCCGCTGCGGAGCAGGCCGGTCACCTCGTGGCGCATCCGCAGGGTGAAGGTCGGCTCGGAGTCGGCGGCCTCGGCGAGCAGATTGAGCAGGTCCCACTGCGGCACCATCGCGATGTAGGGGTGCGGCTCACGCAGCCGGCGGAAGTCCACCACGGTCAGCAACCGGCCGCGGTAGGGGAACTCGGCCGAGTCGACCCTGCTCTGCGGCAGCTCGGCGAAGCGTTCCCACAGCCCCAGTTCGTCGAGCAGTGTCAGGGTGCTGGGGTGCACTGTGTCGCCGCGGAAGTCGCGCAGGAAGTCGGCGTGCTTCTCCAGCAGGGTGACCTCGACCCCGGCCCGGGCCAGCAGCAGGCCCAGCACCATCCCGGCCGGCCCGCCGCCGACGATCGCGCACGTCGTCCTCTCCGTCACGGCGCTACACCTCGATCCGGGAGCCGATGACGACCGTCCGGTCCGGAGGCAGTCCGAAGTAGTCGGCGTCGGAGGTCAACCGGGCGATCGCGATGAACAACCGCTTGCGCCACATGGCCATAGTGTGCGCCTTGCCGGCGCACAGGTCGATCTTGGACAGGAAGTAGGACGCTCCGTCGACGTCGACCGGACACTGCCCGGTCAGCGCGGGATCGACCAGTCGCAGCGCCGCCGGCACGTCGGGTTTCTCCATGTAGCCGAAGCGGGCCGCGACGGCGATCACGCCGTCGCCGGGGTGGCCGAGGTCGTCGACGGCGACCCGATGGGCATCGGCCACCCGCGGCACGGGTGCGGTGTCCACCGAAACGATGACCACCTGCTCCGGCAGCGCCCGGATCCGGTCGGCGTTGGCGCGCATCGACAGCGGGGTGGCCGCCCCGCCGCGGTTCAGGAACACCCCGGTGCCCGGTAGCCGGGTCAGCGCCAGGGTGCCCTCGGACAACCGGCGGACGAAGTCCCGCAGCGGGCCGCTCGCACGCTCACGGGCCTCGACGGCCAGCTGGTGGCCGCGCCGCCAGGTGGTCATGACGGTGAACGCCAGCACCCCGATCAGCAGCGGCAGCCACGCGCCGTGCAGAAGCTTGGTCAGGTTGGCCGCGACGAACAGCAGATCGACACTCAGCAGTGCCGTCCCGCCGATGAGAGTCAGCCACAGCGGCGTGCGCCAACGCACGTGCGCGACGTAGAGGAACAGCAGGGTCGTGATGGTGATGGTCCCGGTGACCGCCATGCCGTAGGCGTAGCCCAGGGCCGCCGAGCTGCGGAAGGCCAAGACCAGGACGATCACCGCCACCGCCAGCACGCCGTTGACCCACGGCACGTAGATCTGGCCCATCGCGGACGCCGAGGTGTGCGTTATCCGCATCCGCGGCAGATAGCCGATCTGGGCGGCCTGCGAGACGAGCGAGTAGGCCCCGGTGATCACCGCCTGGGATGCGATCACCGTGGCCGCCGTGGACAACACGATCATCGGGATCTGCGCCCAGGCCGGCGCCAGCAGGAAGAACGGCGCGGCGACCACGCTGTCGTCGCCGAGCAGCAGCGCGCCCTGCCCGAAGTAGTTGAGCACCAGCGCCGGCAGCACAAGTCCCAACCAGGCCAGTGCGATCGGCATCCGCCCGAAGTGACCCATGTCGGCGTACAGGGCCTCCGCGCCGGTGACCGCCAGCACCACGGCCGCCAGGGCGAAGAAGGCGACCTCGAAGTGGCCGGTGATGAACTCCCACGCGTAGACCGGGGACAGTGCGCGCAGGATCTGCGGGTGGACGGTGATACCCCGCACCCCGCAGACACCGATCACAACGAACCAGAGCGCCATCACCGGGCCGAAGAGCATTCCCACCGCGGACGTGCCGCGTCGCTGAATCGAGAACAACGCCAACAGGATTCCCGCGGTGACCGGGATGACGAAGTCGGCCAGCTCCGGGTCGATCACCTTCAGGCCCTCTACGGCGGACAGCACCGAAATCGCCGGCGTGATCATGCTGTCGCCGAAAAACAATGCCGCCCCCAGGATTCCGAGCGTCGACAAAGCCCCGACCAGCCGCGGACTGGTGTTCTCCCCCAGACGGCGGACCAGGGTGATCAGCGCCATCACCCCGCCCTCGCCGTCGTTATCCGCACGCATCACCAGGGTGACGTAGGTGAGCGTGACGATGATCATCACCGACCAGAAGACCAGCGAAACCACACCGTAGACGTTGGGCCTGCTGATCGGTACCGGGTGCGGGTCGTGCGGGTTGAACAGGATCTGCAGCGTGTAGATCGGGCTGGTTCCGATATCGCCGAACACCACCCCGAGCGCACCGACCACCAGGCCGGCGCGAAGCGGTCGGGCGGCGGGGTTGCTCGACACCGCCGGATCGTAACCCCGCCGGGTTTCTGGTGCATTCGGGTGCGGAGCACGGTTGGCGCTCTTAGATTTTCCCTATCCGCGACGAAGGGAGGCCCCGGTGCGACCTGTCCTGCCGGGTCTGCTCGCCGCTGCGGTGCTGCCGATGGCGGTGGCGCTGGCCCCTGCGGCCGGTGCCGGCCTGATGGCCGGCCACTACAACGCCATCATCGAGGGCCGCTATGACTTTCACACCTGGATCTTCACGTTCACCTCGTGCAACCCACCCGACAGCGTGGACGTCTGCGCCAACGTCTCGGCCAACCCGATGCCGATCGCCAAGGCGTTCCAGTGGTACGCCCAGGCTCATCAGGCCGGCGGCACCTACACCATGACCGTCGACGTCCCGGACGGACTGCGCTGCGGCAACGTCTATTACGGTCCGGTGCTGCCCACCCGCGACGTGTACACCTGGGACGCGGTGACGCTGCGCGGCACGCTGCAGTCCTCCTTCGAGGCCGGCTGCGACAACTCCCCGGGTGGCGCCTTCACCTACCCGTTCAGCCTGGTGCGGCTGTAGGTCAGCCGAGCAACGGCGCCAGCGTGGCCGTGCGCGCGGCGATCAGCACGCCGAACACGACAAGCAGGCCGACGCACGCCGCGGCCTGGAGCATGGTGCGCCGGCCGCGCGGCGCGTAGACGAAGACGGCCGCGATCAGGCTGCCGGTGATCAATCCGCCGAGGTGGCCCTGCCAGCTGATGCCGGGGACGGTGAAGGTCAGCACCAGGTTGACCGCGATCAGCCCGACCAGCCAGCGCACGTCGAGGTTGAGCCGCTTGGCGGCGACGAACGTCGCACCGAACAAGCCGAAGATCGCACCGGACGCGCCGACGGTCGGGGCGTTGACGGCGGAGAACAGATACACCAGGACCGAGCCGCCGAGGGCACTGAGCCCGTAGAGCAGCGCGAATCGCGCCCGGCCCAGGTGGCGTTCCAGCGGTGGGCCGAGCACGTAGAGCGCGTACATGTTGAACAGCAGGTGGAGCAGCCCGTAGTGCGCGAAGGCTGAGCTCACCAGCCGGTAGTAGCCGCCGGCGGCGACGAACAGCGGAACCAGCGCAAGCCGGTAGACCACCATCCGGGAGCTCATCTGCAGCAGGAAGACGGCGACGGTGACAGCGATCAGCCCGTAGGTGACCAGCGGCGCGCCGGGGCGC
>NZ_JBJTJF010000215.1:0-9885 GCF_046095365.1 Mycobacterium sp.
AATGTGGAGAGAGCCTTCAGTGGGATCGGCTCCGTCATCATCAAGTTGCGTAACGACGGCGATGTCCGGCGCAACATGTCGTTCCTGCGGCTGCGCGCCCGCACCGTGGACGGCATCGACATCACAAAGGCCCTCTCGGGAACGAGGGCGCCAGATTCACCCCAGAACTGGGTCGACGGCATTCGCTACGAGCTCCGTCAATGAGCGCCCGGCCGAACGAAGTCCGCGCGCTCGCCGACCATCTCACCGCAGCCGGCCGAATCCGCATTGCGCTGCCAGACATTTGGTCGATGTGGAACGTCGCTGCGCCTCGACTGGTCGGCGACCCCCTGCAGGCGCCGGCGCTTCATGAAGCACTGCGGGCCCTCGACACAACGGGGGTGATCAACCTTCCTGTCGGGGCCTGGGATGCCAGTACCTCGCCGCCTCTGCCTCGATCGGTCACCGTTCCCGGCACGCGAGCGCCAGCTCGGCAGCGGCCTTGGACCACCTACCCGTGGCTACCGAGCATGGGATGGGTGGCCTCCCTGCCAACCCTGAGCGAGTCCCGGTACACCCAATTGGTCGCCATCAACGAGTGGCTCGTCCGAACCGCCGGCATCTCCGTACCGATCGTCCCGATGCGCTACCGCTCCGCTGAGCTGTTCGGTGATGAAAAGCAACTCGAGGCCATGATGAAAACGAATCTCTTCGACGCCGGCCGGCTGAGCCTAACCATGCTCGCGTGTACCCGCATTCCCGCGCCGCTGGCGGCTGCACGTGTCGGAGCGGGCCCCGATGTGCTCGTCGTGGAAAACAGCGACCCCTATTGGGTCGCCGTCGAAGTTCTGCGCTCCGAACCTGCCCACCCGGTCGGCCTCGTCGTCTGGGGTGCGGGCAAAGCCTTCCCCTCCCAGGTGCCCACATTGACCGTCGATATCGCCGGGCACGGTCCTGCGCGCGGAACCGTCTGGTACTGGGGAGACATGGACCCGGACGGATTGGCAATCGCTGTTGAGGCACAGCGACTTTCAACGGCGATCAACGGACCGCCGCTTCGCCCCGCACATCACCTCTGGGACGCGATGGCCGACCACCCGGGTCAGAACATCGGCGAGATTAACTGGCCGCCATCCGACAGCGGTCGCGCGTGGCTGGGAGACATTCTGGATACCAGGCTCCAACCCATCCGCGCGGCGCATGCCCGAGTCGCTCAGGAAGCCATTCCCGCAGACGTTATTGCCCATTGGGTCGAAGGACTCCGGGCATGAGCGGAGCAAACGTTTCGAGGCCTGGCTAGGCGATCTTCCGGACTCGGTGAACGCTAGGTTCTCGCTAAGGCTCCGGGGCGATCCGGCCGTGTGAGCCTGCACAGACACTGCCCGGTAGATCGGCCACGCTCAGGCGGTGATACGGGCTCAACCTCACTCAGTAATGTCCGCACTTTGCATCGCTTCCATCCCACGATCGGCTGCCTAACCGAACTAGGGCCCCATTCAAGCGAGGCCAAGTCCAGGGGCGCTACCCAATCATCCGCAACATGGATTACTTGGTCGCGGAGCTCAAGACTGCTCGGTTTCGACGCCTCAAACATTGTTGAGGCAGTTTTCCGATAGGCCACATCAATTTGTCGGGATAGCAAATCGCCGGCGACCCGCCAGTCGTATGCAACCATGTTGGCGTCGCCCTCATGAGTGCTGGTTCCATCAAGGAACCTCTCGACAAGAGCGCCGACGCCGACGCCGTGGAGCGGCAGGCTCAGATAAACCAAAGACGAGACAACTCTTTGAACGGTCATCTCTACGAAAGTGACGCGGGGAAGTTGAACGGCAGTGTCTGACTTCTTGACTACACGAGCCACAACAGAGAACTCCTGCGCAGCCATCTCCACAAGCCGTTGCGCCACGCTCGGCTCGAAGTCGAGATTCGGCTCGGTCTGCTTGACACGCATGCGAGGAATCGACATCGATCTTTCCTCAACCAAACGCAGCGTAACTGCCTTTGTGGGTACCGGGCGATCGAATTCAGAATCGTCCGAATCGGTGACTGCGATGCTGCTACCGGTGCCCGCTACGTCACCGAATTCTGTTGTTGCAGCAGCAAGAATCTCATCGAGGCTTTCACGTCCAAAGGTCAAAACATCAAGTGTGTCGACCTCGCGGCCGCGGCATCGAACTGACCATCCACGTCGACGGCATGACCCTCGACCAAGCCCTGGCGACGGCGCGCGCCGGCGCGGCGGAGGTGATCGACGACGTCGACCTCGTCGGCGTCGAGATCATCACCGAAGACGAGCAACTACGTCGCGCCGAGGACTTCACCGATCCCCAGAATTGATGTCGGCTGCCGAAGTCACTGAAGCAGTCTGAGGACCTGGCGTTCCAGAAGCTATTGCCGGGCGCTGGACCGAAAAACACCGTGACGAAACGTCACTCAACGGAAAACGTGAAGGAGGCGAGCAGCAGGTCAGCCGACTGCCGTCGCTACCAACGGCCTTCGCGCGCGAGTTGAATTCGCAGTCGTAGCAGTTCAGGCGGTCCTTATTTCGTCACACCGATTGCAATCCGCCCAGTGACCTACATTGACAGATACTTTGACAAGGCCGTCGGCGCCAAAACCCATTCCCACCAGGGGAAAAGGCCCAAAACACCTATCCGAGCAGCCTCACGTTGTTTAACAACGAAGAGCGCTTTGTCAATCTTCGTTGCATCTCGACACAAGAAGACTACTGCCGAGCCATGTTGGTGAACCGCGACAGGTGCAACTGATGCGCCACCGTCACCGTACGCGTGGGCCCGTTACGGTGCTTGGCCACAATCAGATCCGCCTCCCCGCCCCTAGGGTCGTCGCGTTCGAAGGCGTCCGGGCGGTGCAGCAGGATCACCATGTCCGCGTCCTGCTCGATAGCGCCGGACTCGCGAAGATCGGCCAGCATCGGCTTCTTGTCGGTGCGCTGTTCCGGGCCGCGGTTCAGCTGGCTCATCGCCACCACCGGCACATCGAGTTCCTTGGCCAGAAGCTTCAACTGCCGGGAGAATTCGGAGACTTCCTGCTGGCGTGACTCGACCTTCTTGCCGGAGGTCATCAGCTGCAGGTAGTCGATCACCACCAGTCGCAGGTCGGACTTCTGCTTGAGCCGGCGGGCCTTGGCGCGGATCTCCATCATCGTCAGGTTCGGCGAGTCGTCGATGTAGAGCGGCGCCTCGCTGATCTCGCTCATCCGCCTGGCAAGCCGAGTCCAGTCGTCGTCGCTCATCCGGCCCGAACGCATATCGGAGAGTTTGATTTTCGCCTCCGCCGACAGCAGGCGCATCACGATCTCGGACTTGCTCATCTCCAGGGAGAACACCACGCTGGAGAGCCGGTTCTTAATTGAGCAGGAGCGCAGGAAGTCCAGGCCGAGAGTGGAGTTGTGCGTCGGGATCATCGTCCGTCCCGCCAGGTAGAGATGGTCGGCATTGTCGACCTCGACGCATCGCACTGGAACACTGGGGATCGGACGGACATCGGTGATCAACCGCGATCCCGACCGGGCGGTCCCGACTCTGGCCCGCCTTTCCTTGTGGGCCTGGGATTTCCGGTGCAGCCGGAACACGTCGTCCTCTGTCGAGAAATTCAAGATGTACGCCGTGGACCGGGTTTCGGACCGTCCGAGAACCCGCTTGGTCGCGCGGTGGCAGCGATAGCCGAGGCTGATTATCAGTTCGAATACATCATCGGCCAGGCGCTGATCGGTCACGCTGAACCGAATGGCACCCCCATTGGTGACGGTCCCATCGGTGTCCAAAAGGCCGGCGAGCAACGCTCGGCGCTGAGCTTCGGAAGCCCGCAGGTAGGCCGGCGGGATGTGCTTGGCGTTGAGGACCCCGACAGATCGAAGGCAGGCCTGCAAAGTCCCTACAGCGTTACGGCAGCCCTGGCATAGCCGCAAACCGCAGGATGGCCCGCCGCAGTGCGAGCAGGTAGGCGACGGAACGGCCGGCGATACGAATCGGGCCCTTCCCCCACACGAGCGACCGCATGTCCGGACCTGGCTCGTCTGCGGAACGAAGGAGTTACCGCATACGACACACTCGCGGGCCTCGACGGCGGGAGCACTCGGCAGACGCAGTCGGTAGCGATACACCGCCGTAGGCGTTTTGGTCGCCTCGATGCCCTCGGCCTCGATGTGCATGATGATCTCGGGATCGGCGGACGTGATCTGCGCGCTCGCGGTTGTTCCATCGCCGAGCCAGGCACCCAGCGTGTAGGGCGGAACAAGTAGGTGCGCCTCGGGCGCCTGGAGCGGACGCGCATTCACGACGGAATGATTGAGCCGGCGGTTGCTGGTCTCACGACGCAGTGTTGCTGCGATTTCCTGCGTTGTACGGATTGCCGCGAAGGTGCGCTGATTCCTAGACCGGTTGTAGCCGACGGCAGCCGACTGAGCCGACTTCCGAGACGCTCGGGTTTCCGTTAGCCACTGGTGCTCAGCGTCGGCAACAATCACCGAGCCGTCGGAGAACTCGACCTCGAAGCAGGGCCGCCCGATCATCACCTCGGTCGCGGCGACCACTCGCGTCGGCATCCCGTCCGCACCGATGAGCCAGTCGCCAACCTTGACCTCGCCCATCGTCGTCCAGCCGGTCGGGGTCGGAAGCGGCGTATCGAGTTTCAACGCCTTCCCCATACCCGGGCGCGCCGCGATCACGATCATCTGCCCCGGATGCAACCCGTTGGTCAGCTCGTCGAGTTCGGTGAATCCGGTCGGCACACCGCGCGCCAGGCCGCCCTGCGAGGCGATCGCGTCGATCTCGTCCATCGTCGGCTGCAGCAGCGCCTCCAGCGGGACGAAGTCCTCGGCGGTGCGCCGCTCGGTGACGTCGTAGATCTCGGCCTGGGCGCGGTCGACGATCTCGTCGACGTCGGCGCCCTCCGCCCCGGCGTAGCCGTACTGCACCACCCGGGTGCCGGCCTCCACCAGCCGGCGCAGCAGCGCCTTCTCCGCGACGATGCCCGCGTAATACCCGGCGTTGGCCGCGGTCGGCACCGTCGAGATCAGCGTGTGCAGGTACGGCGCACCGCCCACCCGGCGCAGCAGACCGCGGCGGTCGAGTTCGGCGGCGACGGTGACCGCGTCGGCGGGCTCGCCGCGGCCGTACAGGTCGAGGACGGCGTCGTAGACGTTCTGATGGGCGGGGCGGTAGAAGTCCCCGGGGCGCAGCCGCTCCAGCACGTCGGCGATGGCGTCCTTGCTCAGCAGCATGCCGCCCAGCACGGACTGTTCGGCGGCCAAGTCCTGGGGCGGCTGGCGGCCGAAATCCTCCGCCGCTGCGGCCGGCCCGTCCATGGTGGGCTGCTGGCCGAGATCGTCTACGACAGCCATCGGGGCGGACCCACCTCCTCGGGATCGAACTCGAGTTCGACTAGCGCGTCTCACGCTACGAACCGGCACTGACAAACAGCGGATTTCGTCGTCACCCACCCCGGCTGACCCATGGAACGCTAAAGGTTGCTGAAGCCAGATGGAACCGGCCCTGTTGGCCAACCTGTTAGCGGTCTGTGGACAGCTGGGGGTAATGGTGTTGGCGGGTTGGGGAAAACCTGTGGATCACTATGAAATTTTGCCGCATCTGTCCACGTAAACCGCAGATTAGCGGCCATCCGGGACTGTGGATGGGAAGTACCCCGGCGTGTCGGTTCACCTTGCCGGTTCGGGCGTGTTGCGTGTCGCCCGCGAGTGCGGGCGGTTAACGTCCGGTTACGTTAGCTGGGTTCCCCGCGGGCACGGCGTTCGCCAGAAACAGGAATCCCCGGGGCGGCCTGGCCGGCCGGCGCCCGGGGATTCCGAAGTCTCGCGTCTAGCCCTGCGCGGCGACGTCGAGAGTCAGTTGCACATCGACCTCGGGGTGCAGGTGGACCACCACCGAGTGGCTGCCGACCTCCTTGATGTGGGCCTTGGGCATCCGTACCGACCGCTTGTCCACACTGGGGCCGCCGGCCTTCTTGATCGCCACGACGACGTCGCCGGCGCTGACCGAGCCGAACAGTTTGCCGGAGTCGTGGGTCTTGACGGCCAGCACCACCGGGCCGAGTCCGGCGATGGCGGCCTTGATCTCCTCGGCGTGCTCGCGGTCGCGCACGGTCTTGGCCTCCCGGGCACGGCGGATGACGTCGGCCTGTTTCTGAGCGCCGCGGCTGGCCGGGATGGCCAGTCCGCGGGGCAGCAGGAAGTTGCGTCCGTACCCGTCCTTGACCTCGACGGTGTCTCCGGCCTCTCCGAGGTGCTCGACCTCGGCGGTGAGAATCAGTTTCATCTCTCGCTTCCGTTCTTGTTCCGCTTGGCTAGCGGGTGGCCGACGTGAACGGCAGCAGGGCGACCTCGCGAGCGTTCTTCACGGCGATGGCGATGTCGCGCTGGTGCTGTACGCAGTTCCCGGTGACCCGGCGGGCGCGGATCTTGCCGCGCTCGCTGATGTAGGTACGCAGCAGCGCGGTGTCCTTGTAGTCGATGTTCTGGCCCTTCTTGGAGCAGAACACGCACTTGCGCGTCTTGATCGGCTTGTCCGGTGCCGGACGGCGCTTGGTCGGTTTGGCTTTTGCCATCTGTCAATCTCTTTCGTTCTCGGAGTTCGCGCGCGGGCGCGGACGGGATCAGAAGGGCGGCTCGTCGTCGCCGCCGCCGAAGGAGCCCGAGGCCGGGGCGCTGCCCCACGGGTCATCCTGGGACTCACCGGAATTCGCCCGGGGTGCGGCGCCGCCGGCGGCGGGTGCGCCGCCGCCGAAGCCACCGCCACCGCCACCGCGAGAGGCCTTGTTGACCTTCGCGGTGGCGTAGCGCAGCGACGGGCCGATCTCGTCGACCTCGACCTCGAAGACGGTGCGCTTCTCACCCTCGCGGGTCTCGAAGGACCGCTGCTTGAGGCGCCCGGTGACGATCACCCGGGCACCCCGGGTCAGGCTCTCGGCGACGTTCTCGGCCGCCTCCCGCCAGATGTTGCAGCGCAGGAACAGCGCCTCGCCGTCCTTCCACTCACCGCTCTGCCGGTCGTAGATCCGCGGGGTAGAAGCCACCGTGAAGTTGGCGACTGCGGCCCCCGAGGGGGTGAAGCGCAGTTCGGGGTCGGCGGTCAGGTTTCCGACGACGGTGATGGTCGTGTCACCGGCCACAAGGTCCTCCTGGGAATCGGTAGATGCGGGTATGCCGTTGCGATGAGCCTAGGCAGGGGCTACGACGGCTTTCGGTCGTCAGTGCTTGTCGGTCCGCATCACCTTGGTCCGCAGCACCGACTCGTTCAGGTTGAGCTGACGGTCGAGCTCGGACACGGTGGCCGGCTCTGCCTTGACGTCGACGACGGCGTAGATGCCCTCGGCGTGCTTGGCGATCTCGTAGGCCAGCCGTCGCCGGCCCCAGATGTCGACTTTCTCCACGGACCCGCCGTCACCGCGGATCACGTTGAGGAACGTGTCCAGGGACGGGGCGACCGTGCGCTCGTCGAGGGTGGGGTCGAGGATGACCATGATTTCGTATGGACGCATGGGAACCTCATCACCTCCTATGGTCGTGTGCGGCCGCGGCGGATTCCGCGGCAGGAGGGTCGCCTGCGTCGGCAACCGGGTCAGGCTACCGCAGGCCCGGCTGATCAGCGAAATCAGCTCCGCTGGGCGCCGTACTCCATGGCCAGCAGCCGGGTGGACTCGGAGGCCTTGGCCAGCGAGCCGGAATCGAACGGCGGCTGCGGGTCGTACTCGATCATCAGCTGGCTGGCCTCGGCGGCCTGCCGGTCGACCAGCAGTTCCACCAGCCGCAACGCCATGTCGATGCCGCTGGACACCCCGGCCGCGGTGATGATCCGCTGCGGCAGGTGCTCGACCACCCGCTGCGGGGTGTAGAGCGCGCCCAGCGATCCGAGTACGTCCTGGCACGACCAGTGCGTCGTGGCGGTCAGTCCGTCGAGCAGGCCCGCGGCGGCCAGGACCAGGCTGCCGGTGCACACCGAGGTGGTGAACAGGGTGTGCGGATGCGCTCCGCGCACCCAGCCGAGCATGGTCTCGTCGCGCATCAGTGCGCGGGTGCCGACCCCGCCGGGGATCAGCAGCACGTCGGGCCGGGGCACCTCGTCGAAGGTGGCGTCGCAGATCAGTCCGAGCATCCCGTTGTCGGTGCGGACCTCGCCGCGCCGGTGCCCGGCGAACACCACGTCGATCGAGGGCACCCGCTGCAGCACCTCATAGGGTCCGATCGAATCCAGCGCGGTGTTACGCGGGAACAGCGCGATCGCTACCTGCATCGGCAACCTCCAGTGCGGGTCGGGCCGGCCGCAGCCGCTGCGGCCACCGGGGCGGGAATGCGTCGGGCGCGCGGTCGAACACTCCGCCGGCCGGGTCGTCGATCCGGCCATCCCAGCGCACCAGATCCTCTGCGGGACGGTAGATCTGGCGGATCACCAAGGCCACCAGGACCGCCACGGCAAGATCGCGCAGCAACACCGTCGTGGTGAACCACTGCTCCGGCAGTCCCTTGTTCTGCTCGCCGTAGAGGTAGTACATCCGCGGCACCCAGACCAGTGCGTCGATCGTCATCCAGGCCAGCAGCACCCGCCGGTGCGGCAGCGCCAGCACCGCCAGCGGAACCAGCCACAGCGAGAACTGCGGGCTCCATACCTTGTTGACCAACAGGAACGCCGCCACGGCCAGGAACAGCAGTTGCGGCACCCGGGGCCGTCTGGGCGCGGTGAGCGCGATGTAAACGACTGCCGCGCAACACAAGCCGAACAACGCGACGACGACGGCGTTGAGCACCACGGGCGGCTGCCAGAAGCCGAGGCCCGGGTCCAGACCGCGCCAGCCGGTGTAGGACTTGACGACGTTGAACAGCGAGTCCATGTCCTGGGTCCGGCGGGTGTTGAGCCGGAAGAACTCCGACCAGCCCCGCGGGTAGAGAAGCATCACCGGCAGGTTGATGGCCACCCAGGTGACCACGGTGATCACCGACGTGCGAAGGGCCTCGGTGAGCCGGCCCGTCCGCACGCCGAGCGCCAGCAGCGGTATCAGGAACAGCACCGGATAGAGCTTCGCGGCGACTCCCAGGCCGATCAGGACACCGGCCAGAACGGGCCGTCTGCGGGCCCATGCCAGCAGGCCGCCGATCGCCAAAGCCGTTGGCAGAGCATCGAAATTGGTGAAGATCTGGAAGATCAGAATGGGCGAGGCGGCCACCCGGGCGGCGTCCCACTCCCGACGCCCGGACAGCATCGCAGTCGCCCACACCGTCGCCAGCCAGGCCAGCGCCAAGCCGAAAGCGCAGATGTTGAAGAACATCACCACCTCGGCCACGCCGTTGAGCACCGGCAGTTTGGTGGCCTTGGCCACCGCGGTGTAGGTCTTGGCCAACGACATCGCCACGTACTGGTAGACCCCGGTGAGCACCGGGTACTCCATGTAGCGCATGGCCGTGCTGCCGTCGTACTGCGTACGCGGCTTGCCCTGGGAGTCCAGTTCCGGCCAGCTGGACTTGTACGGGAACTTGCCCTGGCTCAACAACTCCGCGGTGTACAGCGGCACGGTGTCGGAATAGCACAGCTCGTAGTAGGCGCGCTGGTTCTGCCAGTTGGCCACCCGCTGGTCGGGTGGCCCGTTGCCGACGGTCTGCAGGCAGGCCGCCTTCGTCGACCAGCCCAGCGCCAGCAGCACCAGCCCGATGAGGAACATCGCCCGCAGGGGGGTCAGCACCCGGGTCCGTCCGACCAGTGCGTGCCGGCCCACCGGGCCGCCGACCACCTCGCTGAGCGCCTCGCCGATCGCGTCGGTGCGGCTGGGCAGGTCGCGGTCGTCGGCGGCCCGGTGGGCCGGCACGCACTGGTCGGACGGACCCGGGTGCTGACCCCCCTGCGGGCGATGTTCCTCATCGGGCTGGTGCTGCTGGCG
>NZ_JBJTJF010000216.1:0-2951 GCF_046095365.1 Mycobacterium sp.
CCCGCCCACCTCCTCCGGCGTCGGGAACGACTCGAAGTCGGTGCCCCTGAGCGCGCCGTCCATGGTGGCTTTCCAGATGTCGGCCGGGATCCCCGCGCCGTACACCGGGCCGCCCCAGCTGTTCACCAGCGGCACGTCGCCCTTGACGGTGCCCACCCACACCGCCGTCGACAGCTGCGGGGTGTAGCCGACGAACCAGGCGTCCCGGTTGGCTCCGGTGTCACCGAGCTGATGCGTGCCGGTCTTGCCGGCCGCCGGCCGGCCACCGGACAGGGTGTGGCCGTTGGACCAACCGGGGATCGGCTGCATCGCGGCGGTCACGTTGTCGGCCACCGCGGCCTCGATGCGCCGCTCGCCGGTGTTCTCCTCGGCGGCGGCGTCGAAGAGCACCTCTCCGGCGGCGTTGACCACCTTGGCGACGAAGTGCGGCCGGTGGTACATCCCGGAGTCGGCCAGCGTCGCGTACGCCGAGGCCATGTCGATAACCCGGGTCTCGTACTTGCCCAGCACCACACCCGGACCCGGCGGGCCGCCCAGACCGTCCTCGGAAAGCGTGTGTTCCACTCCCGGGAAGCTCTGCGGGATGCCCGCGCGGTGGGCGGCGTCGGCAACGTCGGCCGGACCGTTGCGCAGCTTCAGCATCAGCCGGTAGTAGCTGGTGTTCAGCGACTGCTTGAGCGCCTCGGCGATGTTGCAGTTGCCGCAGCTCTCACCCTCGGAATTGGTGATGGTCAGCTTCTCGTCGACCTTGTAGGGCGAGCTGTCCACCTGGTAGCCCAGTCCCATGCCCTGTTCGAGTGCGGCCACCAGGGCGAAGACCTTGAACGAGGAACCGGTCGGCAGACCGGCCTGGGCGAAGTCGAATCCGGCCGCGTCGGTGCCGCCGAAGTAGGCCTTCACCCCTCCGGTGCGCGGGTCGATCGACACCACCGCGGTGCGCATCTCGGGCATCTGCCCGTCCAGGTAGGTCGCGGCCGCGTCCACCGCCGCCGCCTGCGCCTGCGCGTCGATGGTCGTGGTGATCTGCAGCCCCTGGGTGTTCAGGCTCTGCTGGTCGATGTTGAACAGGTCGAGCAGTTCCTTGGTGACCTGCCGTTCGATCAGCCCGTTGGGTCCGGTGGTCAGGTTCGCCGTCTTGGCCAGATCCGGTGAGACGGTCTGCGGGAAGACCTGCACGGCGCGCTCTTCCTTGGACAGCGCGCCGATGGTCACCATTCCGTCGAGCACCCAGTTCCACCGGTCCGTGGCGCCCTCGAGGTCCAGCGCCGGGTCCAGCGTGGAAGGCCGCTGGATCAGCGCGGCCAGCAGCGCGCCCTCCGAGACCGTCAACTGGTCGACCGGTTTGTCGAAGTAGGCCTTGGACGCCGCGGAGATGCCGTACGCGCTGCGGCCGAAGTAGATGATGTTCAGATACGCCTGCAGCACTTCGTCTTTGGACCACTGCCGGCTCATCTTGGTGGAGATCACCAGTTCCTTGGCCTTGCGGATCAGGCCGCCGATCCCGGTCCGCTGGTCGCCGACGAGAGCGTTCTTGACGTACTGCTGGGTGATAGTCGAGCCGCCCTGGATCTCGTTGCCGAACAGGTTGTTGTGCAGGGCGCGGGCGAAGCCGGTGATGGAGAAGCCCGGATTGCTGTAGAAGTCGCGGTCCTCGGCGGCCATCACCGCGTTGCGGACTTGGATCGGCACCTGGTTGATGTCGACGTCGACCCGGTTGCCCTCCGGCGGAACGATTTTCGCCAACTCCGAGCCGTCGCTGGCGAAGATGGTCGACACCTGGTTGGTGCGGATGTCGCCGGGCTTGGGCACGTCGACGATCAGATAGGCCAGGCCGAAGGTCAGGATCGGCAGCACGACGAACAGCGCCGCCGCTGCGGCCAGCCACCGCCCCGGGCCCCAGCCCTCGAAGAACCGGCGGGGTCCGCGCTCGGCGGCACCGGCGCCGTCGTCGCCGCCGGGGGGCGGAGGAGGAGGCGCCGCCGGCTGGGTCGGCCTGGGGGTTCCGTCGATCGCCGCCTTGACCTCGTCGATCGGATCGCGCAGGTCGGCCACCGTCGGGCCGGCGGTCACCGGCGCCATGATCGCGGTCACCCGGTCGTCGGGCGGTACCTGGCGGCGGCGAACGGAGGCGGATTCAGTTGCGGCGGTTGCGGATTGACTGGACTCCCGATCCTCGGCGCGATGGCGCGCACCCCGAGCCGAACTCGGCTTGGCGGTGGAAGACCGGTCCTGACCCTCGTCGTTATTCACTGGCCGTGCGCGCGCCCGAGCGGCGCGCCGTCCGGGTGCCGGGTGCGCCCTTGGCGGGGCGCGGCGCTCCGAGCACGTACGACTTGACCAGGTGGTTCCAACTGCAGGTCCGGCACACCTCCACGACGTGAACGGCGAACTCGCTGAACCTGGTCGCCAGCAGCACCAGCTCCTCGGCGGTGCGCGCCGAACCGGATACCGCGCCCAGATGGTCGCCGAACACCCACGAGACCAGGGTGAGTTGCTCCTTGCGGCAGATGGGGCACATCACCGAGGACGGCTTGCCGTGGAACTTGGCGGCCCGCAACAGGTAGGGATTGGCGTCGCAGACCTCGGTCACGCCGGTGCGGCCCGAGTACACCTCGGCCAACAGGGAACGCCGCCGCAGGGCGTAGTCCACCACCTGTCGTTGCAATCGCACGGACACCAGAGTACGTCGGAGCCGTTGCCGCCGATACGCGACCGACCGCAAACTTCTACGATCATCGGCGTGGCGATAGGTCGGACGGCGGGAACCCGGGCCAAGGACAGCGACCGCTCCGACACCTGCCAGATCCTCGACACCGCCCTGGCGGAGGGTCAGCTGTCGATGGTCGAGCACGCACAGCGGGTCAAGACCGCCACCGGCGCCTCGACCCTGGGTGAGCTCCGCTCGCTGGTCGACGACCTGCAGACCAGCAACGCCCCGGTGGCCCTTCCCA
>NZ_JBJTJF010000217.1:0-6762 GCF_046095365.1 Mycobacterium sp.
GTGACTGGGTCCCCGGCACCCCGGGGTGGACAACGGCCTGGGTGTTGAGCGCGGGGGGGGGGGCGGGCTGGCCGACCGCCGACCCGACGGTGACGGTCTTGCTGGCCATGGGGTCTCCTTCTCGGTCTGCGTCGAGATCGACGTATTGGTGATTTCTACTCGAACTTTCACGCCGAAACGGCGGTTTCGGCGGACGGGGGTGCTGTAATCCACACCATGACCGCCCCTCAATCGACCGCTCTGCAGGGTGTCCCGGTGGTTCCGGGCGTCCGGTTCGCTCCGGTGATCAGGGCCAACCGGCTCCCTCCGATTGCCGATCTGGATCCCGGGGTCGAGGTGCCCGAGGCCGATCGGGCGGCCGAGGTCGCCCGCTTCGGCGACCGCGGTGGCCTCCGGGGCGGCGGCGGAGGTTCTGACCGCGACCGCGCAACTGGCCACCGACAGGGCCTGGCTGGGTGCGGCCGAGACCGGGATCAAGCGGGGAAAGCCCGCTGTCCGGGCGACGGCGGATGCCGCCGCACAGTTCGTCGACATGTTCACCAAGATGGGCGGCCTGATGGCCGAGCGGGTGACCGATCTCAAGGACATCCGCGACCGGGTGATCGCCGAACTCGCCGGGCTGCCCGAGCCGGGCGTGCCGGAACCCACCGAGCCGTCCATCCTGTTCGCCGAGGATCTCGCCCCGGCCGACACCGCCGGCCTGGATCCGCTCCGTGTCGTCGGCCTGGCCACCTCGCTGGGCGGCCCGACCAGCCACACCGCGATCATCTGCCGCCAGCTGGCCATCCCCTGCGTCGTCGCCGTGAAGGGCCTCGACGGAGTGCCCGCCGGGACACTCGTCCTGCTGGACGGCAGCCGGGGCACCATCTCGGTGGATCCCGACCGCGCCGACGCGGCTGCGGCGGTCGCCACCGCCGACGTCGCGGCGGCGGCCATGGCCGCCTGGACCGGGCCCGGCGCGACCGCCGACGGCCATCCGGTTTCGATCCTGGCCAACGTCGCCGACGGGACGGCCGCCCGCGCCGCCCGCCAGGCCCCGGTCGAGGGCGTCGGGCTGTTCCGCACCGAGCTGTGCTTCCTCGACGCCGACACCGAACCCAGTGTCGATGCCCAGGCGTCGATCTACGCCGAGGTCCTGGAGGCCTTCGCCGGGCACAAGGTGGTGATCCGCACCCTCGACGCCGGGTCGGACAAGCCGTTGAAGTTCGTCAGCAGTCCCGAGGAGGAGAACCCGGCCCTGGGCGTGCGCGGGTTCCGGATCATCGACATCGACGCCGACCTCGTCGTCCGCCAGCTCGACGCCATCGCAGCCGCGGCCACCCGCACCGGCAACGCGCCCTGGGTGATGGCCCCGATGATCGCCACCCCGGAGGAGGCGCGGCGTTTCGCCGGCCTGGCCCGCGAGCGCGACCTGCATCCCGGGGTGATGATCGAGGTGCCCGCGGCGGCGCTGCTGGCGGAGAGGATCCTCGAGCACGTCGAGTTCCTCTCCATCGGCACCAACGACCTGACGCAGTACACGATGGCGGCCGACCGGATGTCCTCGGACCTGGCCACCCTCACCGATCCCTGGCAGCCCGGCGTGCTGGCCCTGGTCGCCCAGACCGCGCGGGCCGGGCAGGCCACCGGAAAGCCGGTCGGGGTGTGCGGGGAAGCCGCCGCCGACCCGCTGCTGGCCTGCGTCCTGATCGGGCTGGGCATCACCTCGCTGTCGGCGGCCGCCTCGGCGGTCACCCCGGTGGGCGCCAAGCTCGCTTCGGTCACCCTGCAGCAGTGCCGGGACGCCGCCGAGGCGGCGCTGGCCACCGCCGGGCCGTCGGAGGCCCGGGCGGCGGCCCAGGACGTGCTCGGTTAGCCGACGACGGCCTCGGTCTCGTCGGTGACCAGCGGGTAGGTCACCTCGAGTTCGGCGATGTTGGCCGCGGTGGTGACAAGCGGCAGGGCGGTCTCGGGTGCGGCGCCGGACGCCCGGGCCTCGGCGCGCAGCACGGGCACGAACTGTTCGGCGAGCTCGGTCGCCGCCGCCGGCGGCTGACCACCCCGCAGCCGGGCGCACAGCGCGTCGGTGCGTTCCTCCAGCAGGGCCCGGGTCCGTGGGAACACTCCGTCGGGCGGGGGCGGGATGTCGGCGATCATGTCTGAGGTCATGCGCAGCCGGGGGATCCGGCCGGCGGTGTCCAGCAGGACCCCGTCGATGGCGCCGTTGGTCTCCGAGAGGTACACCCGGACGGCGTCGCCGTAGGTGCGCGTCGCGGTGAGCGCTTCGGTGCCCAGCCGGGTCAGCGCACCGGCGGTCTGCGGCGAGGCGCCGCGGGTCACCCGGGTCACCGCGGCGTCGAGGTAGCGCGAGCACGCCGCGATCGCGCCGTCGATCGCCCGGCTCACGGCCGACTGCGCCCCGCCCGGCCAGAGCAGCCCCGAGACCACCAACCCCACGCCCGCGCCGATCAGCACGTCCTCGATGCGGGTCAGGCCGACCTGCCAGCCGGTCGGGCGCATCAGGTTGAAGACGATCAGCACCTGCATGGTGAACATCGCCTGGCTGGCGGTGAACGACCCGACGGTCAGCACGTAGGTGGAACCGAACGTGGTCAGGGGCAGCAGGGCCCACAGCACGATCGGGTTGACGCCGACGACAGCGATCAGCGAGGCGCCGACGACGAATCCGATCAACGTCCCGGCCAGCGCGCGCAGCACGGTGGTCCGCGTGGTCGAGGCGCTGCTGCGCAGCACCGAGAGAGCGCCGAGGGCCACCCACATTCCGTTCTGCACCGGCAGCAGCAGCGTGACGCTGACGGCCAGCGCCAGCGCCAGGCCGGTGCGCAGGCTGTTGATCACCGTGATCGACCGGGTCTGGAGGTAGCCCCGCAGCGAGAGCAGTGCGCTGCGGTGGGTGCCGACCCGGTCGGCGACACCGGTGTCGGGCAGTCCGCGGCCGAGTAGCCGGTCGACGAGCGGACGGGTGTCGACGGTGGTTGCCGCGGCGATGATGCTTCCGGTCAGTCCGATGGTGGCGCTCACGGTCCGCTGGCCCAGCAACTCCTGGCCCCTGCGCAGCGCGGCGGCGTCGTCGGGCTCATCGAAGATGTCGCCGATGTGGTTGTAGTAGGCCGTAAATGCCGTCGAGCGGTGGTCGGCGACGACGGTGGTCAACCGTGCGGCGTCGTCACGGTGGCCGGAGAGCAGCACCTCGGCGCTGGTTCGGAGCACCGCCACGCTGGCCGGTTCGATCGGTCCGAGCAGCGCGCCGGTCTCCGGCGAAACCCGGTCGCTGAGCCACTGCAGGTTGGACACCACACGGATCAGGCTGCGGCCGCCGGCGGTCAGGGCGACCGGTCGGAACGCGCTGCCGAGGAACTCCGCGCGCAGGGCGTCCATCGCCGGTGTCACGGTGTCCTCGCCGCCTTCGATCCGGTCGGCGAGTGCGGTGCACACCCGGGCCGCCAGCGTGCGCAACTGGGCGGTCTCGCGCGGCGGGAACAGGAACAGCGCGATCGGCACGCACACCAGGAGCGCCAGCAGCCAGCCCAGCAGGCGATCGTCGAGGCGGCCTCCGACCGGCATGCAGACCGGGAGCAGAAACGTCATCAGCGTGGCGCGTTGGCCGGCGGCGATGACCTCGCTGATCAGTCCCAGGAAGCTGGTCAGCGCGCCGACCGCGAAACACAGCGGGACCGACGCCCAGGGATTCGGCGCGGCCCAGGTGCCCAGTGCGATGAGCAGGAAGCCGTTGAGTCCCAGGCTGCAGTACGCCAGCGCCCGGGTCCCGACATCGCCGGGGAAATCCGCCGCGATGAGCAGTGCGATCGACCCGACGAGGGCGAACACGGCCGTCTGGGAGTAGCCGGACACCAGGAAGCTGACCAGTGCGGCCAGCGGTATGGCGATGGCCGCCCGCAGCGCCCTGCGGAAGCCGTCCCGGCTCGGGTCACGCGCGCGGAGCCGTTCGGCTGTCTGCCGGAACATGGTGGGCGTCATGCCCTTACGCCGGAGGAACGTCGGCGAAGCGGCCGGCCTCCAGATCGTCGAGCATCTTCTTGCTGATCCACTCGAACATCTTCGGCTCGCGGGGCAGCGTCGCCTGCTCGTAACCGACGAAGACGTAGACCGCCCACGCGGCATAGACCTGGGCCTGGCGCGCATCGCCGACGATCTCGAAGGCGGAGTCGTAGATGACGTCGAAGCGCTCCTGGTCGACCTCGCGCTGCACGGTGAGCACGTCCTCGTCGACCGAACTCCACGCGCGGATCGCGGCCTCGGCGCCGTGCGGCAGCGTCAGTGCGACGTCGATGATGGCCTGGATCCGGCGCCTGGCGTCGGGCTGTGCGCGGAGCACCTCGATGAGCCGGACCGTCCGGTCCTGGCGCCAGTAGCCGATCAGCTCGCGGGTGTAGGCGCTCCACCCGGTGAAGTAGTGGTAGAACGATCCGGTCGTGACTCCGAGCCGACTGCACACCTCGGCCAGTTTCAGTCCGCCGAAGCCCAGGTCGGCCAGGATCTCCAGACCCGTCTCGAAGTACGACTCGCGGGCCGCGACGATGGGCATGCACCGAACCTTAGGCTCCCCGGCCTCGGCTTCGGCGGGTTACCGGGCTCGCACCCGCCGGGCACCGAGGAGCACCATGCCGATACACGCGCGCAACCCTCGATTTTAGCAAACCAATAGTCGGATTTCTTCCGCACACGGCAATTCCGTGCGGGGCGGGGGCACCGCCGGCGAAACGGGTGGCAAACCCGGTTTCGACCGGGTGGAACACGCCGCCCCGAACCCGGCCGGGCGGCGTGTTCCGGCCATGCCGGGAAGGCTGAATTACCCTGTCAAACGTAGTTTCCGCGGCCACTCGGCAAACCGACCGGGCGTCCGGGTCGAAGATCTCGACGGTCGATGTGCGGCAACGTTTCCGATGCGCGGGGGTCATCTGGCACAATCGCGGCATGCAGAAGACGGCGAGACGTGGTCCGGGCAGGCCACCGGCAGCGAAATCCGCACTGACGCGCGGCCGTATCCTGCACGCCGCCCGGGAGGTTTTCACCGAAGTCGGGTTCGACGCTGCGACCTTCCAGGAGATCGCCAACCGCGCCGACCTCACCCGCCCGGCCATCAACCACTACTACGACTCCAAACACGCCCTCTACCGGCAGGTGGTCGAGCAGGCCAACGCCTCGGTCATCGCAGCCGCCCTCGAGCAGGCCGGTAAGGAGACCACCTTCACCGGCCGGGTCCGCGCCTTCCTCGAGGCGTCGGCCCAGGCCCGCGACACCGATCGCGCGGCAGCGGAGTTCCTGGTCGCATCGGTGCTGGAGGCGCAGCGCCATCCCGAGCTGACCGGCGAGGACTCTCAGTCGCTGGAACTGACCAGGCAGTTCGCCAAGTCTGCGGTCCGCGACGGCATCGCCAACGGCGAGCTCCGGGCCGACCTCAGCACCCGTGCGGTCACCGAGATGCTGGTGGCCGCGTTCTGGGGCCTGAGTTTCTACGCCGGCCTGGTCGGTGACGCCAAGCGGACCGGGATGGTGACCGGAGAGTTCATAGCGCTGCTGGAAGACGGCGGCTGGCTCGCCACCGCATAGCCGGAACATAGGCTATCTAATTGTCGCTACGATGGGGTCACACCAACCCCGGAGCGGCCTCATGAGCACCCTGCGCAGCCACGACGACACCTGGGACATCGCCAGCAGCGTCGGAACCACCGCGGTCATGGTCGCCGCCGCCCGGGCCAGCGAGACCGACAGCCCCGCGCCGCTGATCCGGGACCCGTACGCCCGGATCCTGGTCGCCGGCGCGGGCACCGGCGTGTGGGAGAAGTTCGTCGACCCCGCCATGCAGGAGCGCATTGCCGCCGCCGATCCGGAGGCCGCGGCGATCTTCGCGAACATGCTCAGCTACCAGGCGGTGCGCACGCACTTCTTCGACTCGTTCTTCGCCGACGCCACCGCCGCCGGCATCCGCCAGGTGGTCATCCTGGCCTCCGGCCTGGACTCGCGGGCCTACCGGCTTCGGTGGCCGCAGGGCACCGTGGTCTACGAGATCGACCAGCCCAAGGTGCTCGAGTACAAGGCGGCGACGCTGGCCGGGCACGGCGCCGAACCGGCCGCCGAACGGCGCGAGGTGGCCGTCGACCTCCGTCAGGACTGGCCCGCGGCCCTGCAGGCCGCCGGCTTCGACGCCTCCCGCCCGACCGCGTGGCTGGCCGAGGGGCTGCTGATGTATCTGCCGGCCGAGGCTCAGGACCGGCTCTTCGAGCAGATCGGCGAACTGAGCGCGCCGGGCAGCCGGATCTCGGCCGAGGCCGTCCGCCATCACGACGAGGAGCGCCGCGCCCAGATGCGGGCCCGCTGGGAGAAGATGGCCGACGATCTGGGCATCGAGCGGACCGTCGACATCGCCGACCTGACCTACAACGACCCGCACCGTGCCGACCTGACCGAATGGCTCAACGCCCACGGGTGGCGCGCGACCGGAACGGTGTCCACCGACGAGATGCGCCGACTGGGCCGCTGGGTCGAGGTGCCCGACCAGCAGGACGGCTTCTCCACTTTCGTTGTGGCCGAACGGCCGGCCTAGGTGTACCTGGGCCCGGACGGGCCGGCGACGCGGCTCGTTACCATGGCCACACCCCAAGGGCCACCCCCGAAGAAAGGACCCCCATGCCCGGAGTGCAGGATCGAGTCATCGTCGTCACCGGCGCCGGCCCGTCCGGGCCCAGGTACACCTAGGCCGGCCGTTCGGCCACAACGAAAGTGGAGAAGCCGTCCTGCTGG
>NZ_JBJTJF010000218.1:0-12736 GCF_046095365.1 Mycobacterium sp.
GGTCAGCACGGCGAGCAACCAAAACTGTGAAGCGAGCAGCACGACGCGGTGCCCGAACCGATCGGTCGCGACACCGGCCGGGATGGCGAAGAGCAGGAACGGCAGGCTCAGCATCGTCTGCACCAGGCTGATGAGCACCGGGCTGTCGGTCAGCGACGTCATCGTCCACGAGACGCCGAGCAACAGCATCATCAGGCAGAGACTGAAGAACAGGTTAGCGCTGAGGAAATCCCGCAGGATCCGGAGCGGCGATGGCCACGCTGGTGTCGCACGCCCAACGGTCATTGTCGGACGTCGTCCTGCCACGGGGCATCGCCGGCACATGCCAAGACGGCGACGGACTCGGCCCCGGTGAGCACGGCTACAGTATGCCCCGGGTGGGGGCTCCGGGCCCTGTGCCCGAAACGATCCGAGCGTGTTTAGAGAACTTTTTTTTCGTAAATCGCTAGCAGCAGTTCAGCCTGCGCGTCAGTCAGTGCGCGGGCGAAGTGCGCCGCATTGATGGCGGTGGGCACATCGGTTTCGTCGCCTTCCTCGGCGTCACGGCAGTATTCACCCCAGGTGCGGTTCTTCGTGGTGAGGTGGCGGGGCAGCGTCATGGGCATCGCCGTGAATTCAGCGACAACCTCCTCGAATGTCATGTTCCCAAACATGAACGAATGCAGAACGTCCCGGGCTGATTTCGCCATGGCCGCGCCTACTCCCTACCAGTC
This sequence comes from Mycobacterium sp., assembly GCF_046095365.1. Taxonomy (GTDB): domain Bacteria; phylum Actinomycetota; class Actinomycetes; order Mycobacteriales; family Mycobacteriaceae; genus Mycobacterium. Next base: position 714 of record NZ_JBJTJF010000218.1, read on the forward strand.
GCCTTTTGATTCCACCAGCGTGGACTGGTCATCAATTTCGTTGTCATAAACCTTATAGCCGTCGAACAAAGTCTTGACCGCCTCGAAGACTTCGCGGTTTTTGCTGCGCCACGGCGCTCCTGGTGTGGGAAGGTTCTCACCGGCGGCTCCGCTGGGCAGGAACCGGCCGCCGTAACCCACACCCTGCGCGAAGGCGATCAGTCCGTTTGACCATCGAGTGCGCGCCTGCCTGATGCTTTTCTCGACGGTGACGTCGACAAAGACGGCGTTGATTTCGCGGTAGCCGGCTGCGCGCATTAACTTCACACGGCCATTAGCCACACTTGCCTTACTGCTCATGGTGATGTCCCAGACGACGTTCTTTTTTTCGCGGTAGGCGCGGATAGCAAGTTCGTATGCCATTTCGCTGGCTTCCGTATGGGCCAGCGGCGATAATTCCATCGGAGTCAGCTTCGGATCGAGATTCGGGATCATGTCTTTCTCGGCCATTTTCTCTTTGATCAAGTCAGGGTTGATCGTGAAATACTCTGACGGATCGACCTTGACGATATTTTCAAGAGTGTAGCTTTTGCCGGCTCCGCCCAGACCGCCGGAAATTATGCTTTTTCCGTTATTAGGGACGTTGGAGGCTGACTCATTCCAGATTTCTTCCATCAGCTCTAATTGCTGTTGCCGACGAACCGGATTCCACTTGCCATTGTTCTTATAGAGCGTCGCGGTGGAAGTTCCGTTTTCAAACCATTTCATCAGCACACGGTCGACGTAGTCGGCGCGCTCGGTGAAGTCATAAACAGGTTTGCCGTCGTTGTTTTTTGCGCCAGTGTCTTTGACGCCGAACAGCGATGTGACACCGTCGATCATGATGGACTGCCCGTGACGAGACAATTCGGGCGATATCGGTCGGTGATTCCAGCCAAGCACGCCGAAGGAGAGGATCAAGAAGATCGCTGCGCACCATGCAGCAGCACGAGCAATCTTGCGATTGGTCCCCATGACTCCAAGATTTCAACCAGCCTTTCGTTTGCGCAAGAGCGTGAAGTCCCGAGGGTTTGAAACCGCCGCCTATTCATGATCAAGTGGCTCGAAACGGCATGCGCCGAACACCGGACAACGGGGTCGCGGCCGCACTGGGTGCTCTATCGCCACATAGTGGGCCGATTGCCGCGGGAGGCCGACATGACCGAGACCCAGGTCGCGACCGAGACGGAGAGTGCGGCCACCCCAACGGCGTCGGGTGTCGGTCGAATCGTCGGGGGTCTGGCACTGTCCCTGTTGAGTTGTGTGCTCATCTGGGTGTCCTTCCCGGACCAGGGCGGGTTGTACCCGTTACTACTGGTGGCCTTCGTCCCGATGTACATCGCGCAATACCGGGTGCTGCCGCGCCGCTTGTCGGCACTGCCCATGTTCCTTGCAGCGTCCACGTACTGGTTCCCAATCTGGGTTACGGCGTGGGACCTGCTGCCCAGGCAGGAGTCGCTGACATACGTCGTATCTCTGCTCTTCGGTGCGATCTACGCCGTCATCGCGATCTTCGACCGGAAGTTCTCGGAGCGCACGCGTTACCGCTGGTTCATCGTGCAGGTCCCGCTGTGGTGGGTGGCCCTCGACACACTAACCCAGGAGAATCTATGGGCCGGCAGCAACGGATGGCTGGCCTACCGCTTCGCCGGCGCCACCCCGCTCATCCAGACCGTCAGCATCGTCAGCACCCCCGCATTGACGTTCCTCGCGCTGATGATCAACGCAACCGTCGCATTGCTGTTCCTGGCCTGGATCGACCGGAAGTGGCCACAACTGACCAGTGTCCCCGTGCCGGCGCGCACTCTGAAATGGTCGGTCCTCGTCGGAGTTACTGCCACGGCCGTCTGGGTGATCGTCAGTGTGCTCATCTACTCCAGCCTCAACAGTCGGCTCGCGCAGTCCCCGACGGTCAGGGTGTCGGCGATCCAACCCAGCCTCGAGTTCCTGTCCCCGACCGCTTTCTCCAAGACCCCGGCAGCGAATGAGGAAGAGGAGCAGCGCAGGGCAGGGCAGCGCGAAGAGTTCACCGCCATGACGCTGGAGGCGGTGGGGCGGGGTGCGGAGCTGGTGGTCTGGCCCGAGGAGGCGCTTAGCTACGATCCGCGCGGACCGCAGGGGCGTTGGGTGGCCGAGCTGGCGGACCGTACAAACGCGACGATCGTCACGGGCTTCATCGCGGACGAACCGGTGGCGTGGCCGGACCCTGCCGCACCGAACATGTCTGCGACCTTCGGCCCGGACGGGCAGGTGCTGGGGGTCACGTACAAGGTGCACCCGGTCCTGGCCGCCGGGGAGGGAGCCTGGGGCGGTACAACCCCGCAGATCTACCCCACGTTCGCGGCGCGCTTCGGGCAACTGGGCGTCATCGTCTGCTTCGACCACGACTTCCCGAACGGGTCGCCCCGACTGGTCACCCTGGGCGGCGCCCAGATCATCGCCAACCCGTCGTGGGACTGGAGCAGCATCTCCAGCATCCGCTGGCAGTCGGTGGTGTTCCGGTCCGTGGAGAACCGCGTGCCACTGGTCAAGGGAGAGGCGGGCTTCGACGCGACCATCACCGACGCCAACGGCAAGGTCATGGCCCTGAGTGACGTGAAGGAGAGTAACGGCAAGAAGGCCGTCCTCGTCGCCGACGTGCATCTCGGCACCCGGGACGCACCCTTCACGGTGCTCGGCGGAATCTGGCTGGGGGTGCTCGTTGTCCTCGCCACCATCGCGCGCTACATCTGGCAGTTCATGCTGTGGCGTAGGGGTAAGCGCGCGCCGGCCGACTCGGCGCAGGTGGTGGACCAGGACGTGGCTCCCGTCCGGTAGCCCGGCACGCGTTACCGGCGGCAGCGGCGGGCCCGGAGGTTGCTGCCGATGCCGGCCCCCGTTACCAAGGATTGGTACCCTGCTGAGTCGCCGAGCTGATCTCCTCGGCCTTGGTGTTCGTCACGGCGGCATTCGAGTCCGCGAGCGCGCGTCGTCGCCAAGCATGACTCAGCTCTCCGCCGCAGCCGACGAGTTGCTGGCGACCGAGCGCATCAGGACTGTCACCCAGGGCAACGGGGTGTACATCTCGCCACGAGCCCTGAACGCGGTTGAGGTGCGCTTGCAGGACACCTATCCGGAAGCAGATTGGGGGCGGGTCAGGCCCCATAGCGGCGGTGCCGTCGGCTGTAGTCGCGCAGCGCGCGCAGGAAGTCGACCCGGCGGAAGTCCGGCCAGTGTGCCTCGGTGAACCACATCTCCGAATACGCGCTCTGCCACAACAGGAAACCGCTCAGCCGCTGCTCCCCCGAGGTGCGGATCACCAGGTCGGGATCGGGTTGGCCGGAAGTGTAGAGATTCTCCGAGATGCCCTCGATCGTCACCGCCTCGATCATCTGCTCCGGGGTCGCCCCGTCGGCCACCTGCTTGCCCAGCAGCGACCGCACGGCGTCCACGATCTCCCGGCGTCCGCCGTAGCCGACGGCGACGTTGACGTGAAACGAGCCCGTCGGCGCCGAGGACGTGGCGGTGTCGACGGCGTCACGCACCCTGCGCGCCGGCTCCTCGCCGAGCAGCTCGAGGTCGCCCACCGTGCGCACGCTCCAGCGGTTGACCGGGGCGCAGATCTCCTCGACGACGTCGGTGATGATCTCGATCAGCGCCGCCAGCTCGTCGGGGTCGCGCTGCAGGTTCTCCGTCGAGAGCAGGTAGACCGTCGCCATCTCGATACCCGCCGCCGCACACCAGCGCAGCATCTCTGCGATCTTGGCCGCACCCATCCGGTAGCCGTAACTCACGTCACTGTAGCCGGCGTCACGCGCCCAGCGCCGGTTACCGTCGCACAGCACGGCGATATGCCGCGGAAGTGCGGATTTGGACCGGGCGACCTCCTGCCGCAACCGCATCTCGTAGACCCGGTAGGCCGGTTCCTTGAGGCGCGGCGGGATGATCTCCACGACCATCAAGACTACTGTGACGACCGAGGGGACAGGGGCGCTCTGACGTCCGGGAGGTAAGCATGACCACTGGTGCCGAGGTGAGCGATCCGCGCCAGCGCGGAGCGGTCGACAACGGCGAGGCCGAGGACTTCCCCGAAGCCGTCGTCGACGGGGTCAGCCAGTTCCTGGGCAAACCCAGGGCGCGCGGCTGGATCCACGTCTACGCCGCGGTCGTCGCCGCCATCGCGGGTGCGACCCTGGTGGCGGTGTCGTGGGCGCTGCAGGGCACCCGGGCCGGACTCGCCACCCTGATCTACACGCTGACGATCGTGGCGATGTTCGCCGTCAGCGGCACCTATCACCGGGTGAACTGGAAATCGCCCACCGCGCACAAGTGGATGAAGCGGCTGGACCACTCGATGATCTTCGTGTTCATCGCGGGCAGCTACACGCCCTTCGCGCTGCTGGCCCTGCCCGAGCACGACGGGTGGGTGCTGTTCTGGATCGTGTGGGGCGGGGCACTGGCCGGCGTGCTGCTCAAGATGTGCTGGCCGTCCGCGCCGCGCTGGCTCGGGGTGCCGCTCTACCTGCTGCTGGGTTGGGTTGCCGTGTGGTTCATGGGCCCGATCATGCACGGCGCCGGGGTGGCCGCTCTGGTGCTGCTCATCGTGGGCGGCGTGCTCTACAGCATCGGCGGCGTGCTCTACGCACTGAAGTGGCCCAACCCGTGGCCGACGACGTTCGGCCACCACGAGTTCTTCCACGCCTGCACGGCGGTGGCGGCAATCTGTCACTACGTCGCGATGTGGTTCGCGGTCTTCTGGTAGCTCCGGCGGGCGCTAAACCCGGGTGACGTCCGCAGGCGACCAGTAGGCCTTCATCGCGGCGACCTTGCCGTCGCCGTTGAACACCATGACGTCGATCGGTTCGATGCGCATCCGGCCCTCGCCGGCGCCGACGGTGATGGCGAACATGAACGCCGCCTCGTGCCCGGCCACCCGCAGCGCGTGCAACTGCGTCTCGCGCGGCAGGCTCTCGATGTTCGAGAAGAACCCGCGGATCGCCCGGCGGCCGATGTGCACCTCGCCGCCGACCGGGTCCTCCACGGTGGCGTCGTCGGCGAACAGCCCGGCGATCTCCTCGGCGGTGCCGCCGGCGACGAGATCCAGGTAGCGGTGAACGGTGGCGGCGATGTGTTCGGCGCTGAGCATGGCGCCGAGGCTACCCGCGCACCCCGAGCGCCTCGGCCAGTTCCGCGGCACCGGTGACGGGCAGGTCGCACACCCTCCCGCGGCAGACGTAGGCGGCGTCGGCGCCGCCTATCCGGTCCCGGCCGGCCAGCAGCGGCGCCGAGTCCACCGCGCCGCCGACGACGATCGTGCCGCCGGGGGCGATCCGGCGGGCCTCGGCCAGCAGTCCGGAGTCCGGGCCGGCGGTGGCGACCGCGACCTGCAGCGGCCCGCGCACCGCCGCCTCCGCGACGGCGAGCCAGTGGCCCGCCGAACGGGGGGCGCGCTCCAGCACCGGCGAATGGGCCAGCAGCGTCTCGGCGGCGGCCTCGGCGTACCTTCCCGCGCGGCCGGCGTCGACGAGGTGGGCCGCGGTCAGCAGCGCCTCGGCGATCGACGAGGCCCCCGACGGGGTCGCCCCGTCGATGGGGTCGGCGGGGCGCACCATCAGCACCTCGGCGTCGTCGGCGGTGTCGAACCAGCGACCGGGACGGTCGGGGTCGGCGAAGTGCCGCAACGCCGTGTCGATGAGCCCGGTGGCGTCGTCGAGCCGGCGCTGGTCGGCGGTCAGCTGGTACACCGCCAACAGCCCGGTGGCCAGCATGCCGTAGTCCTCCAGGACCGCTGCGGTGTCCCCGACCAGTCCGCCGAGACTGGCCCGGCGCAGCCGCCCGCCCACCAGATGGCTGTCGACGACGGCTCGCGCGCACCGTAGCGCCGCATCCAACAGACTCGGATCATCCAGCGCCACACTGGCTTCGGCCAGTGCGGTGACCGCCAGTCCGTTCCACGCGGTGACGACCTTGTCGTCACGGCACGGCTGCGGGCGGGCCGCCCGCTCTGTCAGCAGAGCCGCCCGCACCCGTTCGAAGCGGTGCCAGTCGCCGGGATCCGACGGCAACTGCAGCACCGAACTGCCGTGCTCGAAGGTGCCGGCGCCGGTGACGCCGAAAACCTCTGCGGCCCAGCCGCCGTCATCCTCGCCGAGCACATCGCGCAACTGGGCGGGCGTCCAGACATACGTCGAGCCCTCCACCCCGGCGGCATCGGCGTCCAGCGACGAGGTGAACACCGGACCGTCGGCGAGGTCGCGGAGCAGGAACGCCGCGGTCTCGGCGGCGACCCGCCGGGCAAGCGGGTCACCGGTGCGACGGGCCCAGTGCGCGTAGGCCCGTAGCAGCAGGGCGTTGTCGTAGAGCATCTTCTCGAAGTGCGGCACCACCCACTCGGCGTCGACGCTGTAGCGCGCGAAGCCACCGGCCAGTTGGTCGTATATCCCACCGCGCGCCATCGCGGTGCAGGTACGGCGCACGGTGCCCAACGGCACCGGGGAACCCGTGCGTTCATGACTGCGCAGCAGCCCCTCCAGCAGTGCCGACGGCGGGAACTTCGGCGCGCCGCCGAAGCCGCCCCGGGTGGTGTCCTCCTCGCCCAGCAACGCGGTCACGGCGTGGTCGCACAGGTCGGCTGACACCTCCGGCCCCCCGGCGGGCAGCCCCGAGGCCATCCGGCGCAGTTGCCCGGCGATGCGGTCGCTGGCCTGCTCGACCTCGTCGCGGCGCTCGCGCCACGTCTCGCCGACGGCCGCGAGCAGTTGCAGGAACTGCGGTTTCGGGTAGTAGGTGCCGCAGAAGAACGGCCGCCCGTCAGGGGTGAGGAAGCACGTCATCGGCCAGCCGCCCTGACCGGTCAGGGCCACCGTGGCGTTCATGTACACCGCATCGAGGTCGGGCCGCTCCTCCCGGTCGACCTTGATGCACACGAACTCGTTCATCGCGTCCGCGACGGTGCCGTCCTCGAAGGACTCGTGTGCCATCACATGGCACCAGTGGCAGGCGGCATAGCCGATCGACAACAGGATCGGCACGTCCCGGCGGGTCGCCTCGGCCAGCGATTCGGCGCTCCACTGCTTCCAGTGCACCGGGTTGTCGGCGTGCTGGCGCAGGTAGGGGCTGGTCGCCAGGGACAGTTCGTTACCCGCCGGACTCACCTCTGCGCTTCGGATCCGGGATCGGTTCGCCGACTTCGGCGGGTTGCTCGGCGGTGCTGTCGAAACTCTGCGGCAACCGCTTGAGGTGGCGGTTCATCGACAACGCCAGCAGCACCAGTCCGATCAGCAGCAGCACGACCACCAGCAGCCCGACCGGGCTGGCCTTGCCGAAGTCCGGGCCGGTGTTGGCCGGCCCCTCGGCCAGCAGGGTGATCAGCAGGTCGCTCATTCGTAGATCTCGATTCCGGCGAATAGGTCGTCTTCCGGCAGGACGGCCGGCACCCGGGAACGGGCCAGTTCGAACTCCTCGGTGGGCCAGAGCCGCTGCTGCCACTCTAACGGGGTGGCGAAGAAGAACCCGCCGGGGTCGATCTGGGTCGCGTGCGCCTTGAGCGCTTCGTCGCGCTGGCTGAAATAGGGCGCGCAATGCACCCGGGTCGTCACCCGGTTGGCCAACGCGTCGTGGTCGGGATCCCAGTTCTCCAGCCAGTGCGCGAAAGGGCCCTCCTGCCCGTTCTTGGCGAATTCGTCCTGCAACATCTGCATCCGCCGGCGCAGGAATCCGTGAATGTAGTAGAGCTTGCTGACCTCCCAGGCACGCCCGGCGTCCGGATGCGCCGCCGGGTCGGCCGCGGCTTCGAACGCGGCGACCGAAACCTGGTGGCAGCGAATGTGATCGGGGTGCGGGTAGCCGCCGTTCTCGTCGTAGGTGGTTATGACGTGCGGACGGAACTCGCGGATCAGCCGCACCAGCCTGCCGACCGGCTCCTCGATCGGCACCAGGGCGAAGCAGCCCTCCGGGAGCGGCGGCGGCGGGTCGCCCTCCGGCAGGCCGGAGTCGACGAAGCCGAGCCAGCGGTGCTCGACGCCGAGGATCTCCGCGGCCCGGGCCATCTCGTCGCGGCGGACGTCGGCGATGCGGCCGTGCACCTCGGGCAGGTCCATCGCCGGGTTGAGGATGTCCCCGCGTTCGCCGCCGGTCAGGGTGACAACCATGACACGGTGTCCCTCGTCGACGTAGCGCGCGCAGGTGGCAGCACCCTTGCTGGCCTCGTCGTCCGGGTGGGCGTGTATCGCCATCAACCGCCGTTCGGTCACGGAGGCAATAGTCCCATCCGCGGTGGGGGTGCCCGCAACAGAGCCTGCCGCCGGCAGGCACACTGCAGCCATGAGCGATGTGCCGGCCGAGCCGGCCCGGCCGCCGTCGCGGTACGGATCGGAGCCGATACCGTCGGACGCCCGGCGTTGGGTGGTCCGGGGTCTGGCAGCGCTGACGGTCCTGGCGACGCTGGCCATCGCCGTGGTGGCCTATCAGCGCTTCGAGGGCGTCGCGGTCGAGGGCAAGACGGCCGCCTTCGAGGTCCTCGACGACCAGACCGTGGAGGTCACGATCAGCGTGACCCGAAAGGATCCGGCCACGCCGGTGACGTGCATAGTCCGGGCCCGGGCGTACGACGGTGCCGAGACCGGCCGGCGCGAGGTCCTGGTCGGCCCCGCCGCCGAGCGCACGATTCAGATCACCACCACGGTCAAGTCCTACCGGCGCCCGGCCGTCGGCGACGTCTACGGGTGCGGCACCGTCGTGCCGCCCTACCTGACCGCGCCTTAGCTGACCAGCACCGGCGTCGCCCTGCCCGGTGCTATGCTGACGGTGAATACACGGTTCCTTCTGGGAGCCGTGTATTGCTTCATTGGCGGGTCGACTCGCTGCCGGGGGTGCCGACGCACGCGGGGCGACCGCACCTCCCGGAGGCGCCGCCCGCGGACACACGATTGAGGAGCACGATGACGATGACCGACAACCAGGTGGTCTGGCTGACGCAGGAGTCCTTTGACCGGCTCAAGTCCGAACTCGACCAGCTGATCGCGAACCGTCCGGTCATCGCCGCCGAGATCAACGACCGGCGTGAGGAGGGCGACCTGCGGGAGAACGGCGGCTACCACGCCGCCCGCGAGCAGCAGGGCCAGGAGGAGGCCCGCATCCGCCAGCTCCAGGAGCTGCTCAACACCGCCAAGGTCGGCGAGGCGCCCAAGCAGTCCGGTGTCGCGCTGCCCGGGTCGGTGGTGAAGGTCTACTACGACGGCGACAAGTCCGACACCGAGACGTTCCTGATCGCCACCCGCCAGGAGATCGTCAGCGACGGCAAGCTGGAGGTGTACTCGCCGAACTCCCCGCTGGGCGCCGCGCTGCTCAACGCCAAGGTGGGCGAGACCCGCACCTACACCGTGCCCAGCGGCAGCACCGTCAACGTCACCCTGGTCAGCGCAGAGCCCTACCACTCCTGACCCGGCCGTCATGGCGCGCATCGCCGAAGACCTGCTGCTGCAGCTCCTGGACAACCCCGACGCGCAGCCCCATCTGGACCGCTCGCGACTCGGGCGCGCGCTGGCCGGCGCTCTGATCCTCGACCTCGCCCTGGACTGCCGGGTCCGTCCGGGCCTGCCCGATGACCCGGTCCCCGCAGGCCGGCTGATCGCGCTGGCCGGCCCGGTGCCGCTCGACCCGGCGGTGCGGCCCACCCTGGCGATCCTGCAGCAGCAGCCGCTGAGTCCGGCGGCGGCCGTCGACCGGATCCGCAGGTACGCCGAGGACGAGGTCCTCGACCAGTTGCTGCGCACCGGACAGATCCACCAGGTCTCGCTGACCGAGCACCGGTTGCGGCGCAACCACTACCGTTGGCCGGTCAAAAACCGGGGCCGGGTCGCGGTCGCGCGGGCGGAGATCCTGGGCGCGCTGTTCGAGAACCGGCGGCCGACGCCGGTCGTCGCCGCGGTAATCAGTCTGCTGCTTGCCGTCGACGGCCTCGGCGCGGTGCTCAGCCTCAACCAGGCCGGGATCGACACGGTCGCCAACCGGGCCGGCGAGATCTCCGGCGGGGACTGGGTGGACGGTTCCGACACCGCCCAGGTCAACCTCGAACTGACCGCCAGGGCGGTCCTTCCGGTGCTGGGCTGACGGCTACCCCAGGGCCTGGCGCAGATCGGCGAGCAGGTCGGCGGGGTCCTCGATGCCGACGGACAGCCGCACCAGGTCGTCGGGCACCTCGAGCTGGGAGCCTGCCGTCGAGGCGTGGGTCATCGCCCCGGGCAGCTCGATCAGCGACTCGACGCCGCCGAGCGACTCGGCGAGGATGAATATCTCTGTGCGGGAACAGAATTCCCGTGCCGCCGGCAAACCACCCGCCATCCGGACCGACACCATGCCGCCGAAGGCCCGCATCTGCCGGGCCGCCACCGCATGGCCGGGATGGTCGGGCAGCCCGGGGTAGAGCACCCGGCTCACCGCCGGATGCCCGGCCAGGAACGCGGCGACCAGGGCCGCGTTGTCGCTGTGGCGGTGCATCCGCAGCTCGAGGGTCTTCAGGCCGCGCATGGCCAGGTAGGCGTCGAACGGCCCGGGCACCGCCCCGGCGCCGTTCTGCAGGAAGGCGAAACCGGCGTCGAGCTCCTCGCTGTTCGTCACCAGTGCCCCGCCCACGACGTCGGAGTGACCGCCGATGTACTTCGTCGTGGAGTGCAGCACGATGTCGGCGCCAAGGGTCAACGGCTGCTGCAGAGCCGGCGAGGCGAACGTGTTGTCCACCAACACGATCAGACCCGCTGCGTGGCCGATCTCGGAGATCGCGGCGATGTCGGCGATCGACAGCAGCGGGTTGGTCGGCGTCTCGATCCAGACCATCCGGGTGCGGCCGGTGACGGCCGCCCGGACGGCGTCGATGTCGGCCAGATGCACCGCGGTGTGCTCGACGCCCCACTCCCGGAACACCTTGTCGATCAGCCGGAACGTCCCACCGTAGGCGTCGTCGGGGATGACGATGTGATCGCCGGGACGAAGCACCGCGCGCAGGGCGCAGTCACTGGCCGCCATTCCGGAGGAGAACGCGCGGCCGAACCTGCCCGCCTCCACCGCGGCCAGGACGCGTTCCAGCGCCTCGCGGGTGGGGTTGCCGGTGCGGGCGTATTCGAATCCGCCGCGCAGTCCGCCCACGCCGTCCTGGGCGAAGGTGCTGCTGGCGTAGATCGGGGTGTTGACCGCCCCGGTAGCGGGGTCGGGGCGGTAGCCGGCGTGGATCGCGGTGGTGGCGAAGCCGAGCGGGCGCGGGGTGTCGGTCATCGCCGTGGATCTAGGCGTTCACCGGGGCCACCGGCCCGCCGGTGAGCCTGCGGTAGCAGAAGACCATGAACAGATAGGTCAGCGGCCAGGCCAGCACGGTCAGGACCAGGCAGAAACCGCCGATCGCCATGATCAGCGTGCTGATCAGCCAGGCCAGGAACACCGCACCGAAGTTGCGCCTGGCGAGGTCGACGGCGGCGCGGATGCCGGCGATCGCGGAGAGGTTGCGGTCCACGATCGCAACCGGATAGAGCAGCGTGAAGATCATCACAAGCACGCCCGGCACGATGCACAGCAGCAGTCCGATCCCGGCGAGCATGCCGACTGCCAGCGTCGCGGCCATCATGGGCGAGACGTTGCGGGGCCGCAGGAAAGAACCCACCGTCACCGGCCGGCCGTCGGCGATGTCCAGAACGCCCCCGATGTAGGCGCTCAGCGCCGCACCGACGAAAAGCAGTCCGATGCCGTATCCGAGGATCGCAACCGCGACACCGGCGTTGGTCAGGCTGGCGGTGGACGTCTCCACGACGCCGCTGGCGGTGTTGATCGCGGTGAGGGTCTCCGGTGAAACCGCTTCCAGCACAACGGCGAAGCCGACCGTGAGCAACAGGATGACCACGTTGATGATCAGCGCGGCCACCAGCAGCGGGACGGCGTTCCTGGCGAACTTCTGCCACGACCAGCTCAGCGCGTCTCCGACGCTGAGACGGTGCCCCGGCGGGGGCGGCGGCGGCGGGTAGGCACCCGGCGGCGGGAAG
>NZ_JBJTJF010000219.1:0-10792 GCF_046095365.1 Mycobacterium sp.
AGCCGGTAGTAGCCGCCGGCGGCGACGAACAGCGGAACCAGCGCAAGCCGGTAGACCACCATCCGGGAGCTCATCTGCAGCAGGAAGACGGCGACGGTGACAGCGATCAGCCCGTAGGTGACCAGCGGCGCGCCGGGGCGCCGCACCCCGCCCGGCGCGCGCGGCGGCGCGACCACCGTCGTCGCCGCAGCCGCGCAGTCCACACACTGGTGGCCGACCGCAGCGCTGCGCATGCACTCCGGGCAGGCCGGCCGGCCGCACCGGTTGCAGGCCAGATAGGCCTGCCGGTCGCGGTGGCGGTAGCAGGCCGGCGTCTGTGCCGGATACGGGATCGTCATGACCGGGCTAACGATAGCCAATCCCGGGAAGGGCCTGCCGCGACCAGCCTCTCTGCGGAATCCGTTGTCTGAAGCGTTATTGACGGTGCAAAAACATTTCGGAGGGGCTCAAGCCGTACGGAAAAGACCGGTCTGAACTGATTGAATAGTGATTACCAAAGGCCTCTGGCAGGTCGACGGATCCCGTACTAGATTCCGTTCCAGGTTGAGCATCCAGCCGCTCAGGGTCAGTGATTTCCTGGGAATCCATCGACAGCTGTGCCGCGAAACCCGGCGGGTTTCGCGGATTCCGAAGATCGGAGGCCGCCATGACCGTCGCCGACAACGTGACACCGCTGCCCGCCGTGGGAAAGCCGGGTGGCCGCCGCGAAACGGTCCGGGCCCGGGAGCTCAGTGCGGCGGCGGTCCTGATCGCCGCTTTCGGCGCGATCGACGCAGCCAGCGCCGGGGAGACATCCGGCCGCATCGAGCACCACCTGTCCGGCTACCGGCAGCTGGTCCTGGACTTCTCCCGGCTGGACTTCTTCGGCACCGCCGGCTACTCGGTCCTGCACCGGGTGTCCTCGCGGTGCCGGCGGCTGGGGATGGACTGGGTGCTGGTCCCCGGACCCGAAGTCGAACGGCTGCTGCGGATCTGCGATCCCGACCGACTGCTGCCGACCGCGCCGAACATCGTCTCGGCCGTCGCCGGGCTGGCCCGGCAAGACCACGTCGTACCGCTGCGCAGGACCGGGCGACGCTAGCCCGCCTCGACTGCCATACTCCCTCAGAGACGAGGGAGCACCAATGACGACACCGGGCCGGCAGTTCAATGCCGCCGTCACGCGTTTCTGGAGTCTCGCCGCGCCGCTCTACGACCTGCCGTACCTGCAGCGCTGGGTCTATCGGCCCGCCCAGGACGAGGTGGTCGCGAAACTTCGCGCCGCCGGCTCGCAGCGTGTCGCCGACATCGCATGCGGCACAGGCATTCTCGCGGCACGGGTACAAGAAGAACTGCACCCGAACGAGGTGTACGGGGTGGACATGTCCGACGGCATGCTCGAGCAGGCCAAGGTCCGCTCGGCGCAGGTCCGCTGGATGAAGGGCCCCGCCGAGCGGCTGCCCTTCGGGGACGGCGCACTGGATGCCGTCGTCACCACGTCGGCCTTTCACTTCTTCGACCAGCCGGCTGCGATGCGGGAGTTCAACCGCGTTCTGGCACCGGGCGGCCTGGTGGCAGTGGCCACCATCACCCCGCCGATGCCCAAGCTGCTGGAGAGGTTCGCGCCGGACGAATCCACCGTGATGCACAGCCCGTCGCCGGCGGAGATGCGAAAGCTGTTCACCGACGCAGGTTTCGACATCACCGATCAGCGGCGGGTGGACCGGCCGGTATGGACCCGGGCGGTGTGGGACCTGATCACCGTCGGAACCAAACCCGCCCGCTGAGAGGATCACGGATGGCCGTGCAACTGCTCGCCCCCAGCATCGAGGTGGGCCTGGTGACCACCGACCGCGACGCGATGGTGGCCTTCTACGAGGATCTGCTGGGTCTGGCCCACCAGGGCGACCTGGAGTTCCCCGGCGGGTCGATGAAGCGGTACGCGGTGGGTCCCAATGTCGTGCTCAAACTGGTCAGCTACGACCGGCCGCCCGCGGCTCCGGCGGTGCCCGGCGGCGGGCGGGCCCAGGCAGGCATCCGCTACATCACCCTGGTGGTCGCCGACGTCCGCGACGCCGCCCGGCAGGCCGGCGACGCCGGCTACCAGGTCGTCGAGCCGCCCGCTGCCTTCCCGGCGGTGCCCGGGATGGGCTGGGCATTCGTCGCCGACCCGGACGGTAACTGGGTCGAACTGGTCGGACCGGTGTGAGGTGGCCGAACTTCATCAAGCCGTGGCCGCACTGGCCCCGCTGCTGGGCACCTGGTCGGGCCGCGGCGTCGGCGACTACCCCACCATCGAGCCGTTCGAGTACCTCGAGGACGTCACGATCGGCCATGTCGGCAAGCCCTTTCTGACCTACGCGCAGCGGACCCGCTCCGAGGACGGTCTACCGCTGCACGCCGAGACGGGCTACATCCGGATGCCCGCCCCCGGTCGTGTCGAGCTGGTGCTGGCCCACCCGAGCGGCATCACCGAGATCGACGAGGGCACTCTCGCCGACTCGGCCGGGGTGTTGGTGATCGAGGTGGCATCGACCTCGATAGGCCGCACGTCGTCGGCCAAAGAGGTTGTCGCGCTTCAGCGCTGGATCCGGGTCGCCGGCGATGAGCTGCACTACGACCTCCAGATGGGCGCAGTGGCCCAGCCCTTGCAGAATCACCTGACCGCAACCCTGTACCGCCGGGTCTGACGGTGGACGGCCGCATCCGGGTTACGGCCGACCTCGACGCCGTCACCGACGCCGGCGACGAGCACCCCTCCCCCGCAACCGAACGCATCTGGGAGGCGGTGCGGCACTGGTACTCCGCCGGAACACAACCCGCCATCCAGCTGTGCCTGCGGCGCAACGGGGAGGTGGTGCTCAACCGCGCGATCGGTCACAGCTGGGGCAACGGGCCCGGCGATCCCCCGGACGCCGAGAAGATCCCGGTCCGGACCGGCACGCCGTTCTGCGTGTACTCCGCGGCCAAGGCCGTCACCACCACGGTGGTGCACATGCTCGTCGAACGCGGCGCCTTCGCGCTCGACGACCGGGTCTGTGAGTACCTGCCGTCCTACACCGGAGACGGCAAGGAACGCACCACGATCAGGCATGTGCTGACCCACAGCGCCGGGGTGCCGTTCGCCAACGGGCCGCGACCGGACCTGCGGCGGATGAACGACAGCGACTACGCGCGGGAGAGACTGGGTGAGCTCAGACCCATCCACCGGCCCGGCCTGATGCACATCTACCACGGCGTGACCTGGGGGCCGCTGGTGCGCGAGATCGTCTCGGCGGCCACCGGCCGCAACATCCGGGAGATCCTGGCCACCGAGATCCTCGACCCCCTGGGCTTCCGGTGGACCAACTACGGGGTGGCCGAGGCCGACGTCCCCCTGGTCGCGCCCAGCCACGTGACCGGCAGACCGCTGCCCGGCCCGGTCGCGGCTGCGCTGAAGTTGGCGCTTGGCGGTTCGATGACGAAGATCGTCCCGTTCTCCAACAGCCCGATGTTCCTGACCAGTGTGGTCCCGTCGTCGAGCACGGTGTCGAACGCCGAGGAACTGGCCCGGTTCGCCGAGATGCTCTGCCGCGGAGGCGAACTCGACGGGGTGCGGGTGATGTATCCGGAGACGCTCAGGGCGGCCACCCGGGAGTGCCGCCGGCTGCGGCCGGACGTCGCCACCGGACTGGCCCCGATCCGCTGGGGAACAGGCTTCATGCTGGGTTCGCGGCGTTTCGGCCCGTTCGGCCGCGACGCCGGTGCGGCGTTCGGTCATACCGGGCTGACCAACATCGCGGTCTGGGCCGACCCGTCGCGGGACCTCGCCGTCGGTCTGGTGAGCAGCGGCAAGCCCGGTCCCCATCCGGAGGCCCGGCGCTACACCGCTCTGCTGGACCGGATCAACTCCGAGATCCCCCGGGACTGAATTGTGGCCGGGACGTCGGGCGGTTAGCGTTGCCGCATGGCTGAGTCGGTGCTGCAGCAACAACTCGACGAGGTGCGCGCGCTGCTTCGGCGGGCACGCGAGCTGTTCGGGTCGAATCCCGTTGCGCCCCCGCAGGACATCCGCCCGGCGAGCCGGTCGCCGGAGACCGGATAGATCGTCAGGCGTCGTCGCCGGTGAGGCGGTGTCGGCTCAGTTCCGCTTCGGCGCGGTGCAGTTCGGCAGGGGTGGCCAGACCGGCCGAGGGGCTGAATCCCGCGTCGATGATCTCCCGGCGGATCTGCATGACGGCCCGCAAATGGGAGACCTCGGCGGCGAGCAGCACCGCTGCGGCCAGCTCCCCCGCGTCGGCCCCGCGGGTCCCCTCGGACAGCGCCGTGCTGTGCAGGTAACCGCCCCGGCTGGAGCGGAAGAGCACGTGCCCGCTCGGGTGCACGGCGTCGAATTCCGGGGCTACCTCGCTCACCGGTCCGCCTCGGTGACCGCCCGCACCTGCCGGGCCGCGTCGGAGTCCTGCTGTTCCCAGGTGTCGGCGGCCCGGTTGAGCCGGTCGGCCATCTCGGCGTGCGCGGCGGACTGCTGTTCGTAGCACGCCCGCCGGTGGTCCAGCAGTTCGCGGCCGGCATCGCGGAACTCCGCGAAGACCGGTCCCAGCGAGTCCAGGGCGGCGATCACCTCGGCGTGGCCGGCCGGGACGGCGCCGAGCTGCTCGGCGGCCAGTAGATGCTCGCGGGCGGCCCGGCGAAGTTCACCGGGTACGACGTTGAGGCGTTCTGCCATCGTTCACTCCTGTCAGGACGGGGCCGTCTGCGGCGGCTGCGGTGCCGGGACTACCGGCGCTCTCTCGGCGGTGCCCGGAGCCGGCGGATGCAGCCAGCCTAGGAAGCCTGCTCCGGTGACGCCGGAGATGGGCTGGATCTGCTTGTCCAGGAGGGCCTTGCCGGCACCGAGGGCCAGCGCGTGGCGATCGGTGAGGATGCCGACGTCGCCGGGCATCAGGTCGGTGACCGCGACCGGCGCAGGCACGGCCGCGCCCGGCGGCGGAAGAGTGATGCCCTGCTCGCGGAACGCGTCCGGGATCGGGGTACCGGAGACCGCGGCGTTGATGACGGCCGCCAGCTCGGGGCTGGGGGCGGTGACGACCTGGCCGTCGGGCAGCTCGACGGCGGTGTCCCCGGTCGGCTCGGCCCCGGGCCCGGTCGGGGCTTCCCGTCCGGCGTCCTGCGCGCCGGCCGTCTCCGGATCGTCGCGGCGGCCGCGGTTCTCCTCGGGCGGCGGGTCTACGGCGTCGTGACCGAGCAGGTCCCGCAAGGTCGCCGACGACAGCGGCGCCGGGCCGCCGCCGAAGGGCATGTGCGGCCCGCTCCCGAATGATCCCGGTGCTCCCCCGCCCCAGGCCGGCATTGGGGCCATCCCCGGCACGCCCGCCGGCGGGCCGGTGAATCCGGGCGGCGGCGGCGGTTCGCCGACCAGCTCGGCATCGGAGTACGGGAATTCGGGATACGGCAATTCGGTTGCCGCCGAATCACTCCCGGTCTCCGGCACGGGTTGGGGAGACGGGGTCCGGCGGTGACCAGGCGGCGGATCGTCGCAGTCATCCGGCGACTCCCCCGGCGACTCCCCCGGCGACTCCCCCGGCGACCCTGCGGACTCCGGGGTCGCCGACGAGTACAGCGATGCCAGCGCCGCCGCCAGGGCGGCTTTGGAGGTGGCGTCGAGGCCGGTGTCGTCCACGACCGCCCGGATGTCGCGCACCTTCCCGATCAGGAATCGCTGGAACTCCCGCGCGCCCGAGGCCGTGTCGAGGTCGGTCCGGGAAAGCACGGCACCCTCGATCTCCCGTTGCAGCCGTTCCAACTCGGCCAACCCGTTGCCGTGGGCCGAGTGTGCGTTGAGCACCGCGGTGACCACCTGCAGGTCCAGTTGGGCGGCGGCCGAGTGCTGCTGGGCCAGTGCGGTTTCGGCGCCCCTGATCGCGTCCGCCGCGGCGCCCTCACCGACCCGCGTCGGCGGCGGTACCGGCGGGCCGGCGACGAAGGCGCCGGGATGGGCCGCGACCACCTTCGCCAGTACGTCCCCGAGGACGGCCGGGGGGCTCAGCGGGTTGCAGACCACTGCGATGTCCGCGCCGGACAATCCGTCTCGCCAGGAGTCCCGGTCACCGGTGGCCGCGCGAACACGCGCTATCGCGTCGAAAAGGTCTTGGTACGACGCCACCGCGTGCCTCTCATGACGGCGACTGTAGGCAGCCTCTGGGCGGCTGACAATTCACCTGTCGGAGAAGGGCTCAGGACGGCGCCGGCGGCAGATAGCGTTCGGTAAGTTCCTTGACCGCAACGGTTTTCGCCCGAGCCTGGGCCTTAGCCCAGCGGACGACGTCCGCGGCCTCGCGGTTCACCGCCACCAGGTGCCGGCCGAACTCGCGTGCCCCGGCCGGGGTGTCCTTCGGCTGGTCGGCCGCGGCCGCCTCGACCTCGGATTCGATGGCCTCGATGCGGCCGATCGACTCGACGGCGGCGGCGTACGCGCCCGCCACCGCGTCGGCCAGAGCGCGGTCGGCGGCGGCCAGGTCGGCATCCCGCGCCGCGAGGGCCCGGCGCGCCGCCTCCAGCGCGTCCGCCGACTCGCCTCCCGCCGCCACGGGGCAGACGCTACCGAGGACGCCGGTGCCCGGACAACTCAGACCGGCCGGCGAACCGCCACATTCGCGCCCAGGCGGCTGATCTGCACGGTCGCACCCGGTTGGGGGGCTTCGACGACCAGGTTCCCGCCGATCGACATCTGGACGTGTCCGGTGTGCGGGAAGACCAGGTCGCCGGGCCGGATGGCCGAACGCGCAACCGGGATGCCGTCGTGGATCTGCTGATAGGTGGTCCGGTGCAGCCGGACACCGGCCTGCGCGTAGGCCCACTGGACCAGACCCGAGCAGTCGAACCGGTCCGGGCCGGTGGCGCCCCAGACGTAGGGCCGGCCCAGCCGGCTCAGCGCCGCACGCACCGCGGTCTCGGCACGCCGGTCCACGCCGGAACCTCCGCCGCCGTCGATGCGGTAGCGCAGCGAGCGGAGTCCGGACCGGCGGCGGCTGGCGGCGGCGCGCGCCGCCTGCACGTGGGCCCGTTGTCTTCGCAGCCGGATCATCCGGCGCGCCAACAGCTCTCGTGCCGCGATGGGACTGCCCGCGACCGCGGCGGCGTCGGCGCGCGCGGCCGCCAGCACCGCGCCGGTGTCGCGATGGGCGGCGGCGTGGTCGGCCCGGGCGGCATGCAGGATCGCAGACAGAGCGGCATCCACACGGCGCGACTCGTCCAGCTCGGCCAGCCGCGACCTGGCGGCCCGGCGGTAGTGGGCGGCCATCGTTCCGCCCTGCTCGGCCGCCTTCGGCCCGGGGGAGCGGCCGGCATCGAGACCGGGTGGCCCGGCGGCCGCGCCGAACAGGGCGTGGGCGCGGGCGAGCAGTTCGACCTCGGTCATCGGCCGTCCTCGACGAAAGCCCGGACCCGGGGGAGGGCGCCGGGGGGGATCAGCCCCTTGTTCCGGATGTCCCACATCTCCTCGGCGCTCACCCCGAGCAGCGCCGCGATGACGGCGTCGGGCAGCGCGCTGCTCCGGCAGGCCTGGTCGAACCGGGCGCCGATGCCGCCCGGCATCCGGGCCAGCAGACCGGCCCGGATGCCCTCCCGGGTCTGGAGGTGGGCCATCAGCCGGCCCGCGGACTGCGATCCGGCGTTGACGGCGACCCGCCAGGAGTTGGCGGCCAGCATCTCCGCCTTCACGCACTGAGCGATCACGCTCAGAATATACGTCTCGTATTCGTTTGATGTCTCCGCCGGCAGTCGGGCCATCAACGAGTTGAGCGATTCCAGGTGCGCCTCCGCGTGCGCCTCCAGGACGTCGGCGTCGGTATGCCGGCTGACGACGATCGGTCCGGTGGTGCGGGGAACGGGGGACCGGGTCCCGGGCGCGTCCAGCAACTGGGCCAATTCGGCATCCGGATCGTCGGCGACCAGTAGTCGCGCGTAGGTCCCCGGCGGCAGTCCGAGGCCGTTCTCAACCTTCTGAACTGTGCCTTTGTGTGGCTTGCGGGCTCCACGCTCCAGGTAGCTCAGGCCCATGATGCTGACTCCGGTGGCGGCGGCCAAGTCGGCCAGCGACCAGTCCCTCGACTCCCGCAGCGCCCTGATCGCGGCGCCCGCCGCCGTGCGGCTCACCGTCGGGCTCCGACCATGGCCGAATCGTACACAGCAGGACTCGGCTATCTGTTTCTGTTTACGTTTTACTTGCGGACCGGCGGTCGTGTATATACGCTTTCGTATCATAATTGATTCCGAGGAGGCCCTGATGGACATTCGCCCGTGCTCGACGGATCCGGACCTGTGGTTCGGCTACGCCGATGACGACGCCCGGGACGGGACCGCCAAGGCCCGTCTCTGGGAGCAGTCCGCGGCCCGGGCCAGAACCATCTGCCTGCGCCGCTGCCCGCTGGCCGAGCAGCGCCGGTGCGCCCGCCAGGCCGTCGAGGCCGGCGAGGAGTACGGGGTCTGGGCCGCGGTCAAGCTGCCCGGCGGCCAGTACCGCAAGCGCCACGAACTGGCGCGCGCCCATGCGGTGCTGCGCCAGATCGCCGAGGGTCTGATCAATCCGCGCGAACTTCCCGACAGCGCGGAACTGCTGGCGCGCGAAGAGACGCCGGCACCGCCGGCGGCGGCGGTCGTCCACATCCGACCCGGCCGGCGGTCGGCCGCCGCCTGAAACACGCCGTCCGCCGCGCGCCGGGATACCGCGCGCGCACGGGCAGACTGGAACGGTGCGCGCTGTCCTGGTGCTGGCCGTCGCGGGCGTGGTCGCGCTGGCGGTCGCCGCCCTGACCGGGAGCACACCGCTGGCCCTGGTGGTCATCGCGCTGGCGGTGGCCGGAATCGTCCAGCTGATGAGGGACTGGCGCTCGGAGCGCGGCCGGCGGCCCGCCGGTGTCGCGCCGCCGGCCGTCGGGACGTCCGCGGCCGGGGAAGCGGGGCTCTCGCCCGACCAGTTCTCCCCGGACATCTCCACCGAGCCCGGCGGGCCGTCCTCGGATGCCCGCGCCGACCAGGTCTAGTTCCTCGCACGAACCAACTCGAGGGTGCCCAGCTCCCGGATCGCCCGGCAGCCGCGGCCGAGCATGGCCAGCACCATGTCGTCGCCTCGTTCGGTGGACGCGGAGAACGCAAACCCCAGCGTGGTGATCAGCGGGATCTGCAGCATCCCGAAACGATAGTCCTGCCAACAGGTTTCGGCGTCGTAGTCGGCCACCCCGTACTCGGCCAGGGCCCGGTGATAGACACCGACGAGTTCCCGTTCGCAGTCGGGGCGCTCGTCGGGATCCAGGCTGGTTCCGGCGAAGTAGGCCAGGTCGCGGGCCGGCAGCCCGACGGCCAGCGTCTGCCAGTCCACGACAGTCACCCGCCCTGGTGCGAACAGGAGGTTGTCGGCCCGATAGTCACCGTGCAGGAGGCTGAAGCGGTCGGGGGAGACCAGCAGCCAGTCCGCGATCAGGTCGGCCGACTCCAGGACGGTGGCACAGTCGGCCGGGTCCATGCGCGACCCGAGTTTCTCGACGGTGGTCCGTGCTGCCAGCCGGGTGATGTCGCCGAGCCCGCGCGCGCTCGGCGCGTCGGGTCTGGGCATCACCGTGCCGGGGAAGTCCAGCCACGCCGGGTCGCACCAGCGCGGACCGTGCAGGCCGGCCAGCGCTGTCACCGCCAGGCGCGCCTGGGCCCGGGTGCATCCCCGGAGCTGGTCGCCCTGCTCGGCCGGTGCCATGTCGGCCAGCAGCAGGACGAACTGCGCACCCTGCCCGCCCAGGGCGCAGTGGTAGCACCGGGGGAGCGGCACCGCGACGGTCCCGGCCACCCCTGTGTAGAACGCGTGCTCGGAGCGGTAGCTCAGGGCGACCCGTTCCCGCACCGCCTCCTCCTGGGCGGGCAGCTTGACGACGAACGAATCCGGCAGGCCCGGTTGCGGTTCCGGGTAGCTGGCCGTGATCCGGTAGGTGGCGCCGGTCTGGCCGGTGCCGATCGGGCTCAGCGCCACCGCGTCGACGGCGACGGGGCGGCCCGGCCCGCTCAGCACACCGGCCAGCCACTCGGCGCTGACCTCGTCGGGGCGGGCCGGGATAGCGGAGACCATGGCGCGATTGAACCACCCTGAACGCCGCTACGATTGGCCCTCATGACGGCGCGCCGGTTCGTCGACCTGTCAGTTCCGCTCCAGGCCGGAATCGCCTCCGACCCGCCCGGCCATCTCCCCGAGATCGACTACTACGACCACCGGCAGACCGCGGAAGAGGTGGTGTCCTTCTTTCCCGGCGCCACCGCCGCCGATCTGCCGGACGGCGAGGGCTGGGCGATCGAACGGGTGCGCATCACCACCCACAACGGCACCCACCTCGACGCGCCCTACCACTACGCCTCGACGATGGACGGCGGCAAGCGGGCGATCACCATCGACGAGGTGCCCCTGGAGTGGTGCCTGCAGCCGGCGGTGAAGCTGGATTTCCGGCACCTGCCGGACGGCTACGTGGCCGGCGCCCAGGACGTGGCAGCCGAACTCGAGCGGATCGGGCACACCCTGGCCCCGCTGGAGATCGTGGTGGTCAACACCAGCGCCGGAACGCATTACGGTGCCCCCGACTACGTCAGCAAGGGCTGCGGGATGGGCCGGGAGGCCACGCTGTACCTGCTGGAGCGCGGGGTGCGGCTGACCGGGACCGACGCCTGGAGCTGGGACGCCCCGTTCAGCTACACCGCGCAGCGCTACGCGAAAAGCCATGACGCGTCGATCATCTGGGAGGGCCATCGCGCCGGCCGGACCATCGGCTACTGCCATATCGAGAAACTGCACAACCTC
>NZ_JBJTJF010000220.1:0-20650 GCF_046095365.1 Mycobacterium sp.
AGGGAGATGGTCACCGAGCTCGACGACTTCACCAAGAAGCACGAGGACAAGGTGGTCGGCTGGGCCGGCTGGCTGCGCGCCCCGGACAGCACCGACGCCACGGTCCAGCAGATGAGGACCGCGGACAAGCGCCACACCTTCGTGTCGATCCCGCTCAAGGGAGACAGCGACGACGAGATCCTGCGGAACTACCAGGACGTGGAGCCGGACCTGAAGGCGATCAACGACGGCGACATCAAGCTGGCGGGCCTGAACCCGTTGGCCAGTGAACTGACCGGCACCATCGGCGTCGACCAGCAGCGCGCCGAGATCGCCGCCATCCCGCTGGTGGCCGTGCTGCTGTTCTTCGTCTTCGGCGGCGTGGTGGCGGCCAGCCTCCCGGCCATCATCGGCGGCCTGTCCATCCTCGGGGCGCTGGGCATCATGGAGCTGGCGTCGAAGTTCACCCCGGTGCACTTCTTCGCCCAGCCTGTCGTGACGCTGATCGGCCTCGGCATCGCGGTGGACTACGGGCTTTTCATCGTCAGCAGGTTCCGGGAGGAGATCGCCGAAGGCTACGACACCGAGACCGCGGTCCGGCGCACCGTGATGACGGCCGGCCGCACGGTGGTGTTCTCCGCGGTGATCATCGTGGCCTCGTCGCTGCCGCTGCTGCTGTTCCCCCAGGGATTCCTCAAGTCGATCACCTACGCGATCATCGCCTCGGTGATGCTGGCCGCGATCCTGTCCATCACGGTGCTGGCCGCCGCGCTGGCCATCCTCGGGCCCAACGTCGACGCGCTCGGCGTGCGAACCCTGCTGCGGGTGCCGTTCCTGGCCAACTGGTCGGTGTCGCGGCGGATGATCGACTGGCTGGCCGAGAAGACCCAGAAGACCAAAACCCGCGAGGAGGTGGAGAACGGCTTCTGGGGCAAGCTGGTCAACCGGGTGATGAAGAAGCCCGTCCAGTTCGCGACGCCGATCATCATCATCATGATCCTGATGATCATCCCGCTCGGGAAGCTGTCGCTGGGTGGCATCAGCGAGAAGTACCTGCCGCCGAACAACTCCGTGCGGCTGGCCCAGGAGGAGTTCGACCGGATCTTCCCCGGCTTCCGCACCGAACCGCTGACCCTGGTGATCAAGCGCGACGACGGCCAGCCGGTCACCGATCAGCAGGTCGCCGAGATCCGCAGCAAGGCGATGGCGATCAACGGCTTCACCGACCCGGACAACAACCCCGACGCGATGTGGAAGCCGCGCCCGGGCACCTCCTCCGACCCGTCGGTGCGGGTGATCCAGAACGGTCTGGTCAACCGCAACGACGCGGCGCGCAAGATCCACGAACTGCGCGACATCACTCCGCCCAGGGGCCTGTCGGTGTACGTCGGCGGCACACCGGCGCTGGAACAGGACAGCATCCACAGCCTGTTCGAGAAGCTGCCGCTGATGGTGCTGCTGCTGATCACCACGACGACGATCCTGATGTTCCTGGCGTTCGGCTCGCTGGTGCTGCCGATCAAGGCGGCGCTGATGAGCGCGCTCACGCTCGGATCGACGATGGGCATTCTGACCTGGATGTTCGTCGAGGGCCACGGCGCCGGCGTGATGAACTACACACCCCAGCCGCTGATGGCCCCGATGATCGGCCTGATCATCGCGGTGATCTACGGGTTGTCCACCGACTACGAGGTCTTCCTGGTGTCGCGGATGGTGGAGGCCCGCGAGCAGGGCATGTCCACCACCGAGGCGGTCCGCATCGGCACCGCCACCACCGGCCGGCTGATCACCGCCGCGGCCCTGGTGCTGGCGGTGGTCGCCGGGGCGTTCGTCTTCTCCGACCTGGTCATGATGAAGTATCTGGCGTTCGGCCTGCTGATCGCACTGCTGCTCGACGCCACCATCGTGCGGATGTTCCTGGTGCCGGCGATCATGAAACTGCTCGGCGACGACTGCTGGTGGGCCCCCAAGTGGATGAAGCGCCTGCAGCACAAGATCGGCCTCGGTGAGACCACGCTGCCCGCCGAGCGCAAGCTTGCGGCACTGCCCGCTCCGGAGGACGCACTGGTGGGGGCCGGCGCCCCGGTCGCCGCTGCGCTCGCGGCCGACCAGACTGCCGCCCTGCAGGCCGACAGTCCGACGACCCGGTTCGCGGCTCCCGAGACCTCCGCCGACAGGGACATCGGCTCCTGGCTCGGCGAACTTCGCCGCAAGGCCTCCCCGCGCCGGCCGGCGGCGGTGGTCGAGCCCGACGCCGAGCCGACGAATGTGCTGCCGTCGGAAGAGCCCACCTACGTCATCGCGGCTCCGGAGGACGCCACCACCGCGATACCGGCCGCCGACATGCTCTCGGCCGAGGAGACCCGCGCGATCCCGGTGAGCCGGCCGCAGGCGGCCGACTCCGAGGTCGCCACCGAGAAACTCAACGCCCGCGGGCAGAACGCAGCCGGGGTCAGCGCTGCCGACCTGCTCCGCCGGGAGGGCCGGATCTAACCGGCGGCATCTGGTCGGGCCTCCCCGACCACCTGGTCGTGGCCCGATTCCAGTTCCGATTCCTCCGCCTCGGGATCGGCGGCCGCCAGTACCCGGGCGGCGCTGTTGAGGAACGCCAGCACCGGCACCGCCAGCAGCGCCCCGATGATGCCGGCCAGCACCCCGCCGGTGGCGATCGCCAGCACGATGGCCAGCGGGTGGATCGACACGGCCCGGCCCATCAGCAGCGGCTGCAGGACGTGGGCCTCCAACTGCTGAACGGCGATGATCAGCCCGAGCGTGAACAGCGCGTAGACGAAACCCTTTGCCAGCAACGCAACGACGACGGCGAGAAACCCGCTGATGACGGCGCCGACCAGCGGAATGAATGCGCCGAGGAACACCAGGGAGGCCAGCGGCAGCGCCAGCGGGATGCCCATGACGGCCAGGCCGGTGCCGATCCCCACGGCGTCGACCAGCGCCACCAGGAACGTCGCCCGCACGTACCCGATGAGCGAGCCGAACCCCGCCCGTCCGGCCGCCCGAACCCGGTCTCGGGTGCGGGCCGGGATGATCGTGGTCAGGTAGGTGTAGATGTTCCGGCCGCCGTAGAGCAGGAAGATCAGCGTGAACAGCATCAGGAATGCGCCGGTGACGATCTCGGTCAGGGTGGCGGCGGTGGACAGCGCGCCGGTGGTGAGCTTCTCCTGGTTGTCGCGCAACGCCTTCACGGCCGCGGCCCCGGCGCTCTCGATCTGGCCGTGACTCAGGTGCAGCGGACCCTCTATGAGCCACTGGGTGGCGTTGTCGATGCTGCGGGTGACCTGCTCGGTGAGGCTGGGCAGACCCGAAACGAATTGGCTGACAACGAAAGTCATGATGCCGCCGAAGAGGGCGATGGCGCTGAGCAGCACCATGGCGACCGCGCCGCCACGGGGAACCCGGCGCCGGTCGAGCCAGTCGACGGCCGGCAGCAGCAGGGCGGTCAGAATGACCGCCAGCGCCACCGGAACCACGATGAGCTTGAGCTGTGCGGCGATCCAGAGCAACGCCCCGATCACGCCCATGATCACCAGCAGACGCCACGACCAGGCGGCGGCCTTGCGTACCAACGGATCGACGGCGTCGTCGTCGCCGGTGGGGCTGCCGAGCATCCGCCAAGCCTAGCCAGCCCGGCCGGGCACCGCGCCGGACCCGCCCGGCCGATATCGTCTGCAGCCGTGACCGACCGAGAGCCAAGCCGGGTCGCCGGCCGGGTGTGGCCCGCAGCCCTGGCCGCGGACCTGACCGCCGTCCTGGCGTTCGCCGCGGCCGGCCGGCGCAGTCACGACGAGGGACTGACCGCCGCGGGGCTCGCGCAGACCGCCTGGCCGTTTCTCACCGGCACCCTGGTCGGCTGGCTGCTGATTCGAGGCTGGCGGCGCCCCACCGCGCTGCGGCCGACGGGCCTGACGGTGTGGCTGTGCGCCGTCGCGATCGGCATGGCGCTGCGGAAGGCCACCGGGGCGGGCACCGCCGCCGGCTTCATCGTGGTGGCGTCGGTGTCGATCGGGGCGCTGCTGCTGGGCTGGCGGGCCGTCCCGGCCGCGATCAGGAAGCGGGTACTTCGAGGGACTGGTCGCCGCCGCAGCGGTTCTTGAGGTCGGTCAGCGGCTGCCGGATACCGGCCAGGTCGTCCTTGGTCTGAGGGTTGGCATCCAGGTACTGCTGGATCTGGCCGCGCAGGGTGTCCCGCGGCGAGCCCTCCAGGCCGGTGAAGAACGCGTTGACGTCGGGGTGGGTGAACAGGTAGGCCGACGTGGCGGCGGACACACCGGCGGCCACCCCGGCCAGATCGGCGGCCGTGCAGTTCGGCGGGTTGTCCGCCAGCGCGGCGGGGGCCGGCCCCAAGAGCAGGGCACCGGCGGCGATCGTTCCCGAGACGATCCGGCGGGCTGTGTGCATCATCCTGGGACTCCAATCGTGACGGCCGACTCGGCTTCTTGGACATCTTAAGCCAGCCCTGCCCGGCGTCCCGCCACGACGGCGCGGCCGGTCCCGGCGGCGGGTAGGCTCTCAACACGCAATCGGGAAACCGGACGATGCGGGGAGAACAGCCATCCAGCAGTTCATGATGCGACTGAGCGGCACCCTGCGCAGACATCGGTGGCTGGTGTTCGGATGCTGGCTGCTGGCGCTGGTGCCGTCGGTGGCTCTCGCTCTGACCCAGTCAAACCACCTAACCGGCGGCGGCTTCGAGGTGGCCGGCTCGCAGTCCCTGCGCGTGCAGTACGAACTGGAGGACCACTACCCGCAGCTGGGCTCGTCGCCGCTGGCCCTGGTCGCCGCGCCACGCGCCGACGCCTCCTACGCCGACATGGCCGCGGCGGTCGACCAACTCAAGGAGGCCGCGCGCTCGGTTCCCAGCCTCCAGGTGGTGGACAACCCGGTGCAACCCGCCCCGGCGCCGGACCGACCGTACGTGGTGTCTCTGCGGCTGGACTTCAACAACACCGGCGCGGTGGACGTCGCCCGGCAACTGCGGGCCAAGGTCGGCGTCAGCGGCGACCAGCCGGGCCGCACCGCCGACGGGCGGGTGAAGCTTTACGTGATCGGCCAGGGAGCGCTGGGCGCGGCCGCGCAGACCAGCACCAAGCAGGACATCGCGGCCGCCGAGCGCTGGAACCTGCCGATCGTGCTGATGGTGCTGGTCGTGGTGTTCGGTTCGCTGGCCGCCGCGGCGATCCCGCTGGCGCTGGGCATCTGCACCGTGGTGGTGACGATGGGCGCGGTCTACCTGCTGTCGACGGTGACCACCATGTCGGTGTTCGTCACCTCCACGGTGTCGATGTTCGGCATCGCGCTGGCGATCGACTACTCGCTGTTCATCCTGATGCGCTTCCGTGAGGAGTTGCGCGCCGGCCGGGATCCCGACCACGCCGCCGACGCCGCGATGGCCACCTCGGGTCTGGCCGTGGTGCTCTCGGGGCTGACCGTGGTCGCCTCGCTCACCGGGATCTATGTGATCGACACCCCGGTGCTGCGGTCGATGGCCACCGGCGCGATCCTCGCGGTGGCCTTCGCCGTGCTCACCTCGGCCACCCTGATCCCGGCGGTGCTGGCCACCTTCGGCCGCGCGGCCGCCCGGCGCTCACCTCTGCTGCACTGGTCCCGCAGGCCGGAGGCCACCCGGTCCCGGTTCTGGACCCGCTGGGTCGGTGCGGTGATGCGCCGGCCCTGGGCGTCCGCGCTGGCCGCCACCTCGGTGCTGCTGCTGCTGGCCGCGCCGGCCTTCGGCATGGTGCTGGGCAACAGCATGCAGCGCCAGTTCCCGTCCTCCCACGAGATCCGGGGCGGTGTCGCGGCCGCCGCCGAGGCGCTGGGACCGGGGGCGCTCGGCCCGGTCCGGATCCTGGTCAACTTCCCGGGCGCCGACGCCGACGACACGCGTAACGCCGCGGTACTCGAGGCCGTGAGCCGGACGACGGGTCAGGCGGTGAACATCGTCTCGGTGGCTCCACCGGTGTTCGGCGACGACAACCGCAGCGCGCTG
Organism: Mycobacterium sp.; assembly: GCF_046095365.1. Taxonomy (GTDB): domain Bacteria; phylum Actinomycetota; class Actinomycetes; order Mycobacteriales; family Mycobacteriaceae; genus Mycobacterium. Next base: position 5,984 of record NZ_JBJTJF010000220.1, read on the forward strand.
CTGTCGGCGGTGCTCGCGGTGGATCCCGAGGAGTTGCGGGCCCGCGAGACCATCGACTGGCTGCGCGCGACGCTGCCGGGGTTGCCGGAGGCGACCGGGGTTTCGATCGACGTCGGCGGCCCCACGGCGCTGATCAAGGACTTCGACGACCGGGTGTCGCACACCCAACTGGCGGTCTTCGCCTTCGTGTCGGTGATCGCCTTCGTCATGCTGCTGATCTCGATCAGGTCGGTGGTGCTCGCGCTCAAGGGCGTTCTGATGACGGTGCTGTCGGTTGCGACCGCCTACGGCAGCCTGGTGGTGGTCTTCCAATGGGGATGGCTGGAACGGCTTGGCTTCGAACCGATCTCGTCAGTCGACAGCACCATTCCCCCGCTGGTGCTCGCCATGACATTCGGCCTGTCGATGGACTACGAGATCTTCCTGCTGACCCGGATCAGGGAGCGCTTCCTGCAGTCCGGCGACACCCGCGACGCGGTCGCCTACGGCGTGGCGACCAGCGCCCGCACCATCACCAGTGCAGCACTGATCATGATCGCGGTGTTCGTCGGCTTCGCCTTCGCCGGCATGCCGCTGGTCGCCGAACTCGGCGTGGCCTGCGCGGTCGCGATCGCCGTGGACGCCACCATCGTCCGGCTGGTGCTGGTGCCGGCGCTGATGGCGATGTTCGACCGCTGGAACTGGTGGCTGCCCGCCTGGCTGGGGCGGCTGCTGCCGTCGGTGGACTTCGAGAAACCGCTGCCCAGACTCGACGTCGGGGATGTCGTCGTCATCCCCGACGACATCTCCTCGATCGCGCCGCCGGCCGCCGACCTGCGCACGGTGGTGCGAAGCGCCGCGCGACTCAAAGACCTGGCACCCGACTCGGTCAGTGTGGTGGACCCGCTGGCGTTCAGCGGCTGCGACGGGCGGGCCGACGCGCCCGCCGCCGGCCGGCTGGCCACCGTCACCGCGGTTCAGCGCCGTGTCGGATCGGGTCCCGGGCCGGGACCGCGCCGGCCGGTCCATCCGGTGACGATGTGGCGGGGCCGCCTGGACGTGGCGCTGGACGCGCTGCAGACCGAGGCGGCCGTGCAGCGGCGCGGCCCGGTCGAGACCACCACTGTGCAACTGCCCACCGGTGACCGGCTGCAGATCCCGACCGCGGCCGAGACGCTGCGGCTGAAGAGCTTCCTGGTTCTGTGCCGCGGCAGCCGCGCCGACTTCGCCGACCTGGCCGACCTCGCCGACGCCGTCGGTCTGGACAGTGCCGCACTGACCCTGGCCGGGGTCGACGGGTACTACAGTGCTGGACGACCAGAGCGACTCTGGATCGCCACCCAGTTGGTGCGCCGACTGGCCGATCCGATCCCCTCGGACGCGGGCGAGGGGTCCGGACCGGCGTGGGACGAAGTCCGGCGGCGGTGCTTGTCGCTGGCGGTGGCGATCCTGGAGGAGGCGAGTTGACTCGCCCGTCCCCCTACCCTCTCGACGACACCCCCGTGGAGTTCTGGCCCACCGCCTCGATCCGGGCGGCCCTGCAGAGCGGGGATATCTCCGTGTGGCAGCGAATCGTCGTCGCGATCAAGCGCGACCCCTACGGCCGTACCGCGCGCCAGGTCGAGGAAGTCCTGGAATCCGCCGCCCCATACGGCGTTTCGCAGGCCCTGACGGAAGTCCTGGCGCGTGCCCGCAACCATCTGGAGGCAAACGAACGCAACGAGGCGGCGCGGCACGTACGGATCCTGCAGGACCGGTCCGGGTTGAGCCCGCAGGAGTTCGCCTCGCGGATCGGGGTCAGCCCGGTGGATTTCGCCGCCTACCTCGACGCCTCGGCCAGTCCGCCGGCCTCGCTCATGATCCGGATGCGTCGGCTGTCCGACCGCTTCGCCAAGATACGGGCCCAGCAGGCCCGGAACACATCGGAGCCGGCCGACGAATACCCCGAACCCGACTGAGCCGTGATCTGCGCGCGTCCGGTCAGCGCGAGCTGAGGGGCGCCACATCGGCCACCCGCCAGACGCCGTCCTGCTTGGTCAGCGCGACCCGCAGCGACAGCACCGCATTGCTGGGCTCTTGCCCCGGCTCGGTCTGGCTTCCACGCATCAGCACCGCGACGGTGGCGGCCGAAGGCGTCAGGGCCTCCAGGCCCGCCGATATGGTCGCCGCCTTCGCCGTCACCTTGCGCTTGGCCATATCGGCTGTCGTCGAACCGAATTGGGCCTTGAAGGCCTCGGCGCGCTCGGGCGTCATCAGCGCCGTGGCCCGGTCGATTCCCGCCTGCGGTTCGGCCGGCGCGAAGGTGGCGGTCGCCTCGGCCACCTCCGAGGCGACCCGGACCACCTCGGTGCTGTCACGGTTGAAATTCCGGTCCGCAAGGGTCCAATGCAGGTAGCCGACCACCGCAGCAGCCGCGACGGCGGCTGTGGTGACCGCGACCACCGCCAGCCGAAGGCCGGGCGAGTCGTCGTCGGTTCCCAGCGTGACCGAGTCACGCCGGTAGAGGACGATGTTGAGAATCACGGCCTCGACGACGAGCAGGCACAGGATCGAACAGGCCGACACCCACCACAGCGGCCAGCCGAGCATCACCCCGATCATCAGCAGGGCCGCTATCGCCGCCGCCGGCGCGAGGATGTCGAACGCCAGGACCCGGGCCCGGTTCCTCATCGCAGCGACTCCAGCCGGGAGATCCGTGGGGTCCCGTCGACGTCTGAGACACCGAGGCGCAGGTTCCAGCGCACCGTGGTGGGCTTGCTGGCGGCGTTCTCGCTGACCGAGGTCGCGACCACCAGCACGGTGTCGGTGCGGGCGGCCAGTTCGGCCGGAAGCGTCGCCGGGGCCGGCGGGCGCTGCCCGGGTCCGGTCTCGAGGTTGCGGTGGATCACCTCGATCGAAACCGACTCGACCTGGCCGGTGGTCTTCGACCGGAGCGTCTTGACCACGTCGCGGTACGGGGCGATCGAGGCTTCGAAACCGGTGTTGAGCTCGCCGACGGTTCCGTCGCGCAACTGCAGCATGCTGGCTTCGACGTTGTCGGCGTTCATGTTGATCAGGATCCCGGTCCACTGCGCAGCGGCCTGCATGGCCCGGGCCTGATAGCCGCGGGCGGCCTCCTCGGAGCGGTGGCCGGTCCACATCACGGCGATCAGTGCCGCCGCGGCGAGGGCCAGCACGGCCAGCACCGCCGAGGCGACCCCGAACGCCGTCGGCGCCCCGGGGCGCGTGCGGTCGCGGTCCTCTCCGGCATCGGGCATGCAGGGGAGGCTACCGGCAGGGGCGATGAGCAAGGATGGTGGGCGTGACGGCAGATACGCAGCGCTCCGGGATCGACCTCACCCACCTCGACCCGGCGGTCCGCCCGCAGGACGATCTGTTCGGCCATGTCAACGGCCGCTGGCTGGCCGACTACGTGATGCCGGCCGACCGCGCCACCGACGGCGCGTTCCGGCAGCTCTACGACCGGGCCGAGGAACAGGTGCGCGAGATCATCACCGACGCCGCCGCGGCTTCCGGAGCCGTCGACTCCGACGAGCGGCGCATCGGCGACCTCTACGCCAGCGTCCTCGACGCCGACGCGGTCGAGCGGCGCGGGCCGGCCCCGCTGGTCGCCGAGATGGCGCCCATCGACCGCGCGGCGGGCCCCGCTGAACTGGCCGCGGTTCTGGGCCGGCTGCAGCGCAGCGGCGTCGGCGGCGGCGTGGGGGTCTACGTCAGCACCGACGCCAAGGATTCGTCGCGATACCTCGTGCACCTGAGCCAGTCGGGCCTGGGTCTGCCCGACGAGTCGTACTACCGCGACGAGCAGCACGCGGCGATTCTCGGCGCCTACCCCGCGCACATCGCCTCGATGTTCGCCCTGGTGTTCGGCGGCACGCCCGACGAGTACACCGAGCGGGCCGGCCGGGTCGTGGCGCTGGAGACCCGGCTCGCCGCCGGCCACTGGGACGTGGTCCGCCGTCGCGACGCCGACCTGACCTACAACCTGCGCGGTTTCGCCGAGTTACCCGGCTTCGCACCGGGATTCGACTGGCCCGCGTGGATCTCCGCGCTGGGTGCCGCACCGGGCGCGGTTGCCGAAGTCGTTGTGCGCCAGCCTGATTACCTCTCCTCTTTCGCGGAGCTGTGGTCGTCCGCGGAGTTCACCGACTGGCAGGACTGGGCGCGCTGGCGGCTCATTCACGCCCGCGCGGCCGTGCTCCCCTCGGCACTGGTCGAGGAGGACTTCGAGTTCTACGGCCGCACACTGTCGGGTACCGAGCAGATCCGGGAACGGTGGAAGCGTGCGGTGTCGGTCGTCGAGAGCCTGATGGGCGACGCGGTGGGACGGCTCTACGTCGAACGGCACTTCCCGCCGGATGCCAAGGCACGGATGGACGTCCTGGTCGCCAACCTGCGCGAGGCCTACCGGGAGAGCATCACCAACCTGGACTGGATGACTCCGGCCACCCGGGCGCGCGCCCTGGCCAAGCTGGACAGTTTCACCGCAAAGATCGGCTACCCGGCCAGATGGCGCGACTACTCGGCCCTGGTGGTCAGCCGGGACGACCTGTACGGGAACGTGATCCGCGGGGCGGAGGTGGAGACCGACCGGGAACTGGCCAAACTCGGCGGCCCCGTCGACCGCGACGAGTGGTTCATGACCCCGCAGACCGTCAATGCCTACTACAACCCCGGGATGAACGAGATCGTCTTCCCCGCGGCGATACTGCAGCCGCCGTTCTTCGACGCCGGGGCCGACGACGCGGCCAACTACGGCGGAATCGGGGCGGTGATCGGCCACGAGATCGGGCACGGGTTCGACGATCAGGGCTCCAAATACGACGGCGACGGGCACCTGCTCGACTGGTGGACCGACGAGGACCGCCGGGAGTTCGGTGCCCGCACGGCCATGCTGATCGAGCAGTACGAGAACTACGTGCCGCGTGACCTCGCCGGCCGCCCGGACTCCCCGCATGTCCAGGGCGCATTCACCGTCGGGGAGAACATCGGGGACCTCGGCGGCCTGTCCATCGCGCTGCTGGCCTACCGGTTATCCCTGGGCGGGCGGGCGGCGCCGGTGATCGACGGGCTGACCGGCCTCCAGCGGGTGCTGTTCGGGTGGGCGCAGGTGTGGCGCACCAAGTCCCGGCCGGCCGAGGCCGTTCGGCGGCTCGCCGTGGACCCCCATTCGCCGCCGGAGTTCCGGTGCAACGGGGTTATCCGCAACATCGACGCCTTCTACGACGCCTTCGGCGTCACCGAGGACGACGCCCTCTACCTCGACCCGCCGCAGCGGGTCCGGATCTGGAACTAGTACAGCTGCCACTGCCAGTCGTCGGCGCCGTCGGGCTTGGTGTAGAGGCCCACGGAGTTCTTCACGATGATCGGGTCGCCGCTGCCGAAGTTGTCGTAGAACCACTTCGCGTTGGCCGGCCCGAGGTTGATGCAGCCGTGGCTGACGTTGCGCTTGCCCTGGTCGGCCACCGACCACGGCGCGCTGTGCACGAAGCCGCCGCTGTTGTCGATACGCACCGCCCAATCCACCTTCAGCTTGTAGCCGTAGGTGGAGTCCACGGGCACTCCGTAGGTGGAGGAGTCCATGATGATGGTCGGGAACTTCTCCAGCACGTAGTAGGTGCCGTTCTTGGTCTCGTGCTTGCCGTCGGGCATGCCCATGGAGACCGGGAAGGTGTTCACCACCGCACCGTTGCGGGTGATCGTCATCTGGTGGGTCTTGTCGTCGATGGTGGCCACCAGCGAGTCACCGACGCGGAAGCTCGACTTCGCGCCGCTGGCGTCGATGTTGACCCGGGTGCCGGCCGGCCAGAACTTGTAGGGCCGCCAACGCACCTGCGTGTCGGTGGTCCAGTAGAACGTGCCGGCCACCGGCGGGCTGGACGAGATGTGGATGGACTGCTCGGCCAGGGCGCGGTCGGCGATCGGCCGCTGGAAGTTGATGATGATCGGCTTTGCCACGCCCACGAGCGCGCCGTTGACCGGGTTGAAACTCGGTGGCGCGAAGACCGGGTCACCGGTGAAGGGCGCCGCGTTCTGGCCCTTGGCCGCACCCATGGCGGTGGCCGGAGCGGCCTCGGGCGCCGGCGGCGGCGGCGGGAACGGCGGCGGCGGCGGGAACGGAGGCGGCGGCGGCGGTACGACGCCCGGTGCCGCCAGGTCCCCCGGTTCCGGGGGCGGCGGCGGCGGGAACAGGATGGGCGGTCCCTCGACCGGCGGCGGAGGCGGCGGCACGTCGATCACCTGCGGATCAACCGGCGGCTGATCCGGATCGGCCCGCGCCGGGCCGGCGCCCAGGCCGGTGCCGGCAATACCCACCACGCAGAGCGCGGCGGCCAGAGCACCCCTCACCCGCATCACGGAAAACTCCTTAGAAAACGCTTGCTGTAGTTCCCAGTGTCGCACAGAAGCCGGGGTGGTCCCCGCCACGCCAGTGGCCGCCAGTGCGCTGAACTGTGCAGATGATCGCCTCCCGCGTGACGAGCGTTACTCCTCGCAGGTCACGGCAGCGGGCGGAAAGAGGCGCGGTGCGACCAGCGTGCAGACCAGGGCACCGGCCACCAGCACCGCCGAGGCGGCCAGCATGACCGACTCGCCGGCATGCTCGAACAGCAGGCCACCGAGCAGCGAACCGGCCATGATGCCGACCTGGAAAGCGGTCACGTACAGACCCGACGCGCCGTCGGGGTCGTCGGGGCTGTGCCGCATCGCGGCGGACTGCAGCAGTGGCGGCATCGCCGTCGCGGCCGCGCCCCAGAACACGACGGCGCCGATCCCGATCACCAGGGTCGTGGTGTTTCCGCGGCCCGCCAGACCCAGGCCCGCCAGCACCAGAAGCACCAGCGACAGCCCGGCCATGCAGCCGGCGACGACGGCTTTCGGGTGCCGGTCGCCGGGGCGGGCGAGCAGGGCCATCGCGGTCAGGCCGGCCACTCCGTAGGCGGCCAGCAACCACGCCAGGTTGGGCCCGCCCACTCCCACGATGTCGCGGATGATGACGACGATGAAGGTGTAGGACACGAAGTGCCCGGTGACCCCGACCAGGGTCAGCAGGCACATGATGACCAGACGCCGGTTGTGGTGGTGCCAGATGTGGCGCTGACCGCCGGTTCCGCCGTCCGGGTCCATCGCCATCAGCGGCAGGGTGAGCCGCGCGGCGATCAGCACCGCGGCGGCGGCCACGGTGATCCCGGCCACGGCCCAGCGCCAGCCCCACATCTCGCTGAGCGCAGCGGTCAGCGGACTGCCCACCACCAGTGCCAGCCCGGTGCCGACGTACACGGCCACCGTGGCCCTCGCGGCGTGCGTGGCCGGCACCATCCGGGCGCCGATCGGTGCGATCACCGACCACATCAGGCCGTGGGTCATCGCGCAGAGCATCCGGCCGGCGGCCAGCACGGCGAAGGTCGGCGCGAGCGCGGAGATCAGCTGGGACGCGGTCAGGGCGCCCAGCGTGAACAACAGCGTCCGGCGGCGCGGCCAGGCCGCGGTCCAACGGACCAGCGGAACCGTGGCAACAGCCGCGACGAGCGCGTAACTGGCCAGCAGAGTGCCGACCACCGCCTCGCTGACACCGAGATCGGCGGCGATGGCCGGTAATGCGCCCACCGGCATGATCTCGGCCGTCACGTACACGAAGGCGGCGGAGGCCAGCACTGCGAGCGCGACAGCGACCCGTGGGGTCCAGGGGCCGGTGCGCGGGCGGGCGGGAGCGTCGACTGTCATAGCGGGTGCCACCACGGTATCGGCTGGGCCGACCCCGGATAACCCCCCGACGCGCCGCAGGGCCGCTTTCGAGACCGCCCTGAGACCCGCGTCAGGACCGGACGAGACGGGCGTTGGGCGGTGCCGGCCCGCGGGTCATACTGGTCGCGTGAGTGAAACCCCCGACCTCAAGCCCCGCAGCCGCGACGTCACCGACGGACTGGAGAAGGCCGCCGCCCGCGGGATGCTGCGCGCGGTCGGCATGGGCGACGACGACTTCGCCAAACCCCAGATCGGGGTGGCGTCGTCGTGGAACGAGATCACCCCGTGCAACCTCTCGCTGGACCGGCTGGCGACGGCGGCCAAGGAGGGCGTGTTCGAGGCGGGCGGCTTCCCGATGGAGTTCGGCACCATCTCGGTGTCCGACGGCATCGCGATGGGCCACGAGGGCATGCACTTCTCGCTGGTGTCCCGGGAGGTGATCGCCGACAGCGTCGAGACGGTGATGCAGGCCGAGCGGATGGACGGCATGGTGATGCTGGCCGGGTGCGACAAGTCGCTGCCCGGGATGATGATGGCCGCCGCGCGACTGGACCTCGCGGCGGTCTTCCTCTACGCCGGTTCGATCCTGCCGGGTTGGGCCAAGATGCCCGACGGCTCGGAACGTGAGGTCACGATCATCGACGCGTTCGAGGCGGTCGGCGCCTGCGCACGCGGCCTGATCAGCCGGGAGGACGTCGACGCCATCGAACGGGCGATCTGCCCGGGCGAGGGCGCCTGCGGCGGCATGTACACCGCCAACACCATGGCCAGCGCCGGTGAGGCGCTGGGACTTTCGCTGCCGGGCAGCGCCGCGCCGCCGGCCACCGACCGCCGCCGCGACGGTTACGCCCGGCGCAGCGGGTTGGCCGTGGTGGAGCTGCTGCGCCGCGGAATCACCGCCCGCGACATTCTGGTCAAGGAGGCTTTCGACAATGCGATCGCGGTGGTGATGGCCTTCGGCGGCTCCACCAACGCCGTGCTGCACCTGCTGGCCATCGCACACGAGGCCGACGTCGAGCTGTCCCTGGCCGACTTCACCCGGATCGGCGCCAAGGTGCCGCACCTGGCCGACGTCAAGCCGTTCGGCGCGCACGTGATGAACGACGTCGACCGCATCGGCGGGGTTCCGGTGGTGATGAAGGCCCTGCTCGACGCCGGCCTGCTGCACGGTGACGTGATGACCGTGACGGGCAGGACCATGGCGCAGAACCTCTCCCACATCGACCCGCCCGATCCCGACGGCAAGGTTCTGCGCGCCCTGACCAACCCGATCCATCCCACCGGCGGGATCACGATCCTGCACGGCTCGCTGGCCCCCGAAGGTGCGGTGGTCAAGTCGGCCGGTTTCGATTCGGACGTGTTCGAGGGCACCGCAAGGGTTTTCGACGGTGAGCGCGCCGCCATGGACGCCCTCGAGGACGGCACCATCACCGCCGGGGACGTGGTGGTCATCCGCTACGAGGGACCCAAGGGCGGCCCGGGGATGCGCGAGATGCTCGCGATCACCGGCGCCATCAAGGGAGCCGGGCTGGGCAAGGACGTCCTGCTGCTCACCGACGGCCGGTTCTCCGGGGGCACCACCGGCCTGTGCGTGGGCCACGTCGCCCCGGAGGCCGTCGACGCCGGACCGATCGCGTTCGTCGCCGACGGCGACCGCATCCGTCTCGACGTCGCCAACCGGACCCTCGACATCCTCGTCGAACCGTCCGAGATCGACGCACGCAGGGCCGGCTTCACCCCGCCGCCGCCGCGCTACACCCGCGGGGTGCTGGCCAAGTACTGCAAGCTGGTGGGGTCGGCCGCACGCGGGGCGGTCTGCGACTGACCGCTTGCCTGCGGCAGCCCGGAGGCGCACAGTGAGGTGGTGACCCGCACCGCGCTGCGCATCTGTCCGCTCTGCGAGGCCACCTGCGGGATGGTTCTCACCGTCGAAGACGGTCGGGTCACCGGCGCCCGCGGAGACCGCGACGACGTGTTCAGCCGCGGCTACATCTGTCCCAAGGGCGCCAGCTTCGCCGAACTCGACAACGACCCCGACCGGCTTCGGGTGCCGCTGGTCCGCCGCGACGGGGAACTGGTCGAGGCCGGCTGGCCGGAGGCCCTGGAGGCCGCCGTCGCCGGGCTGGCGCGGGTGAAGGCCGACGCCGATGCCGCCGTCGCCGTCTACCTCGGCAACCCGAATGCGCACACCATCGCCGGCGGGCTCTACGCCCCGCAACTGGTGCGCGCCCTGCAGACCCGCCAGGTCTTCACCGCCAGCACGCTGGACCAGATGCCCAAACAGGTCGCCTGCGGCTACCTGTTCGGAAACGCCTTCGCGTTCACCGTCCCGGACGTCGACCGCACCGACCACCTCGTGGTGATCGGCGCCAACCCGCTGGTGTCCAACGGAAGTGTCGCCACCGCAGCCGATTTCGGCGGCAAGCTCAAGGCGCTCAAACGCCGCGGCGGCCGTCTCACCGTCATCGACCCGAACCGCACCCGCACCGCCCGGCTGGCCGACCGGCACATCGCCCCCAGACCCGGCACCGACGGCGCGCTGCTGTTCGCGGTGGCCAACGTGCTCTTCGACGAGGATCTTGTCGACGACCGGCTCGGCGGGCTGGCCGACCACGTCACCGGACTGGAGCGGGTCCGCGCCGCCGCGCTGGAGTTCCCGCCCGAGGCGGTGGCCGGGCACTGCGGTGTCACCGCTGCACAGATCCGCGAGCTGGCCCGCGACATCGCGGCCGGGCCGCGAACGTGCGTCTACGGCCGGATCGGCACCTCCACGGTGCGGTTCGGCACCCTGACCAGCTGGCTGGTCGACGTGGTCAACCTGCTCACCGGCAGCCTGGACCGGCCCGGCGGCGCGATGTTCGCGACCTCGCCGATCGGCGCGGCCCCGCGGCCGGCGCGCACCGGTCGGGGCTTCTCCGTGGGGCGCTGGCACAGCCGGGTCTCCGGGGCCCCGGAGGTGGCCGCGGAACTGCCGACGGCGCTGCTGCCGGAGGAGATCGAGACACCCGGGCCGGGACAGGTTCGTGCGGTGGTGACCATCGCCGGCAATCCGGTGCTCTCCGCACCCGACGGCGAACGGCTGTCGGCGGCACTGGACGGCCTGGAATTCATGGTGTCCATCGACCCCTACCTCAACGAGACCACCCGGCACGCCGACGTCATCCTGCCCCCGCCGCCACCGTCGCACGCGCCGCACTTCGACGTGGCGCTGTCCGGGGTGGCGACCCGCAACACCGCCCGCTACTCCCCCGCCGTCCTGCCGTTGCCGGACGGCCGTCCCGACGAGGTGGAGATCCTGTGCCGGCTGACCCTCGGAGTGCTCGGTCTGGGCACCGGAGCCGATCCGAAACTGGTTGACGACCAGATCATTTCAGTGGTCCTCGGCAAGGAGGTCGCCGATCCGGACTCCCCGGTGGCCGGCCGCTCCGTCGAGGAGCTGGTCTCGATGCTGGCGGAGGGTCCCGGGTACGAGCGCCGACTGGACATGATGCTGCGGCTGGGCCCGTACGGCGACGCCTTCGGTTCGCGGCCGGACGGCCTGACCCTGCGGCGGCTCAGGGACAACCCGCACGGTGTCGCCCTGGGTCCGCTGACTCCGCGTATCCCGGAGATCCTCCGAACCCCCTCCGGCAAGGTGGAATTGGCGCCGGAGCCGATCCTGGCCGACATCGTTCGGCTGCAGGATTCGATCGGCGCGGACACCGCCGGCTTCCTGCTGATCGGACGCCGCCACCTGCGATCCAACAACAGCTGGATGCACAACCTGCCCGCCCTGGCCGGCGGGACCAACCGCTGCACCCTGCAGATCCACCCCGACGACGCGGCCCGCTTTGGCGTGACCGACCTGGCCGTGGTGACCGGGCCGGGCGGCAAACTCGAGGTGCCGGTGGAGATCACCGACGCCATCCGTCCCGGGGTGGTGTCGCTGCCGCACGGCTGGGGACACTCCGCGCCGGGAACCCGGCTGACGGTGGCGGCCACCCAGGCCGGGGTCAACGTGAACAGCCTGCTGGACAGTTCGCTGATCGAGCCGCTGTCAGGAACCGCCGTCCTCAACGCGGTTCCGGTGGAGGTGATGGCGGCCGGCGGCTAGGTCCGCCGGGCGATCACGAAGCCGTCCCAGCCCTTGGCGCCGAGAGTCTGAACCGCGGCAGCCTCCAGCCGCGGGTGGCCGCCGACGAATTCGAGCATCTCCCGCACTCCCCGAGCCTGGTGGTCCCCGGCGGCGGGATTGAGGATCCGCCCGGCCCGCACCGCGTTGTCGACCACGATCACCGTTCCAGGGCGGCCGAGCCTGACCGCGTGTTCGACGTAGGCGGCGTTGTTCTCCTTGTCGGCGTCGATGAACACCAGGTCGAACCGGCCGCTGAGCCGGGGCAGGGTGTCCAGCGCCGGGCCGGCCACGATCTCCACCCGGTCGGCGACCCCGGCCCGGCGCAGGTTGCGGGTCGCCACCTCGGCGTGCCGGACGTTGTGCTCGAGAGTCACCACGCTGCCCTCGGCGCCGACCCCGCGGGCCAGACAGATCGTGCTGAACCCTCCGAGGGTGCCGATCTCGAGGACCCGGCGTGCCCCGCTGATCCGCACCAGCAGGTACAGCAACCGGGCGATCTGCGCCGAGACCTCGATGGGCGGAAGGCCGGCGGCCTCGGAGTCGGCGAGCGCCGCGGTCAGAGCCGGGTCCTCGCCGAGGACCAGCCGGTCCAGCAGGTCATCGACTGCCAGCCACTGGCCGGAACCGATCAACTCGTCCATCGCACACCCTCCTTGGCGTAGACCACGCGCAGGACGTGCCCGGCCTCCGGGCCCATGACGGCCGAGGCCAGCGCGCAGAACGTGGTGACGAAACCCGGACCGTGCGACGGCGCGTCCGGGTCGCACAGGTGGTGGGCCACCTCGTGCAAAACCACCAGTTCACGCATCGCCCAGTCGCCGCCGAGCCGTTCGGGAACCGCGATCACCGCGGCCGGTCCGTTCCGCTCGTAGTGCGCGGCCGTCGCCGCACGCCGGGCACGGACCGTCAGCGGCATTGCACCGGAACGGATTTCGGCTACCGATGGCATGGCCAGCACCTCGTCGACGTAGCGTTGCACCGACTCGACCGAGGCGAACCTGGCCTCGGGCGGCAGCGTTATCGGCTCGCCGAAGAAATCGACGGATCGCGAGCCGTTCCGGGCCGCGCGGTCGAACAGGGTGCGGACGAACTTCTCGGCCGCGTAGACCCGGGAACGCTGGGAGTCGCGACCGCTCACCGCTTGAGCCGGGCCCTCGCTCCCGGCAACTCGGGCGCGGCGCCCAGGCGTGCCGTGCGGCCGGCCCGGTCGCCGGCCCGGCGCGCCGACGACGAGTACCCGGCCGACGCGCTGGTGGCCCGCCAGGTGCCCCGGGCCTGGGACTGGGTGCGGTAGTGGTCTCGCAGTTCGATCTCCTTGTTGCGCAACGCAACAGCCGTGCCGGGAGCCGCGCCGCGCGCCGAGGTGGCCTCCCGGCGTGCGTCGTCGCGGGCCTCGGACAGACGCCGGGCTATCCGGGAGCCGAAGGCCAACTGGAAGTTCAGCCGGGCGGTGATGGTCGGGGTGGGGCGGTGTTCGCCGGTGGCCAGATACGCGTCGCAGGCCCGCACCATCTGGACCACCAGGCTGGCGTACAAGGCGTGGCTGGCGTCGATGTCCTCGGCGAACCCGTAGGCGTAGACGAAGGTGGAGTTCGACGCCACGTCGCAGCGCACGTCGTTGGCGGCGGCGATGCCGGCGAACAGCTGGACGTAGGTCCGCAAGCCGCGAGACCCCGGGTCTCCGATGGTGATGGTCCGCTGGGTGGGCACCTGGGCGGCGGTCCGGTCGGCGGTGTGGGCACGGGCGACCGCGAGGTCGATCGCCGTCGCGGTGGCGAGGCGCTGCGCGGCGGCCATGAAGGCCTCGGCCTCGTGGACGTTGTCGGTGCCCTCGGCCTGGCGCAGTAGCGCGGCGATCCGGGCCAGCATCTTGTCGTCGGTCATGGGCGCCACGTTAGGTTACCGGGCCGACTGTCCCGGTGCTCCGCCGCTCCCGGCGGATCATCTGTCCCCAGAACGGAATTCCTCAACAGCACCCCTATTCGGTCACGAACGCGTTCAGCGCATCGGTGAGCTGAGCCGACAGCGGCGCCTTCTTCGCGTAGCCGGCGACGTTGTCGGTCGGGTCGTCGCGCAGGACGTGGTTGACGCCGCGCAGCGCCACCAGGTCCAGGTCGGTGTGCTCCAGCGCGCGGGCCAGCGGGGCGACACCGGCACAGGAGGCCTGCGCGTCGGAATCCGAGCAGGTGAGCAGCACCGGCGTCCCGTCCGGAACGGCGGCCGCCAGGGCGAGCGGGTCGATGGCGTCGGATTCGGCGACGGCTTTGGCGTTGCCGGGGTTGAGGATTGCGCTCAGTCCGTCGGGCAGGCCGGCCGGCGCGGATCCGCTGCTGCGGACCTGCTCCACGGCGGCCCGCCAGGCCGCCCGCACCTCGTCGGCCTGCTGCCGGGTCTTGGCACCGCCGCGCACCGCGGCCGCCAGGTCGGCATCCACCCGGCCACCGATCAGGTCCAGGTACCGGGCGCCCAGCGGCTGCAGCAGTCCCAGCGAGTGGATTTTCGGCGCATCCGGCGAGGTGTCCCCGGCAAGGGTCATCGCGTGAATCGTGCCCTCCCCCAGGGCGTACACCGAAACCCGGTCGGTTCCTGGCCGGCCCGCCAGGAACCGCACCGCCGCTTTGGCACCGTCGGTGTAGACCGCGCTGCCCACGTCGCCCGGGCGGCCGGCGTGCGGTCCCAGGCCGGTGGCTCCGGTACCGACCTTGTCGTAGCGCAGAGTGGCCACACCGCGGTCGGAGAAGTACGCCGCCAGCTGGCGCATGTTGCCGATCGGCCCGGCCACGTTGTTGTCGCCGTTGCGGTCGGTGGCGCCGCTCTCGGAGATCAGCAGG
>NZ_JBJTJF010000221.1:0-9023 GCF_046095365.1 Mycobacterium sp.
GGTGGATCTGGCCGCCGAGTCGGGGCTGACCCTGGTGGCGTTCCTGCGCGGGGACTCGATGAACGTCTACACCCGCCCCGACCGCATCACCTGATCCGGCGAGCAGACACAAACTCGCACAAAACCCCGGCCTGCCGTGCGAGTTTGCGTCTGCTCGCCGGATCAGGTGATGCGGTCGGGGCGGGTGTAGACGTTCATCGAGTCCCCGCGCAGGAACGCCACCAGGGTCAGCCCCGACTCGGCGGCCAGATCCACCGCCAGCGAGGACGGCGCTGAGACCGCCGCGATCACCGGCACACCGGCCATCACCGCCTTCTGCGTCAGCTCGAAGGAGGCCCGGCCGCTGACGAGCAGGACCGTCCCGGCCAGCGGGATGCGGCCGGACTCCAGCGCCCAGCCGATCACCTTGTCGACCGCGTTATGCCGGCCGATGTCTTCGCGGACCACCTGTAGCGTGCCGTCGGGTCCGAACAGTGCCGCGCCGTGCAGGCCGCCGGTGGTGGCGAATACCTTTTGGGCAGAGCGCAATCGGTCCGGAAGCGCCGTGAGGATCGCGGCGCTTACGGTCGTCGGGTCATCGCCGGGGGAGTGCCGGCTGGACAGCCGGACCGCCTCCAGGGATGCCTTGCCGCAGGTTCCGCACGATGAGGTGCTGTAGAAGTTGCGGGTGACGTCGAGGTCGGGTAGCTCCACGCCCGGGGTGAGGGCGACGTCGAGCACGTTGTAGGTGTTCAGGCCGTCTTCGTCTCCGGCGCCCGCGCAGTACCGCACCGTGGCGATGTCGTCGCGGCCGGTGATCAGTCCTTCGGTGAGCAGGAAACCCTGCGCCAGTTCGAAATCCGAGCCGGGCGTCCGCATGGTGACGGTGACGGCCGATCCGTTGAGGCGGATCTCCAGCGGTTCCTCGACCACCAGGGTGTCGGCCCGCTCGGTGGCGGTATCCCCGGAGAGGTGGCTGACCCGCCGCCGGGCGGTCACCCGGCCCATCGGGCCGCTTCGAGTTTGATGACGACCGCCTTGGAGACCGGGGTGTTCGACTTCGCGGCGACGTGGTCCAGCGGAACCAGCGGGTTGGTCTCCGGGTAGTAGGCGGCGGCGTTGCCGGCCGGGGTGGGGTAGGGCACGACGACGAAGTCCCTGGCCCGGCGCTCCTGCACGTCCGTTCCGGCGCCGAACTCCGAGACCAGGTCGACGTGCTGGCCCCCGGCCAGGCCGAGGGCGGCGATGTCGTCGGGGTTGACGAACACCACCCGGCGGCCGCCGTGGACCCCGCGGTAGCGGTCGTCGAGGCCGTAGATCGTGGTGTTGTACTGGTCGTGGCTGCGCAGGGTCTGCAGCACCAGCCGCCCCGGCGGAACGGGAACCCACTGCAGCGGGTAGGTGGCGAAGTTGGCTCTGCCCGTCTCGGTAGGGAATTCGCGCGCGTCCCGCGGCGGGTGCGGCAGCTGGAAGCCGTCCGGCTCGCGCACCCGGCGGTTGTAGTCCGCGCAGCCGGGCACCACCGCGGCGATCTCGTCGCGGATGCTGTCGTAGTCGGCGGCGAAGCGCTCCCACGGCACCGGATGGCCCGGACCGAGCAGGCGGCGGGCCAGGCCGCAGATGATCGCGACCTCGCTGCGCACCTCGGGTCCGGGCGGCGGCAGGCTGCCGCGCGACAGGTGCACCATCGACATCGAGTCCTCCACCGAGACCACCTGCCTACGGCCGTCACGCAGGTCGCGGTCGGTGCGGCCAAGGGTGGGCAGGATCAGCGCGGTGCGACCGCAGGCCAGATGGCTGCGGTTGAGCTTGGTCGACACCTGCACCGTCAGCGCGCAGTTGCCCAACGCGGCCTCGGTCACCTCGGTGTCCGGTGTGGCCGAGGCGAAGTTCCCGCCCATGCCTATGAACACCGCGGCCCGGCCGTCGCGCATCGCGCGGATCGCGTTGACGGTGTCGTGGCCGTGCCGGCGCGGCACCGTGATGCCGAAGCGCGAATCCAGTGCCGTCAGAAATGATTCCGGCGCCTTCTCCCAGATTCCCATGGTCCGGTCGCCCTGCACGTTGGAGTGCCCGCGCACCGGGCACACCCCCGCACCGGGCTTGCCGATCATGCCGCGCAGCAGCAGCACGTTGGTGATCTCACCGATGGTGGCCACCGCGTGGGTGTGCTGGGTCAGGCCCATCGCCCAGCAGACTACGGTGCGCCGGGACGCGGCCAGCATGTGCGCGACGCGATCCAGTTGCGCGCGGGCGACACCGGTGGCCCCGGTCACCGTGTCGAGGTCGACAGCACGGGCCAGGGCTGCGTATTCGTCGTAACCATGGCAGTGGGCGTCGATGAACTCCCGGTCGACCACGCTGCCCGGAGCCCGGTCGTCGGCCTCCAGCAGCAGCCTGACCAGGCCGCGGAAGAGCGCCATGTCGCCGCCGAGGCGGATCTGGACGAACTCGTCGGCGATCGGCGTCCCGCGGCCCAGGACGCCGCGGACGGTCTGCGGGTCGTTGAACCGGATCAGGCCGGCCTCGGGCAGCGGATTCACCGCGACGATGCGCGCGCCGTTGGCTTTCGCCTGCTCCAGCACCGACAGCATGCGGGGATGGTTGGTGCCCGGGTTCTGGCCGGCGATCACGATCAGGTCGGCGTGGGCGATGTCCTCCACGGTCACCGATCCCTTGCCGACGCCGATCGACTCGGTCAGCGCCGTGCCGGAGGACTCGTGGCACATGTTGGAGCAGTCCGGCAGGTTGTTGGTGCCGAAGCTGCGGACCATCAACTGGTAGAGGAACGCGGCCTCGTTGCTGGTGCGCCCGGAGGTGTAGAACACCGCCTCGTCGGGACTTGCCAGGGCGTGCAGGTGCTCGGCGATCACCGAGTAGGCCGCCTCCCAGCCGATCGGGCGGTAGTGGGTGTCGCCCTCGCGCAGCACCATCGGGTGGGTCAGCCGGCCCTGCTGGGACAGCCAGTACTCCGGCCGCGCCGCCAGGTCCGACACCGGGTGGCGGGCGAAGAACTCCGGGGTGACCACCCGCCGGGTAGCCTCCTCGGCGACGGCCTTGGCGCCGTTCTCGCAGAATTCCAACCGTTTTCGCCCGCCCGGCGGCTCGGGCCAGGCGCAGCCCGGGCAGTCGAAGCCGTCGCGCTGGTTGACACCGCCCAGCGTGGTGACGGTGCGCACCGCACCCATCTGGGCCAGGCTGCGCCTCAGCGCGACCAGGACGGCGGGCACACCTGCGGCCGACGTCTTAGGTGGGCCGATCCGCATGCGTCCAATCTAGGCCCGCGAGAAGCAATCTAGGCTCGTGACAGCGCGAACAGCCGCAGTTCACGGGTGGTGCGGGTGCGGTAGGCGCGGTACATCGGGTAGGCGAGGAACTTCTGCAGGGCACGGTCGCGCTCGCCTCCGCTGAGCAGTTCGGCCGTCACCGGGATCTCGGTGCCGGCGATCGCCACCGTCGCCGCGGGCTGGGCCAGCAGGTTCGACGACCACGCCGGGTGCTGCGTCTGGCCGAAGTTGCTGGCCAGCACCAGCAGCCGATCGCCGTCACGCAGGTAGTTCAACGCCGTCGACCGCGGCAGCCCGGACTTGCGTCCGGTGGTGGTCAGCAGCAGAGGAGGCAGTGCGGTCGGGCCGAAGAGGGCGTACTTCCCCCGGGTCGCCGCGAGCACGCGGCGGTCCAGCGGGACCAGCATCCGCAGGAACCGGGACCCGGCGCGTGAGGAGGCGAACCGGAACGCGGGGGCGAACAGCGGCGACATCTGCTCGGACCCCCAGTGCGGTTCGGGGAAGGGCTCGGGCACCAGACCATCCTCGCCGAGGGGCGGAGCTGCGGGTCCGATTTCTTAGGATTCGGTGACGGCCGAACTCCCGCCGCGGCTGCCTCCGGAGGGGGTCTGCTGCACTGAGCTGTGGCTTTGACGGGTGTCCAGCGGCGCGTCGCGAACGGGGGGTGCTGTGACTTACCTGAGAAAAGTGCAATAATGGCGGTCACTGAGCAGGTTTTCGTCGTACCCCGACCGAGAGGCGGCGACGTGGGTCCAAGCAGCAATGGCGCTGCGCACGACAGACAGAAGATCGAGAAGGTCGTCATCAGATTCGCCGGCGACTCCGGCGACGGCATGCAACTGACCGGGGACCGGTTCACCTCCGAGGCCGCCCTGTTCGGCAATGACCTTGCGACACAACCGAATTACCCCGCCGAGATCCGTGCTCCGCAGGGCACCCTGCCCGGCGTCTCGTCCTTCCAGATCCAGATCGCCGACTTCGACATCCTCACCGCGGGCGACCGCCCCGACGTCCTGGTGGCGATGAACCCGGCGGCGCTGAAGGCCAACCTGGCCGACCTGCCGCGGGGCGGCACCGTGATCGCCAACTCTGACGAGTTCACCAAGCGCAACCTGGCCAAGGTCGGTTACCTGACCGACCCCCTGCACAGCGGCGAGTTGTCCGACTACGTCGTGCACGACGTGCCGATGACCACGCTGACGCTGGGCGCGGTGGAGCCCAGCGGGGTGTCGAAGAAGGACGGCGAGCGGGCCAAGAACATGTTCGCCCTGGGCCTGCTGTCCTGGATATACGGCCGGCCGGTGGAACACAGCGAGGCCGTCATTCAGGAGAAGTTCGCCCGCAAGCCGGAGATCGCCCAGGCCAACGTGCTGGCGCTGCGGGCCGGCTGGAACTACGGCGAGACCACCGAGGCCTTCGCCACCACCTACGAGGTCGCCCCGGCCAGGCTCCCCGCGGGGGAGTACCGGCAGATCTCGGGCAACACCGCGCTGGCCTACGGAATCGTCGCCGCCGGGCAACTGGCCGGCGTGCAGGTGGTGCTCGGCAGCTACCCGATCACCCCGGCGTCGGACATCCTGCACGAGCTGTCCAAGCACAAGAACTTCGACGTGCTGACCTTCCAGGCCGAGGACGAGATCGCCGGGATCGGGGCGGCCCTGGGCGCCTCCTACGGCGGTGCGCTGGGGGTCACCAGCACCTCCGGGCCCGGCATGGCGCTGAAGTCGGAGTTCATCGGGCTGGCCGTGATGACCGAACTGCCACTGCTGATCATCGACGTCCAGCGCGGCGGACCCTCCACCGGTCTGCCCACCAAGACCGAGCAGGCCGACCTGCTGCAGGCCATGTACGGCCGCAACGGCGAGTCCCCGGTGGCGGTGCTGGCGCCGTGCTCGCCGTCGGACTGCTTCGACACCGCCATGGAGGCCACCCGGATCGCGCTGACCTACCGCACGCCGGTGATCCTGCTCTCCGACGGTGCGATCGCTAACGGATCCGAGCCCTGGCGGATTCCCGCCGTCGAATCCTTTGAACCGATCGACACCGGATTCGTCGCTGCGGGAACGGATTTCGCTCCTTACGCGCGCGACCCGCAGACCCTGGCCCGCCAGATAGCGGTGCCCGGGACCGAGGGGCTGGAGCACCGCATCGGCGGGTTGGAGAAGGCCAACGGATCCGGTGACATCTCCTACCACGGCGCCAACCACGACCAGATGGTCCGGCTTCGGCAGGCCAAGATCGACGGGATCGCGGTGCCGGACCTGGCGGTAGATGACCCGACCGGTGACGCCGAACTGCTGATGCTGGGATGGGGCAGCTCGTTCGGACCGATCGGCGAGGCCTGCCGGCGCGCCCGGCGGCGCGGGGTGAACGTCGCCCACGCCCAACTGCGCCACCTCAACCCGCTTCCGGCCAACATCGGCGAGGTGCTGCGCCACTACCCGAAGGTGGTGCTTCCCGAGATGAACCTCGGACAGCTGGCGCTGCTGCTGCGGGGCCGGTTCCTGGTGGACGTGCAGTCGGTCACGAAGGTGGCTGGCATGGCGTTCCGGGCCGATGAGGTCGAAGCGGTCATCGACGCGGCCCTGGACGGGACGCTGGGTGAAATCGAAACGGACAAGGCCAAATTCGCCAGGCTCACCGCGGTGACGGTGACCGAGGCGGCCGGAGTCGGAGCGGGGGCGGGCGCATGACCATCGGAGCCGACCTGGGCTTGAGCCCGTCGAAGACGGCGGGAGTTCCCGCCGCTGCTGGCCCGCAGAAGCCGAAGGACTTCACCAGCGACCAGGAAGTTCGCTGGTGCCCCGGCTGCGGCGACTACGTCATCCTCAACACCATCCGGAACTTTCTGCCGGAGTTGGGATTACGACGCGAGAACATCGCCTTCGTCAGCGGCATCGGTTGCTCCAGCCGGTTCCCGTACTACTTGGAGACCTACGGCTTCCACTCCATCCACGGCCGCGCCCCGACCATCGCCACCGGCCTGGCCCTGGCCCGACCTGACCTGTCGGTGTGGGTGGTCACCGGCGACGGCGACGCGCTGTCCATCGGCGGCAACCACCTCATCCACGCGCTGCGCCGCAACATGAACATCACCATCCTGCTGTTCAACAACCGGATCTACGGGCTCACCAAGGGCCAGTACTCGCCGACCTCGGAGGTCGGCAAGATCACCAAGTCCACCCCGATGGGCTCGCTGGACCAGCCGTTCAACCCGGTGTCGGTGGCGCTGGGGGCCGAGGCCACCTTCGTCGGCCGGGCGATGGACTCCGACCGCAAGGGCCTCTCGGAGGTGCTGCGGGCCGCCGCGGCCCACCGGGGGGCTGCACTGGTGGAGATCCTGCAGGACTGCCCGATCTTCAACGACGGATCCTTCGACGTGCTGCGCAAGGAGGGAGCCGAGGAACGTGTCATCGCCGTGCGCCACGGCGAGCCCATCGTCTTCGGGGCCGACGGCGAATACTGCGTGGTGCAGAGCGGATTCGGGCTGGAGGTCGCCAAGACCGCCGACGTCGCGGCCGAGCAGATCGTCGTGCACGACGCCCACGCCGACAACCCCGCCTACGCCTTCGCCCTGTCCCGGCTCAGCGACCAGAACCTCGAGCATGCCGTGATGGGCATCTTCCGGCAGGTGAACCGCCGCGCCTACGACGACGCCGCCCGCGAGCAGGTCGCCTCGGCCCGGGAGGCCAAGCCGCACGACCCGGCCGCCCTGCAGGCGCTGCTGCGCGGACGTGACACCTGGACGGTGGACTAGCCGGTGCCCGGCGCCGAGCCGCTGGCGGGTGTGGTGCTGGCCGGCGGCCAGTCGCGGCGGATGGGCCGGGACAAGGCCACGATGCCCCACCCGACTGCCGGGGTCTCCATGGTCGAGCACACCGTCGCGGTGCTGGCGGCGCGCTGTGACCCGCTGTTCGTGGTCGCCGCGCCCGGGCAGGAGTTGCCGCCGCTGGACGCGCGGATCCTGCGCGACGAGGTGCGCGGGGAGGGTCCGCTGGTGGCGACGGGCCGGGGTCTGCGCGCAGCTTGGGAGGCCGGCGTGCACCGCGCCTTCGTCAGCGCCGTCGACATGCCGCACCTGTCCGCCGACCTCATCGACCGGCTGGCCGGGCATTGCGACGGGCATTGCGACGGGCATTGCGACGCCGACGTGGTGCTGGCCTCGGACGGCCGGGACCACTACCTGGCGGCCGTCTACCGAACGGCACTGGCGGACCGGATCGACGACCTGGTCACGGCGGGGCGGCGCAGCATGCGCGCGCTGGCCGACGCGGTGGTGTGCGAGCGGGTGGCGATGCCGTCCGAGATGGTCCTGACCAATCTCAACGAGCCCTCGGACCTGCGGTGATACCACCACCGCGGGACGGTTGGGACGAATGGGGCAGGGGTGGCCCTGCCCTGAAACAATTGTTATTAATGTGACTAATGTTATTCGAGTGAATTACATTGCTGTGCGGCCGTTCACAAATCAAGTGTGATTCGTATCACACCAGCCTATGGCGGAGCGCCGTGTGGATTAACGACAACTCGCCGCTCTGACCTGCGTCAGGTCCGGGAAAATCACCGTTGTGATCGCTCCGTTATCTGAAAGAAATGGCCGTGTCATTCACGTGCATTGCCCCTCGGGGCTGCGTACCGTCCTAGACGGCCCGTGAAAAGGCCGAAACCAATTCCAGATTACGAACCCTGCGTGTGAGCGGGGCCGGGAGCCGTATCGGCTTCTCCCCGGCCGTCGCTGTCGTGCCAGACCGAGACGGCATGACCTCAACCGCGTTCCAGGGACCTGGTACGTGGATTTGGCGCATGCTCGGCGAAAGGAAAGTTTGTTGAAGAATCTCCGCAATACGCTGGGAACGGCCCTGAAGGTGGCCTCGGTTGCCGGCGCGCTGGCCGTGGCCCCGTTTGCTCTGGGCACCGGCACCGCTAACGCCGACAGCGTCAACTGGGACGCGATCGCGCAGTGCGAGTCCAGTGGCAACTGGGCGATCAACACCGGCAACGGCTACTACGGCGGTCTGCAGTTCAGCCCGTCGACGTGGTCGTCCAACGGTGGCAGCGGTATGCCGCATCAGGCTTCGCGCGAGGAGCAGATCCGGGTCGCGGAGAACGTTCTTCGCACCCAGGGCATCGGCGCCTGGCCGAGCTGTGGCGGGCTGGGGTAAAGCCCGCCCGCCCACACGTTCGCACGGAGTGGCGGCGGACAAATACGGCGCCGCATGAGTTCGCTCCACAGGTATTCGGGCGACGGGCACTGCGGGGCCCGACTTCGTGTCTAGGCTTGCGAGCATGGCCCGGGACGACCTCGAAGGCAGGGTGACCTCCCTGGAGTCGGCGGTGAGCGATATCGACCGCCGGCTGCGGTCGACGCAGCAGGAGGCCGCAGCGGCCCGGGTCCTCGCCGGCGCGGCCGACCGCGATGTCGCCGAGCTCAGAGCCGAAATTCGCGACTTCCGCCAGGCGACGGTGGGCAGCTTCAACTCGCTGCGGGAGGATTTCGTCGACCTGCGCGCGCGGGTCGAAAGCGGGTTCGACCAGGTGGACCGTGGATTCGCCGAGATGCGCGGCAAGTTCGACGCCACGGCGACCGGTCAGCAGCGGATCGTCGAGCTCATCGAAACCCTGATCGACAAGCGCAACCGCTAGCTCAGCCCTCACCAACTCCTCATAAAGAAGAGGCGTCTCTTCTGTAACAACCGCCCCGGACGCTGCGAAACACATCACAACCGCGGCGGTTACCGGAAGGGGCACCATGAACAC
>NZ_JBJTJF010000222.1:0-16797 GCF_046095365.1 Mycobacterium sp.
CTCGTAGGCCAGGATCGTCTGGGGGTGGTACATGTTCGCGATCGGATGGCAGTCGTAGTAGCGCCCGCCTTCCGGACCGTCGGCGAAGGAGTAGAACACCACCCACTTCGCATCCGGGCGCGGCTGCACCATGTCGCAGACGACGCTCATCGGCACACCGGCCCACTTCGCGATGCCCGACCAGCCCTGGATGCAGAAGTGCTGGGTGATGTGGTTCTGTTTCGGCAGCGCGAGCAGCTGCGCGTAACTGAGTTCCAGCGGGTTCTCCACCAGCCCGTCGACCCGTAGGACGTAGTCCGACCAGTTACCCGCCTTGAGCCGCAGGTAATCCTCGGTCTTCGGCACGTTGCCGTTGACCCAGAAATACGGGGAGATGTCGTCCCTGGAGTAGGTGGCCTTGGGCTCCCAGCGCTCCAGCAGCCCCTTGAGCCAGCCGACCATGGTCGTGCCCGCCACTTGAACCGCCCGGGGATGTTTGATCGTCAGCGGCGAGGCCACCAGCCAGAAGGCGACGACCACCGCCATCCACGCCGCGTAAAGCGCCACGCCGAGATAGGAGTCGGTGTCGGTACCCAGGGTCATGTGGTTGACGTTGCCGACGAAACCGGTGACGAACACCATCAGCGTGTGGACGACGATGAACACCAGCATCCACGTCAGCACCCCGAAGTGGATGGTGCGGGCGACCTGCCGGTTGAGCCGGCCGGCGCCGGTGCCGAACCGGCCCGCGATGGCCGGGGCCTGCAACAGCCCGGTGATCAGGGCCAGCGGTGCTGCGATGAACACCGTGATGAAGTACGCCAGCAGTTGCAGAGCGTTGTAGGTGGAGAAGCCCGCGTTCTGCGGCAGTTGCAGTGACAGGTACTGCAAAGCCGTCGACAGCGCGTTGGGGAATACCTCCCAGGAAGTGGGCACCAGCCGCTTCCACTGGTCGGTGCTGAACAGCAGGACGTAGAACACCGCCCCGTTGACGAGCCACAACAGGTCGAAGCTGAAGTGCCACCAGCGGGCCAGTCCGATCGAATGCCGAAACCCGGGAATCCCGATCTGTCTGGGCAGCGCGACGGAATCGTCCTTGGCCGTCCACACCCGCTTCGCGTCGGCGGGGTCGCGCCGGTCGGCCGGAACCGGGCCGCGCAGCCGCATCCACTCGGTGTCCGGCTTGCAGCCGGCGTTGAGATACAGCCGCGGGTGGTCGGCGAGGATCTGGATGCCCGCGCGGATGATGAACATCATGAACAGCAGGTTCAGGAAGTGCTGCCAGCGCAGCCACCACGGGAAGCCGGAGTTCACCGGCTGCACGTAGTCGGTGGAGGTGCCGGGATAGCGGGCGATGAAATCCTGGTACCACCCGTAGCGGGTCATCTCGCGGACCACCGCGATCGACAGCGCCAGCGCCGCCAGCCCAAGTGGTACCAGCCACAGACTGCTGAACCACCGGCGTCCGATCCGCACCGACGGCAACTGCGCACGGGTCTGCTCGATGCCGCCGGCCCAGTCGTCCAGCGAGATGGAACCCTGACTGTGGCCTGACAAGGCCCCCTCGAGCGGGTCCGGTTCGCCAGTTTTCATACGACCACCCAAATTTCCCTGACGGCTACTTTGCGCCTGATGCTAGACCGCCTTCGGCCGCGGTCTCAGCGGTTGAGCCGCCAGATGTCGGCCGTCATCACCGTGGCGAACGTGCACCACGCGGGGTAGGGCGCCAGCGCGGCACCCAGTTTGAGGTCGGCGTCGGCGGCGCGGCGGGTCAGGTCGGCCGACGAGGCGGCCAGCGCGGCAGCCGCCAGCGACGACAGGAAGAGCTTGTTCTTCGCGAAGAACAGCCAGCTCCAGCCGGCGTTCAGCGCCAGGTTGGTGCCCAGGGCGGCGGTGTAGGCGCGGGCCTTGGCGTGCTCACCGTCGCTGCGGAACCTCTCGATCGCCGCCGCGGAGGTGACGGCGATATCGGCATACAGGGTCGTCCACGCGATCGGGAACACCACGTTGGGCGGGACATAGCCGGGCTTGCGGATCCCGGTGTACCAGCCCCGCACGCCGTCGCGGCTCGAAACGCTGCCCACGACGGCAGCCGCCGCGGTCGCCAGGCCCGTCGCCACCAGTGTCTTGCGCATCCGCTCACGGTACCCGGTGCGCACAGACTGAGAAGGTCAACTCCCGGATGCTCGAATGACTTCTCTTGTCATAGCGCGGATTTCGCCAACCAGCTCGGGGTCCAGCCGAAGCTGGCCTTCGTTCGGTACGTCGAATGACGTCGTCACCACTCCCGGCTCGTCACGCTCCCATTCGCCGCCGTACCGGTCGAGGATCGCCCGCATCGCGTGGTTCTCCGCCAGCAGCCGGGCGGTGAACCGGCGCACGCCTCCGGCCCGGGCGGCGATGCTCACCGCGTCCATCAGGAAGCTGCCGATCCCGCGGCGCTGGTAGTCGTCGGCGACGATGAAGGCGATCTCGGCCGTCGCCGGGTCGTCGACGTCGCGGACGAACCGCACGTCGGCGACCACCGGGCCGTCGGCCCCGTCGACCAGCACCCAGACGAAGTGGTCGACGTAGTCGACCTGGAACAGGTAGTTCAGCAGCGACGGACTGGGCGCCTGGGTGGACATGAACCGCCGGTAGAGGGTCTCGCTGGAGAACTCGACCGAGGAGTTGCCCGTCCGCTCGGTGTCGCCGGGCAGCACCGGCCGCAGCAGCAGTTCGGTGCCGTCCCCGAACCCGACCGTGATCGGGGTGATGTACGCGGCCAGCCGCTGGCGGACGATGCGCAACAGCCGCTCGCTGACGCCGGGCAGGTCGAGGATGGCCGCGAAGGCCTTCTCGTCGCCGACGAAGCCGGTCAGCTGCTCAGTGGCGGTGACGGTCGCGGTGCGCGGCTTGTCCCGCAGCAGGGCGATCTCGCCGACGATCACACCGGCTGAGGCCTCGTCGGCGACCACCGTCCCGTCCTCGCCTGCGTGACTGGCCTCGATCCGCCCGGAGGCGATCAGCACGAAGAAGGTGGCCTCCTCACCCTGGCGCATCAGCACCTCACCACGCCCGGCGCACAGCCGGCGCAGCCGGCCGGCGACCGGGGCGAGCTCGGTTTCCGAACAGTCCGCGAACAGCGCCATCCCGACCAGGTCCGCGGCGCGAACGGCGGACTCGCTGCGTTCGGGGTTCACGGTCTGATCATGCACGAGGGCCGACGGGGCTAGTAGGCCAGCAGGTTGACGATCCCGCCGAACGCCGACGGCACCGCGCTGGCCGCCGGCACGATGGCCGCCCGCACCGGCGGCAGGCCGCTGGCATGCAGCAGCCCCGCTGTCAGCAGACGGTACCGGCGCGACATGGCCCGCCACTGGCGGTCGTAGTCCTGCGGGGTATCGGCCAGGACGCACTTGACGACCAGCTCAGCCCCGCCGAAGGCGATCCCCAGGCCCTCCCCGGTGAGCGCGTCGACATAGCCGGCGGCGTCCCCGACCAGCATCACCCGCCCGGCCGCGCGGCTGCGGACGCGCTGGCGCAGCGGCCCGGCGGCACGGTCCGAGCCGTGCGGCACATCGTCGAGTCGCTCTGTGAGAGCCGGGAATTCGAGCAGGTGGTCGCCGAACTTGCCCTGCCGGGAGGTCAGGATCGCCACACCCACCGTGTCGTCGGCGACCGGGGTGACGTAGGCCTCGGTATCGCGGGCCCAGTACACCTCGACGGTGTCGCTCCACGGCGCGACGGTGTAGTGCCGCCGGATCCCCCACCGCCGCCGTCCGCGGGCGGGCCGGTTCAGTCCCAGCGAGCGCCGGATGGGTGAGTGCAGGCCGTCGGCGGCGGCCAGGTAGCGGGCCCGCAGGTCCCCGCACCGCACCGAGGTGGCGTCCTGGCTGACCGGTCCGATCTCACCCTGCACGATCCGCACACCGGCGGAGGTGGCGGTGTCGTAGAGGGCTTCGTAGAGGACCGTTCGCCGCACCCCCAGACCGCTTCCGGACCGGAACGACGCCCCGACGCGGTGCCGGGAGTCGATGTAGGTGATGCCGCGGAACTCCTTGCCGCGCAACGGCACCCCGATGGCCTCGAGTTGGGCCACGGTGTGCGGCATGAGTCCCTCGCCGCACGCCTTGTCGATCGGCCCGGGACGGCGGTCGACGACGACCGCCTCCAGACCGGCGCGCGCCGCGTGTATCGCGGTGGCAAGTCCGGCCGGGCCGCCGCCGGCGACTATCAGGTCGGTCATGCCAGCCTCGCCAGTGCCGAGTTCTCGACGCCGATGCGCCGGTTGAGCAGGACCGCGTTGAGCACGGTGAAGATCAGCGCGGTCACCCAGGCGGTGTGCACCAGCGGCAGGGCGATGCCCTCGGCGACCACCGCCACGTAGTTGGGGTGCGACATCAGCCGGTAGGGGCCGCCGGTCACCCGTTCGGCGCCCGGGATCACCACGACGCGGGTGTTCCACTGCCGGCCGAGGGTGGTGATGCACCACCAGCGCAACGCCTGGGCGGCCACAACCACGGCCAGCATCGGCCAGCCCAGCGCCGGAATGAACGGGCGGTGCAGCGCGAACACCTCGACCAGACAGCCGACCAGCAGCCCGGTGTGCAGGACGACCATCACCGGGTAGTGCCCGGCCCCGAACTCCACGCCGCCACGGTCCCGGCTCCACGCGAGATTGCGCTGCGCGACGACGAGTTCGGCCAGTCGCTCGGCCCCGACGGCGACCACGAGGAGGACGTACCAGTTCACGGCGGTGTCAATCCCACTGCATGAGAACGAGTTCCGAGCAGAACCCGGGTCCCATGGCCATCATGACGCCCGGCCCGGGCGCCGGGCCCTTGGCGATGGTGTCACGCAGCACGTGCAGGACCGACGAGGACGACAGGTTGCCGATGTCGGCCAGCGAGCGCCAGGTGAGCTCCAGGGCGTCGTCGGGCAGACCGAGGCTGGAGACGATGGCTTCGATGACCTTCGGCCCGCCGGGGTGGCTCACCCAGGTGCCGATGTCCGCGACCGCGAGGCCGTGGTCACCGAGGAAGGCGGACATGTCACCGGGCAGGTGCCGGCTGACGACCTCGGGCACGTCGGGTGAGAGCACCAGTTGCAGACCGGAGGCGCCGACGTCCCATCCCATCGTCCGCAGCGAACCGGGGTAGAGGTGGCTGCGGCTGTCGAGAACCGCCGGGCCGCTGACACCCATCCGGGCAGCGCGGCGCTCGCCGACGGCGACCACCGCCGCGGCGCCGTCGCCGAACAGCGCGGTGCCGACGAAGCCGGCGACAGTGGGCTGGACCGCCGGGAAGGTCAGCGAACACAACTCGACCGACAGCAGCACGGCGACGTCGTCGGGGGCGCCGCGCAGATAATCGTGCACCCTGGCGACCCCGGCCGCGCCGGCCACGCAGCCCAGTCCGAACAACGGCACCCGGCGGACGTCGGAACGCAGCCCCAGTTGCTGGGCCACCCGCGCCTCCAGCGAGGGCACCATGATGCCGGTCACCGTCGTCGACACGATCAGGTCGACGTCGCCGGGCGTCAGGCCCGCCTCCTCGAGTGCGGCGCTGACCGCGGCGCAGCCGAGTTCCACGGCGTTCTCGATGAAGATGTCGTTGGCGTCACCGAAATCGGTCAGGGTCCGGTACCGCTCCAGGGGCAGGACCAGATTGCGGTGGTTGACCTTCGCCGCGCGGTGCATGTGGCGGACGATCTGCCCGTGCTCGGCCATGGCGGGCAGGGTCAGGAAGGCCTCGGCGATCTCCTCCTGGCCGAAGCGAAACGCCGGCAGGGCTCCCTGAACGCCGGCGATGACGCTGACGGGACCGTCCGCACCGGGCCGGGATTTGCTCGACATCACTCAAGTATGTCCGGATCGCCGCGCCGGCAATTCCGCGGATGTGCGAATGCCCAGGTGATCGGTACCGGTGTCACCGAACTGTCACAGCCTTGAGCGCCCTTTGCGGGGCAGCGGCAACCAGTACGGGACGGCGCGGGCGTACCTGTCGAAGGCCTCGCCGTAGATCCGGCGGAAGCGGGCCTCCTTGCGCAGCGGCGCCGCCAGGCAGTACAGGGTGAGGGTCACGGCGAGCACCAACTGGTCCGGTGTCCACGTCGGGACGGTCCACAGCGTGAGCGTGAACGAGACGTAGATCGGCTGGCGCACCATTCGGAACAGGCCCGTGACCGGCATCGGCGGATAGACCGGCCGGCGTCCCCGAAACAGCGCCAGCCATCCAAGGGTTCCGGTCTGCAGGCTCAGGCCGGCATCCCACATCGACTTCAACAGCAACAACCAGCACAGGCCGTAGAGCGCGGCCATCGCGACCAGCGTCACACCGTGGGCCTGCCACCAGACCGTGCCCGTCGGCGACCAGAACGCGAACAGCACGAAGACCTGCACGGCGGCGACGATCACGTAGGTGGTGGTCGAAAGCGTGCCGCCGGCACCCCGCGGCGCCAGCCGACCCAGCACGGCTCTGCCCCGCTCGGTGAGCAGAAACGAGTGCATGAGGGGGAACTGCACCAGCAGGGCGCCGTTGGCCAGCCAGTTCCACGGCCGCGGCACCGTCCCCACCGACCGGCTCATCCCGGAGAACATCGCGGCCATCATGGTCGCTATAGCGACGACGAAGAGCGTGTGGCAGCCGACGCCGTAGAGCGCCGCGAGAACCCGGCGCCGGCTGTCCGGCGCCGTCCGCTCCGGCGCCTTCGTCATTGCCGGACCGTGCCCGACTCGCTGATGCCGAACCTGCGGTGCAGCCTGACGAGCGGCGCCGGCGCCCACCAGTTCCACCGGCCCATCACGCCCATGAACGCCGGGACCAGGACCAGCCGCACCAGAGTGGCGTCAACCAGAACCGCCAGCGTCAGACCCACACCGAACAGTCGCATCACCGCGACCTTGGCCGCGACCAGCGCGGCGAAGGCGATGGCCATGATCAGGGCCGCGGCCGTGATCACCCGGCCGGTGTGCGCCAGGCCCAGCGCCACGCTCTCGTCGTTGTCCGCCGACGTCTGCCCGGACGCGAGCCAGAACTCCCGGATGCGCGAGACCAGGAAGACCTCGTAGTCCATCGACAGGCCGAAGGCCACGCAGAACAGCAAGACCGGCATGTTGGCCACCAGCGTCCCGGTGGGGGTGGTGCCCAGGGCGCCCAGGTTGCCGTCCTGGAAGATCCAGACGGTGGAACCGAAGGCCGCCGACAGCGAAAGAATGTTGAGGATGAGCGCCTTGACCGGAAGGACAACACTGCCGGTCAGCAGGAAGAGCAGCACCAGCATGATGACCGCGATCAGTCCCAGCACCAACGGCAGCCGGGAGGTGATCGCGTCGACGCTGTCCCGGTTGGTCTGGGCCAGCCCGCCGAACGCGGTGCCGCGGCCGTCGGGAGTGGGCACCGCGTGCAGCCCGCTGAGCTGGTTCTCCGAGGCTTCGGAGAACAACGGCACCGAGCTGCCGACGGTGAGCAGTGTGCTTCCGGACGCCACGCCGGTCGGAGCCAGCGGAGGGCCGGTCAGCCGGCCGCTCACCCACGTGCCGCCGGGTGCCGAGACCGAGTTGACGTCGGGCACCCGGGACAGCTCGGCCGCGTAGCGGTCGACCGCGCCGCGGTCCAGCCCGGCCGAGTCGGTGATGATGATCGGCACCTCCGAGTCGGAGTCGATCTCGTAGTCCGCGCGCAACAAATCCCCGACCTGGTGGGCCGAGGCCGACTTAGGCAGCACCCGGTCGTCCGGGAAGCCGGGCCGGACCCCGAGGAACGGCGCGCCGAGCACCACCAGCAGCGCTACCCCGGCCAGCCCGATCGGCACGGCACGCCGCATCACGAATTTCGTTGAGCGGTACCAGAACTGCCGCTCGGTGGGCACCGGTTCGGGTTCGGGACGGCCCAGCATCCGGCGCAGGCCGCGGCGCACGTCGAATTTGTCCAGCCGGTCACCGAGCAGCATGATGGCCGCCGGCGTGACAATGACGGCCGCCAGCGCGGCGAAAGCGACGGTGGCCACGCCGGCGTAGGCGAACGATCGCAGGAAGTTCATCGGGAAGAGCACCATCACCGCCATCGACAGCGCGACCGTCACGGCCGAGAACAGCACCGTGCGGCCGGCGGTGACCATGGTGGTGGCCACCGCGTCGGCCCGGCCGGCGCCGGCGGCCAGCTCGTCGCGGTATCGGCTGACGATCAGCAGTGTGTAGTCGATGGCCAGCGCCAATCCCATGGCGGTGGTGAGGTTCAGCGCGAAGATCGACACGTCGGTGAAGAAGGTGACGGCACGCAACACCGCCAGTGACCCGAGTATGGCCATCACGCCGACGGCCAGCGGCAGCGCCGCGGCGAACAGCCCGCCGAACACCCAGATCAGCACCAGGAAGCTCAGCGGCACCACGATCGCTTCCAGCAGCAGCAGGTCCCGCTTGGACTGTTCGGTGACCTGCAGGTTGACGACCGCGGTTCCGCCCGCGATGACCCGGACACCGTCACGGTCGCCGGCCAGCGCGTCGGTGAGTTCCTTGGTGTAGGCCTGTTGCTGGGCCTCGGTCCCGACGATCCCGGTCACGATCAGGCCGGACTTCCGGTCGGCGCTGACCAGCGCCGCGGCGGCGGGCGGGGGTGACGTCCAGGCCGACGTGACTGCCGCGGCGTGGCCGGAACCCTCCAGCTTCGCGACGACGTCGGTGGCGACAGCGCGGGCCCTGGGACTGTCGTAGCGGTCGGGTGCGCTGACCACGAAGACCAGGGGCACGTCACCCTGCCCGAACTTCTGGGTCAGCATCGCCGTGGCCCGGGAGGACTCGGATGTGGGGTCCTGGAAACCGCTGGGGGACAGTTTGTCGGCCACCGGGACGCCGAACACCCCGACGATCGCCGCCAGCAGTGCGGCGGCCACGATCACCCGCCGCGGAACGGACACGGCGAGCCGGGCGATGCGATCCAGCACTGTCCATCCTCAACTCAAGGCGGTCGGACCCCCTGGCACCACGGTAGCCCGAGGCCGTCCGGCCGCGCCTCCCGCACACCTGGGTGTGTGCTGTGCGATCGGCCAACGTTCACCTACCAGTTACCCGAAGCGCAGGTGGGAGAACGGCGCCGGTGCAATACTCGCAGCAAACCAGCCAGGCTGAAGACACGGGGAGCGCACATGACCGAAATCATCTACACGTCGGCCGCGGCGGGCGGGGCCGGCGACGACGTCCGCACCGGGATGACCGCCCAGTCCCTGCGCAAGGCCATCGAAGACCACGTGCGCTACTCGCTGGGGCGGCCCATCCAACTGCTGCAGCCCCAGCACTACTACCACGCACTGTCCCTCGCGGTCCGCGACCGCATGCAGAAGCGGTGGACCGAGACCACCCAGACCTACCTGGACCTGTCCCGCAAAGTCGCGGTCTACCTGTCCGCGGAGTTCCTGATGGGCCCGCACCTGGGCAACAACCTGCTCAACCTCGGCCTGGAGGAAGAGGCCCGGGCGGCGCTGGCAGAACTCGGCCAGGACTACGACGCCGTGCTGGACTGCGAGGAGGAACCCGGGCTGGGCAACGGCGGCCTGGGCCGGCTGGCGGCCTGCTACCTGGAATCGCTGGCCACCCTGGAGCGGCCGGCGATCGGCTACGGCATCCGCTACGAGTTCGGCATCTTCGACCAGGAGATCAAGGACGGCTGGCAGGTGGAGCGCACCGACAACTGGCTGGCGGCCGGTAACCCCTGGGAGATCGCCAAGCCGGAACTGAACTACGAGGTCGGCTGGGGCGGGCACACCGAGCACTTCACCGACCAGGCCGGCCAGCCCCAGGTGCGCTGGATCCCCAACCGCACCATCAAGGGTGTCTACTACGGCACCCCGATCCAGGGATACGGGGTCAACACCTGCAACACCCTCACGCTGTGGAGCGCCAACGCGGTCAACGCGCTGGCGCTTGAGGCGTTCAACGCAGGCGAGTACTACCGCGCGGTCGAGGATCAGGTGATCAGCGAGAACGTCACCAAGATCCTCTACCCCAACGACGAACCCGAAGCCGGCAAGCAGTTGCGCCTGCTGCAGCAGTACTTCTTCGTGTCATGCTCGCTGCAGGACATCCTGCACCTGCTGGAGGACTTCGCGGGCATGAGCGCCCGCGAACTACCCAACCGGGTTGCCGTGCAGCTCAACGACACTCATCCCTCGATCGCGGTCGCCGAGCTGATGCGCCTGCTGATCGACGAGCGGGACTTCAGCTGGGACGAGGCCTGGGAGATCACCGTCGCGACCTTCGCCTACACCAACCACACCCTGCTGCCGGAGGCGCTGGAGACCTGGCCGCTGAAGATGTTCGAGCATTTCCTGCCGCGCCACCTGGAGATCATCTACGAGATCAACAGCCGCTTCCTCGATGAGGTGCGACGGCGTTTCCCCGGCGACGACGCCCGGGCCCGCCGGATGTCGATCATCGGCGAGGACGGCGACCGCAGCATCCGGATGGCGCACCTGGCCACCGTCGGCAGCCATGCCGTCAACGGCGTCGCGGCCATGCATTCCGAACTCGTCAAGACCACCATTCTCAAAGACTTCTACGAGATGTGGCCCGATCGGTTCTACAACAAGACCAACGGCGTCACCCCGCGCCGCTTCGTGGGGCTGTCCAACCCGAGCCTGCGCAAACTGCTGGACCAGACCATCGGCGAGGGCTGGATGGTCGATCTGCAGAAACTGCGCGGGCTGGAACCCTATGCCGACGACCCCGCGTTCCAGCAGCGGTGGACGGCGGTCAAACGCGAGAACAAGGCCCGGCTGGCCGGCCTGGTCGCGGCCAAGACCGGTGTCGACCTCAACCCGGACTGGATGTTCGACGTCCAGGTCAAACGGATCCACGAGTACAAGCGCCAGCACCTCAACGCGCTGCACATCATCACCCTCTACAACCGGCTGAAGGCGAACCCGAGTCTCGACATCGCCCCGCGCGCTTTCGTTTTCGGCGGCAAGGCCGCACCCGGGTACTTCATCGCGAAGCTGATCATCAAGCTGATCAACTCGGTCGCCGAGACCGTCAACAACGACCCCGACGTCAACGGCAAGATCAAGGTCGCGTTCCTGCCGAACTTCAACGTCCAGAGCGGGCAGTTGATCTATCCGGGAGCCGACCTCTCCGAGCAGATCTCCACCGCCGGCAAAGAGGCCTCGGGCACCGGGAACATGAAGTTCATGATGAACGGCGCCCTCACGATCGGAACCCTCGACGGGGCCAACGTCGAGATGCGCGAGGAGGCCGGGGCGGAGAACTTCTTCCTCTTCGGCCTCACCGTCGAGGAGGTCCACGAGCTGCTGGCCAAGGGTTACCGGCCGCGCGACTACGTCGATGCGAACCCGGAACTGGCCGCCGCGATCGCCGCGATCGCCGAGGGCCGGTTCTCGCACGGCGACACCGGGGTGTTCGCCCCGCTGGTGTCCAACCTCGTCGACCACGACCCGTTCCTGGTGCTGGCCGACTACGCGGACTACATCCGCTGCCAGGGGGAGGTGGACCGGACCTGGCATGAGCCGGCGACCTGGGCGCGCATGTCGATCCTCAACAGCGCCCGCAGCGGCAAGTTCTCCTCAGACCGCTCGATCGCCGAGTACTGCAACGAAATCTGGAATGTTCCGCGGGTAACGATCAAAGGGTAGGTAGATGACAGCGAAGACGGAAACCGCTTGGCGCACAGGCACGCACGGCGAGCCGTCCGATGAGGTGATCGCGCAGATCGACGGCTGGTTCCGGGCCGCGAACTACCTGTCGGTCGGCCAGATCTATCTCCTGGACAACCCCCTGCTGCGGACACCGCTCTCGCGCGATGACGTCAAGCCCCGCCTCCTCGGGCACTGGGGCACCACGTCAGGACTGAACTTCCTCTACGCCCACCTCAACCGTGCGATCAAGGACCGCAGCCAGTCCACCATCTACATCACCGGACCGGGCCACGGCGGTCCGGGCCTGGTGTCCTGCGCCTACCTGGACGGCACCTACACCGAGTACTACCCCGACATCACCCAGGACCTCGAAGGCATGCGCAGGCTGTTCCGGCAGTTCTCCTTCCCCGGCGGCATCCCCTCACACGTCGCGCCGGAGACCCCTGGGTCGATCCACGAGGGCGGCGAACTGGGCTACGCCCTCTCGCACGCCTACGGGGCGGCCTTCGACAACCCCGACCTGCTGATCGCGGCGGTGGTCGGTGACGGCGAGGCCGAGACCGGAGCACTGGCCACCAGCTGGCACTCCAACAAGTTCATGCACCCTTTGCATGACGGCGTCGTGCTGCCGATCCTGCACCTGAACGGCTACAAGATCGCCAACCCGACTGTGCTGGACCGGATCCCGCAGGATGAGCTGCGGAGCCTGATGGTCGGCTACGGCCACAACCCGTACTTCTTCGAAGTCAAGGAGGACTCCGAGACCGGCGGGGACCACCTGGACGCGCACCGCCGGTTCGCCCGGTTGCTCGACGACGTGCTCGACGAGATCGCGGCGATCAAGGCCCGCGCGGCGGGCGGCGACGAGTCCCGCCCGGCGTGGCCGATGATCATCTTCCGCCACCCCAAGGGATGGACCGGTCCGGCCTACATCGACGGCAAGAAGACCACCGGTTCGTGGCGCGCGCACCAGGTCCCGCTCGCCAGTGCCCGCGACACCCCGGAGCACCTGCAGGTGCTGGCCGACTGGCTGTCGTCCTACCGGCCGAGCGAAGTGTTCGACGAGACAGGAGCGGTCAAGTCGGTCGTCGCCGACCTGGCCCCGGCCGGGTATCTGCGGATGAGCGACAACCCGCACGCCAACGGCGGTCTGCTACTCAAGGACCTGCGGTTGCCGGACTTCCGCGACTACGGAGTCGAGGTCCCGGCGCCGGGTGCGAGCATCGCCGAGGCCACCAAGGTCCTCGGCCAGTGGCTGACCGACGTGGTTCGGCTCAACCCGCACAACTTCCGGATCTTCGGTCCGGACGAGACGGCGTCCAATCGCCTGCAACCGGTGTTCGAGGTGACCAACAAGCAGTGGAACGCCGAATTCTTCGGCCCCGAGGTCGATGATCACCTCGCCAGGATGGGACGGGTGGTCGAGATGCTCTCCGAGCACCAGATGCAGGGCTGGCTGGAGGGCTACCTGCTCACCGGCCGGCACGGGCTGTTCAACTGCTACGAGGCCTTCATCCACATCATCGACTCGATGTTCAACCAGCACGCGAAGTGGCTGAAGGTCACCAACGACATTCCGTGGCGGCGTCCGATCGCGAGCCTGAACTATCTTCTCTCAAGCCATGTCTGGCGTCAGGATCACAACGGTTTCAGCCATCAGGATCCGGGTTTCATCGACCACGTGGTCAACAAGAGCGCCGAGGTGGTCCGGGTGTACCTGCCGCCGGACGCCAACACCCTGCTGTCCACCTACGACCACTGCCTGCGCTCGCGCCAGTACGTCAACGTCGTCGTCTCGGGCAAGCAGCCCCACCCCAACTTCCTCACCATGGACGAGGCCGTCGCCCACTGCACCCGCGGCCTGGGCATCTGGGAGTGGGCGGGCACCGAGAAGCACGGACAGGACCCCGACGTGGTGCTGGCCTGCGCCGGCGACGTGCCCACCCTCGAAGCCCTGGCGGCGGCCGACCTGCTGCGCCAGCACATCCCGGAGTTGGGGGTGCGTTTCGTCAACGTGGTGGACCTGATGAGGCTGCAGGACGCCAGCGAGCATCCGCACGGTTTGAGCAACCGCGAGTTCGACATGTACTTCACCGATGACAAGCCGGTCGTATTCGCCTACCACGGCTACCCGTGGCTGATCCACCGTCTGGTCTACCGGCGCAGCAACGACAACCGGGTGCACGTGCGCGGTTACAAGGAGGAGGGCACGACGACCACCCCGTTCGACATGGTGATGCTCAACGACCTCGACCGCTACCACCTGGTGATCGACGTGATCGACCGGGTGCCCGGCCTGGGCTCGCGCTACGCCGCGCTGCGGCAGCAGATGGTGGACAAGCGCATTCAGGCCCGTGAGTACACCCGCGAGTACGGTGACGACATCCCCGAGGTGCGGGACTGGGTCTGGCCGGCCGCGCGGGGAATGTACAGCGCCACCTCGGTCGCGGCGACGCTGGCCACCGGCGGCGACAACGAGTAACCGGCACATACGGGGCGTCGAGTGGAAGGCACGGGCCCGCGCGCTTAGGATTCACCCACGCCGCTGAACGAGCGGTCGGATGTCGAGGTGGACATGGCGCAGCCCAATCCCGAACCGCGGCCGATCCTGCTCGCCGATCCCGCCCCGGAGTTGCAGTTCCGGACCATCCACGGCTACCGCCGCGCCTTCCGCATCGCCGGTTCCGGCCCGGCGCTGCTGCTGATCCACGGTATCGGCGACAATTCCACGGCCTGGGAGCCGGTGCACGCCCAGTTGGCCCGCCGCTTCACCGTCATCGCACCGGACCTGCTCGGCCACGGACAGTCGGACAAGCCCAGGGCCGACTACTCGGTGGCCGCCTACGCCAACGGGATGCGCGACCTGCTCAGCGTGCTGGGAATCGACAAGGTGACCGTGGTGGGCCATTCCCTCGGCGGCGGGGTCGCGATGCAGTTCGCCTACCAGTTCCCCGCGATGATCGACCGGCTGATCCTGGTCGGGGCCGGCGGGGTGACCAAGGACGTCAACATCGCCCTGCGGTTCGCAGCGCTGCCGGTCGGCGGCGAGGCGCTGGCCCTGCTGCGCCTGCCCCTGGTGCTGCCGGCGCTGCAGACCGTCGGGCGCCTGCTGGGAATGACGATCGGTTCCACCGGGCTCGGCCGCGACATTCCCAACGCGCTGCGGATCCTGGCCGACCTGCCCGAGCCCAGGGCGTCAGCGGCTTTCACCCGCACGCTGCGCGCCGTGGTGGACTGGCGCGGCCAGGTGGTCACCATGCTGGACCGGTGTTATCTGACCGAATCCGTTCCCGTGCAACTAGTTTGGGGTGATCAGGACGTGGTGATCCCGGTCAGTCACGCCCACATGGCGCACGCCGCCATGCCGGGCTCGCGACTGGAGATCTTCGCCGGTTCCGGCCACTTCCCGCATCACGACGACCCCGCACGATTCGTGGCACTGGTCGAGGAGTTCGTCGACTCGACCACCCCGGCAGAGTACGACTCGGATTCACTGCGCGAACTGCTGCGCAGAGGCCGCGTGGAGGGCGCCATCGGAGGGCCCGAGGAGGCCGGCGCCCGCATCCTGGTGCTCGACGCACTGGAGAGCGACGAGCGCAGCGCAACCTGATTCCGGCCCCGCAGGCCACCCGTTAGTGAGATGGTGTTCACCTGGCGTTCACCTGCGGGCGAAGGAGTCTGGCGTGCTGGAAGTGTGCGAAGTGGGGAACGAAGTCGACAAGGACGAGTACGAGGCGGAGATCCCCGACTTGCGGGTCGGACTGATCAACGCCCAGTACGACCTTCGCTCCGCGGACTT
Organism: Mycobacterium sp.; assembly: GCF_046095365.1. Taxonomy (GTDB): domain Bacteria; phylum Actinomycetota; class Actinomycetes; order Mycobacteriales; family Mycobacteriaceae; genus Mycobacterium. The sequence goes on from NZ_JBJTJF010000222.1 coordinate 15,404, forward strand.
CCCGGTGATCATCTGGATCGCCGGCGACGACCGGCTCGCCGCCAACGAACTGGTCAACCGGCTCAACGAGTGGATGGACTCCCGCTACGCCGACACCCGGGTGTTCGCCGAGCCCACCGACGAGGAATACCAGCGTCCGCACCTGTGGCGGCTGTGGCGCTCGCTGCCGCCGAAGGGCCGGGCGGCTTTCTTCGTCGGCGGCCTGATGCGCGCGGCCATCCAGCGCGCCAACGACGAGATCGACGAGCCGAGCTTCTCCATCTGGCTTCGCCACATCGCCAACATGCAGAACGAGTTGGTGGCCGACGGGGCGCTGATCCTGAAGTTCTTCCTGCACACCCCGGCCAAGGTGCAGAAGCGCAAACTCAAGAAGGCCCAGAAGGACCCGCATTCCGGCTGGCAGGTCGACCAGCGCGACTGGGCGGCCCTGGACTCCCTCGGGCCGGTGCTGCCGATCGCGGAACGGATTCTGCGCGAGACCAGCGGACCGGGGGCGCCGTGGACGATCGTGGAGTCCACCGACTCGCGCTACCGCGACCTCACCGTCGCGCGCACCATCCTGGCCGCACTGACCGCCCGGCTGAACGAGACGGACACCGCCCGCCACGGGCCGGCGCTGGCGGAGACGGTCTTCGGCGACTTCGACTCGGAGGCCAACGTGCTCTCCGGGGTGGACCTGACCCAGACGCTGACCAGACAGGAGGCGCGGGCGCGGCTGGCCAAGGAGCAGGCCAAGCTGCGCCGGCTGTCAATCGAGGCCCGCAAGCGCGGCATCAGTACGGTGCTGGCCTTCGAGGGCTGGGACGCCGCGGGCAAGGGCGGAGCGATCCGGCGGGTCACCGCGGCGATGGAGGCCGGTGACTACCGGGTGATCCCGGTGGCCGCACCCACCGAGGATGAGCGCAAGTACCACTACCTGTGGCGTTTCTGGCGGGACCTGCCGCCGGCCGGGAAGGTCGTGATCTTCGACCGCACCTGGTACGGACGCGTGCTGGTCGAGCGGCTGGAGGGGTTCGCCCGCCCCTGGGAGTGGCAGCGCGCCTATGACGAGATCAACGACTTCGAGGCCCAGATGGTCGAGCACGGCTACTACGTGGCGAAGTTCTGGCTGCACATCTCCCCCGCGGAGCAGCTCGCGCGCTTCCAGGCCCGCGAGGACACCCTCTACAAGAAGCACAAGATCACCGAGGAGGACTACCGCAACCGGGAGCGGTGGGACGAGTACGTCAAGGCCGTCGACCAGAAGGTGCTGCGCACCACCTCCGAGGGCGCGCGCTGGCATGTCATACCGGCCAACGACAAGCGGTTCGCCCGGGTGGCCACGCTCCGGGCCATCAACAAGGGCCTGGCCCAGAGACTGCGCGAAAGCTGACCTTCGGCACTGGCGGGTTCCC
>NZ_JBJTJF010000223.1:0-8373 GCF_046095365.1 Mycobacterium sp.
GAACCGCTCGAGCTGGATCGGCGGCCCGTCCACCGACGGCGGCGGCATCACCAGGGTCACCCCGTCGATCACCCGCAGCACGTTGTGGGTCTGGCGGTCGAAGTTGAGCGTGCCGTGCTGGAAGTTCTGCACGATCCACTCAGGTTCGGCGATCTCGCCACTGGTGGGCAGGCCCAGAGCCCCGCGCTCGAAGCCCAGCGACGCCCACGCCTCATAGATCGCACCTGTCAGCGGCTGCGCTCCGGTCTCCGGCGACCAGTACATCGCGCCGCGCTCGAAGGTCGCGTAGCGGGCGCTGCCGTCTCCCGCGGCCTCCGGCGAGGTCGGGTGGCCGAGTGGACCGGTGTCGCCGCCGTCGGACTCCCAGCGGGCCAGGATCGCACCGCCCCGCAGCGACTCGATGGCGTCGGGCGGTCCGTTGAAAGCCGCCGCGAGCCTGCGGATCTCGTCGAGCACGGCGTAGCCGGCGTCGCCCGGACACTCGGTGTTGCCGACGTCGCGGTGGGCGAAGATCTCCGGCAGGTCCACCACCCGGCCGCCGGGCACGACGGTGTACTGGCCGCCGGCGGACCGCAGTCGCACCATGCCCAGCGGATCGACCCGGTCCAGGCTCAGCCGCCAGCCGATGAGCCGCCCGACGGTCTTGACCATGACGTCCGGCGGGGAGTCGTCGACGAAGTTGCCGATCATCGACACGCCCCACACGTCCTGGTTGAACCCGCCGGTGTGGGAACCCATGACGTCCTTGGTGATTCCGCCGGCGCGGCCTTCGAAGACCTGCCCGTACTTGTCCACCAGGGCGTTGTAGGCGATGTCGCACCAGCCCAGGGTCACGGTGTGATACGCGTAGATCGACCGGAGGATCGCCGCGGAATCCTCGGGGGCGTAGTTGTTGCCGGTTGCGGTGTGGTGCAGCACCGCTGCTCTCACCCCGTTGCCGTAATACGGCCCCCCGCAGCGCATCCCGGAGCCCGCGCCCCATTCGGCCCGGCTTATCACGGTCGGCGGCTGGCCGGGACCCAGGGTGGCTGTCGGCGGTACCCACTGCCGTTCGACCGGTGACTTGGGCGGGGTGATCAGCACCGCCGAGAGATTCTGGGACAGCGAGTGCTCGGCGTTGGCAGGGATGTAGCCCAGGTCGCGGCCGGCGTCCAGGCCGCTTTCCGGCGGTGCGGTGGTCACCGGCGCGTCGTGCGGCCGGGTCACCGCGATCTGCACCGCGGTGGTGGACCCGACGTACACCGGGTCGGTCCCGCGGACACCGGTCCCGTCGTCGTCGCCGACGTCGGCCAGTGTCTCGCTGTCATACCAGGGCCCCCAGGACCCGTCGGGCGTCCTGGCCCGCACCCGGGCGGTGGTCCCGGTCAGGTCGGTGCCGGTGAGGGCAACCATGGAGAACGGCCTGTCCTGGCTGATCTCGCGGACGGTCTCGCCGCCACCGAGGCCGGCCATCGGCTGCTGCACCATGACGACGTCGTCGGCCACCCGGTCGTGGCGGACAGATCCGTTGAGGGCCAACGGCACCATGACGACGGTCGCCGCGATCGCGGTGAACAGGATCGTCGGTGCCGGACGGGACGCCACGAACGCGATGTTACGTATGAGTTAGCTGGTGCCAGCGTTGCGACACGGGCTTATGGCAACTCTTGAGGACTCTGTGATTGGTGAGACTGCAACGGCACCGCAGGGCTGACCCTGCGGTGCCGTTTAGATGCAGGTTTGCCGATCAGCCGATCGGGACGGTGCCGGCTGCCTCGATCGCGGGAGCGGCGGCGATGGCCGCCCCGGCCGCCTCGGCCGCGGGGGCTGCCGCCTCGGCCACCGGCGCCGCGGCACCGATCGGCGCCGACGCGGCCGCACCCGCGTTCTGGACCGCCTGGGTGATGCCCGGCATCACCACACCCTTGAGCAGGTCGATCGCCTGGCCGACCCCGAGCTGATTGGCCGCGCTGCTCAGGTCGCCGATGATCCCGGTCGACGCCGGTGCCGGAGCCGCGGGCAGGAAGGCCGCGGGGTCGCCGAGGATCGGGTAGGTCCCGGCCACCGGGGCCAGCGGGGCGGTGATGGGCTGCTCGGTCGGCAGTCCGATGCCGGCGGCCGGCGCCGGGGTCAGACCGATCTGCGGCGTGGTCAGGCCAGGGTTGGCCAGTGCCGGATCGGTCAGCGACGGCAGTGCCGCGGCCGGATTCAGGCCCGGGGTGTTCAGGCTGGGCGTGGTCAGGCCGGGCGCCGTGGCGCTGGGCAGCGTCGCACCGGGCAGCGTCGCGCCGGGCGTGGTCAGCCCCGGCGTGGTCAGGCCCGGCGTGGTCAGGCCCGGCGTGGTCAGGCTGGGCGTGGTCAGGCTGGGCGTGGTCAGGCTGGGCAGCACCCCGGTCTGCACCGGCTGGGCGCCGGCCGGGCTGAGGCCGGTCGGCAGCGGGGGCAGGTTGATGCCGAACTGCGACAGCCCGGCCTGCAGTGCGGACATGATCTCGTTGGGCAGGTCGGTGACGACGGCCGCCCGGGTGAAGTCGCGGTGCTCGGGGGCCGGGCCGGAGGTCAGCTCGATCACACCGATGACCGCGAACGGGCTTGCGACGGCTAGGGCGGCCACCGCGCTCAGGGCTGTCGAGAACTTGCGTCGACGTTGGTTCGGCACGGGAGTCTCCTCAATCTGAATTAGTACCTCGTCGTCAGTGCCGGATGCCCGGCGACGCTGACGTTTTCGATGTTACGAGTGGGGTTGATGAGACTGGAGTGACGATGCGGAATCGTGAGCCAATCGCGACATTGACCCTTGCTCACCGGGGGACCGTCGGACGCACATTTCTCGCGGTCACCCGGCTGCGGCTCGCCCTCGGGGCCATCGGGGTCGGATAACCTTGGCCCTGATGTCCGCCGCCCGCTTTGACCTCCTCGTCGTCGGCTCCGGCTTCTTCGGCCTGACGATCGCCGAGCGGGTGGCCACCCAGCTCGGCAAGCGCGTTCTGGTCGTGGAACGCCGTCCGCACATCGGCGGCAACGCCTACTCCGAGCCGGAGCCGCAGACCGGCATCGAGATCCACCGCTACGGGGCGCACCTCTTCCACACCTCCAACACCCGGGTGTGGGACTACGTGCGCCAGTTCACCGAGTTCACCGGATATCAGCACCGGGTTTTCGCCCTTCACGACGGGCAGGCCTACCAGTTCCCGATGGGCCTGGGCCTGGTCGCCCAGTTCTTCGGCCGTTACTACAGCCCCGACCAGGCCCGCGCCCTGATCGCCGAGCAGGCCGCCGAGATCGACACCGCCGACGCCCAGAACCTCGAGGAGAAGGCCATCTCGCTGATCGGCCGCCCGCTCTACGAGGCCTTCGTCAAGGGCTATACCGCCAAGCAGTGGCAGACCGACCCCAAGGAACTACCGGCCTCGACCATCAGCCGGCTGCCGGTCCGCTACACCTTCGACAACCGCTACTTCAACGACACCTACGAAGGTCTGCCGGTCCACGGCTACACCGCCTGGTTGCAGAACATGGCCGCCGACGAGCGCATCGAGGTCCGCCTCGACGTCGACTGGTTCGACGTGCGCGACGAACTGCGCGCCGAAAGCCCCGGCGCCCCGGTCGTCTACACCGGACCCCTGGACCGCTACTTCGACTATGCCGACGGCCGATTAGGCTGGCGCACATTGGATTTCGAGGTCGAAGTACTGCCTACCGGGGACTTTCAGGGCACTCCGGTGATGAACTACAACGACGTCGAAGTGCCCTACACCCGCATCCACGAGTTCCGTCACTTCCACCCCGAGCGCGACTACCCCACCGACAAGACCGTCATCATGCGGGAGTACTCCCGGTTCGCCGATGCCGACGACGAGCCCTACTACCCGATCAACACCGACGCCGACCGGGAGATCCTGGCGGCCTACCGCGCCCGCGCCAGGGCCGAGACCGCCACTGCGGGCGTCCTGTTCGGCGGCCGGCTCGGCACCTACCAGTACCTGGACATGCACATGGCCATCGCCAGCGCGCTGAACATGTACGACAACATCCTTGCGCCGCACCTGCGTGACGGTGCGCCGCTGAGCGCCAATGATGAGGAAAGCGGCACAACATGAGCGAGATACCCTCCGGCCCGATCACCTCGGGTGAGTCGCGGGCGGTCGGCCTGCTGGCCCGGGTGATCCTGCCCCGGCCGGGCGAGCCGCTGGACGTACGCAAGCTCTACATCGAGGAATCCGAGACCAACGCCCGCCGGGCGCACGCCGCCACCCGCACCACCCTGCAGATCGGCGCCGAGTCGGAGGTGTCCTTCGCCACCTACTTCAATGCCTTCCCGGCCAGTTACTGGCGGCGCTGGTCGACCCTGGAATCAGTGGTGCTGCGGGTGGAGCTCACCGGTTCGGCCCGCGTCGACGTCTACCGCTCCAAGGCCACCGGCGCGCGGATCAGCGTGGGCGGTACCGAGATCATCAGCAACGGTTCGCAACCGGCCGCGGCCGAGTTCGAGATCGAGCTGGCCCCGTTCGAGGACGGCGGCTGGATCTGGTTCGACATCACCACCGACACCAAGACCACCGTGCACAGCGCCGCCTGGTACGCACCGGTGCCGGCGCCCGGCCGGGCCAACGTCGCTGTCGGCATACCGACCTTCAACCGTCCCGCCGACTGCGTCAACGCGCTGCGGGCGCTGACGTCGGACCCGTTGGTGGACAACGTGATCGGCTCGGTCATCGTCGTCGACCAGGGCACCGAGAAGGCCAAGGACCACGCCGGCTTCAGCGCGGCCGCGGCCGCACTGGCCGGCCGATTGTCGATCCACGACCAGCCCAACCTGGGCGGATCGGGCGGCTACAGCCGGGCCATGTACGAGGCCCTGAAGAACACCGACTGCGAACAGATCCTGTTCATGGACGACGACATCCGCATCGAGCCGGACTCGGTCCTGCGCGCGCTCGCGCTGAGCCGCTTCGCCAAGCACCCCACCCTGATCGGCGGGCAGATGCTCAACCTGCAGGAGCCCAGTCACCTGCACGTGATGGGCGAGGTGGTCAACCGCGCCAACTTCATGTGGACCAACGCACCGCACACCGAATACGACCACGACTTCGCCAAGTACCCGCTCGACGGCGAGGACGAGGAAGGTCGCAGCAAGCTGCTGCACCGCCGCATCGACGTCGACTACAACGGCTGGTGGATGTGCATGATCCCGCGGCAGGTCGCCGAGGAACTCGGCCAGCCGCTGCCGTTGTTCATCAAATGGGACGACGCCGACTACGGACTGCGCGCCGGCGAGCACGGCTACGGCACCGTCACCATGCCCGGAACCGCGATCTGGCACATGGCCTGGAGCGACAAGGACGACGCAATCGACTGGCAGGCCTACTTCCACCTGCGCAACCGGCTGGTCGTCTCCGCCCTACACTGGGATGCCCCGGTCAGCGGGCTGATCAAGAGCTCGCTGAAGGCCACCTTCAAGCACCTTCTCTGCCTTGAGTACTCGACGGTGGCGATCCAGAACAAGGCGATCGAGGACTTCCTGGGCGGCCCGGAGCACATCTTCTCGATCCTTGAGTCCGCGCTGCCCGAGGTACGCGCGATGAGACAGCAATACCCCGACGCGGTCGTGCTGCCCGGCGCGACGTCTCTTCCGGCGCCCAGCGGGCGCACCAGGGTGCACCGTCCACCGGCGGCACTGCCGGTCATCGGAATGAGGCTGGCCCGCGGGCTGGCCCACCAGTTGCGCAAGGCCGATCCGGCCCACCACGAACGCCCCCAGCTCAACGTCGCCACCCAGGACGCCCGCTGGTTCCTGCTGTGCAACGTCGACGGGGTGACCGTCACCACCGCCGACGGCCGCGGGGTGGTCTACCGCCAGCGCGACAGGGCGAAAATGTTCGCTCTGCTCAAAGCCTCACTGCGCCAGCACATCCGGCTCGCCCGTAAGTACGATCACATGCGCCGGGTTTACCGGGACGCGCTGCCGGTGCTGTCCAGTCCGCAGAAGTGGGAGACGGTGCTGCTTGACGACGCGGCGATCAATGCCTGAATTCCCGGGCCCGCGGGCCGCCGGAGAGGACGCCGTCCTGGTCGGCGTGCAGTCCCGGCTCGACACACCGCCGGTCGTCACCGCCGCCCGCGGCATGTCGCACTTCGGCGAGCACGCCGCGGGCTGGATCGCGCTCTCGGCGCTGGGTGCGGCGGCATCCCCGCGGCGCAGGCGGGACTGGCTGCTGGTCGGGGCGGGGGCCGTGGCCGCGCACGGGGCTGCGATCGTGATCAAGCTCGCGGTGCGGCGGCAGCGCCCGAACCACCCCGACATCCGGGTCAACGTCGGCACCCCCAGCGCGCTGAGCTTCCCCTCGGCGCACGCGACGTCGAGCACCGCCGCGGCTATGCTGCTGTGCCGGGCCACCCGCTCACCGCTGCCGCTGGCCGCCGTGCCGCTGATGGCGCTCTCGCGCCTGGTGCTCGGCGTGCACTACCCCACCGACGTGCTCGCCGGGATGGCCGTCGGCGCGGCGGTGGCGCGCGGCACCGCCCGGCTCGGCGGCCAGAAGGGAAGTGACGGACCATGAGCAGCGACACCGCGGTCACCGGCCCGCCGAGCAACCTGTTCGCCGCCGTCGTCAAGGCGATCCGGCCGCGGCAGTGGGTGAAGAACCTTCTGGTGTTCGCCGCGCCCCTGGCCGCACTCGGCGGCGGCGTCCATTTCGACTACCGGGAGGTCCTCTCCAAGGTCTCGATCGCCTTCGTGGTGTTCTGCATGGCGGCCTCGTCGATCTATCTGGTCAATGACGCCCGCGACGTCGAGGCCGACCGCGCCCACCCCACCAAGCGGTACCGGCCGATCGCCGCCGGGGTGCTGCCGGTCGGTATGGCCTACGGGATCGCCACCGTGCTGGCGGCCGGCTGCCTGGCGATCTCGTGGTGGGTCACCCCGAAGCTCGCCGTGGTGATGGCGGTCTATCTGGTGATCCAGCTGGCGTACTGCTTCGGACTCAAACACCAAGCCGTGCTTGACATCTGCATCCTCTCGTCGGGCTTCCTGATCCGCGCCATCGCCGGCGGTGTGGCGGCGGGCATCCCGCTCTCGCAGTGGTTCCTGCTGGTCATGGCGTTCGGCTCGTTGTTCATGGCGGCCGGGAAGCGTTACGCCGAACTGCAACTCGCCGAGCGGACCGGCGCCAAGATCCGCAAGTCGCTGGAGAACTACACCAGCACCTACCTGAGGTTCGTCTGGACGTTGTCGGCCACCGCGGTGGTGCTCTGCTACGGGCTGTGGGCATTCGAGCGGGACCGCAACGCCCCGTCCTGGTTCGTCATCTCGATGATCCCGTTCACCGTCGCGATCCTGCGCTACGCGGTCGACGTCGACGGCGGCGTGGCCGGCGAGCCCGAGGAGATCGCGCTGCGAGACCGGGTGCTGCAGGTGCTCGCCCTGGCCTGGATCGGATCGGTCATTGCCGCCGCCCTCCTCGCCTAGCCCGCCGGCCTTGCTCACCCGGGTGAGCCTGTGGGTCTCGGTGACGGTGGTCTCGGCGCTGTGGGCGTGGGGCGCCTGGGAGCGGCGCTGGATCGCCGACGACGGTCTGATCGTGTTGCGGACCATCCGGAACCTGCTGGCCGGAAACGGCCCGGTCTTCAACGCCGGCGAGCGGGTGGAGTCCAACACCTCCACCGCGTGGACCTATCTGGTGTACCTGGGCAGTCTGATCGGCGGCCCGCTGCGGCTGGAGTACGTGGCGCTGGCGCTGGCCCTGTTCCTCAGCGTGGCCGGGGTGGCGCTGGCCATGCTGGGCGCCGCGCGGCTGTGGGAACCGGTCCCGGGCGGCCGCCGGGCGTGGATACTGCCGGCCGGCGCGCTGGTCTACGTCGCCGTCCCGCCCGCCCGCGACTTCGCCACCTCCGGCCTGGAGAACGGTCTGGTGACAGCCTGGCTGGGCGGGCTGTGGTGGATGATGATCCGCTGGGCGCAACGGCCGCGGCACAGCGGCCGGCCCGACGGTCCCTGGTCCCTCGCCGCACTGGCCTTCGTGGCGGGCCTGAGCGTGCTGGTCCGTCCGGAGTTCGCCCTCATCGGCGGACTGGCCCTGGTGATGATGCTGATCGCCGAACCCGGATGGGGCCGCCGCGCGCTGATCGTCGCGGCCGGCGGACTGCTGCCGGTGGGCTATCAGATCTTCCGGATGGGCTACTACGCACTGCTGGTCCCGCAGACCGCCCTGGCCAAGGACGCCTCCGGCAGCAAGTGGGACCAGGGCCTGATTTACCTGCGCAACTTCGCCGGTCCGTACGCACTGTGGGTGCCGACGGGGCTGCTGATCGCGCCGGCCGCTGTGCGGCGGCCGTGGCGCCCAGCGGAGCCGCCTCCACCACAGACAGCCCAGCCAGGCTGACACCAGTCCGTTC
>NZ_JBJTJF010000224.1:0-4287 GCF_046095365.1 Mycobacterium sp.
GCATTCCACTGTGCGGGGGCGGCGGGCGCGACGACGCACATGTCGGTGGGGGCGTCGTACACCGTTCCCGGACCACACTCGGCGGCGGTGCCGATCGCCGGCGCGAGGGCTGCCGACGCCGCGGCCAATCCCGCCGCCGTCGCAGCAACCGCTGTGCGCCTGACCCCGGCGATCATCTCGAATCGGTCTACTCGGGCGACTCGGGCGACTCGGACTCGGGATCCGTATCAGTCACCGCATCGAGGACGCTGACGTCGATGCCGTAGGGCAGGAACCGCACACTGCGGTTCGGATCGGTGTTGAGCTTGTTGGCCCGCAGCGCCTCGAGTTCGTTCCGGTAGACCTGCTCGACGTGTGCCTTGCCGGTTGCGTCGGCGATGTAGATGGCCCAGACGCCGTCTCCGGCCTCACCGGCGGTCTCCGGCTGCGGGCGGGGCCTGGCCGTCGGGCGGGCGAACTGGTCGAAGAGCATGCCGAACCCGGCCCGCTCCGGCGAAGCGTTGAAGAACCGGCCGACCTGCTCGAAGGCGCTGCGCAGACCTTCGCCGGTCTCGCGCACGACGCGGTCGAACTCCTCAGGATCGATGCCGAACGGCCCGTTGTTGTCCATGACCCCAGTGTGCGCCGGGTTTGCTGTCGGTGTCGACGTGTTGGCGATACGCCGCCAGCGAAATGGGCTTACAGAGCGGTGAGCGGCAGCGACCGGCGTGGCCGGAACGCGAACGTCGCGCCGCGGCTGACTTTGGTCACCTGAACCTCGGGGCAGTCCGCCAGCGCGCTGCCGGTCGACTCGGCCTCGGCGGTCCAGTCGGTGGTCGAACCGCTGATGCGCACCCGCAGGTGCGGGTCGACGCCGGTGGCGATGGCCTGAAGCGCTTGCGGAGCGTCCGGACCGCCGTCCGGACCGCCGTCCGGACCGCCGTGCGGACCGCACAGTGCGATCCAGGCCCCGTCGTCGTGGGCCGGCGAGCGCCGCACCCGCAACCGGCCCGCCTCGACCTCGGCGACGACATAGCCGGACGGGTTGAGCAGCGGGTGCAGGCGCAGCACCGCGGCCAGACCGTCGAGACCGGCGGGAAGACGCAGGGCGCGGTGAATCCGCTCCGCGGCGACTCCGGCGATGCCGGTGAGTTGCCTGGTGCAGATCGACCGCACCAGATCGGCGTCGGCGGCGGCCCGTTGCGCCACCGCCTGCACGAAGGACAGGTTGAGCAGATGCATCTGCAGACACACCTCGTCGGCGATGCGCACCAGCGCCGAATGCGAGAACGCCCCGAAGTCGACGTCGGACAACAGCGGTCCGCTGTAGTCGGCCAAGCCGTCGTCACCCGGGTCGATGGGTGCCAGCTCCCACGTGGCGGCCCGGGTGGCGGCGATGCGGGCCAGCGCGGGGATCGGCTGTGCCTCCGGGTTGGACTCCTCGATGCTCACCGTCCAGGCGCAGTGCGGTGTCCGGCCGGCCGGCCGGCGCGGCGGCCGGTGGATGGGCCGCACCCGGGCCCTGGGGTTCGTGGCCACCGCGGTGGCGTCGAAGGTGGGGTCCTCGATGTCGTGACACATGCCGGTGACGTAGTCCGGTCCCATCGGTTCGACGTCGAGCAGCGCACCGCAGTGGTCCAGACGGAACTCGCCGTGCCAGCGGTCGTGAACGGTGAAGCGGAAGTCCATGAACTGCGGCGGGGCGCCGATGTCGAACTGCAGGCCCTTGAAGATGGTGATGACGTCCTCGCCCTCGTAACGCAGGGCCCTCTGCATGCGCCTGGTGTAGAGCGGGCTCGAACCCGCCCACTCCTCAATGGCGATCCGGAGCATCTCCTCGCGCCCGAAAGCCGCTATGCACCAAGCCATTCCGGACCGGTCGATCAACTGGCCGATCAGCAGCAGCTCGGGAACCACAACGGCGAGTTCGGCACGTGACAACCCCGCGAAGCGGCTGGGCGACAAGCTCACCCGTTCAAACCTAGTCCACCCGCCCCGGAGTGTGCTGCAATGGCGGGCATGGCTGACCTGGAAGCGATCGAGGCGATCAAGCGGGTGAAGTACCGCTACCTGCGGGCGCTGGACACCAAACACTGGGACGACTTCGCCGACACCCTGACCGACGACATCGCCGGCGACTACGGCTCGTCGCTGGGCAAGGAGTTGCATTTCACCAACCGAGCCGAACTGGTCGAGTTCATGCGCACCGCGATGCCGGCCGGGGTGCTCACCGAACATCGGGTGACCCATCCCGAGATCACCCTCGTCGACGGCGACGAGGCCGAGGGCACCTGGTACCTGCAGGACCGGGTGATCGTGCCGGAGCACAACTTCATGCTGTTCGGCGCGGCGTTCTACCACGACCGCTACCGCAAGACGCCCGACGGCTGGAGGATCTGCGCAACCGGCTACCAGCGCACCTACGAGGTCGCCCAGAAACTGGAGGGCAAGGTGACGCCGGGGCCGGCGCTGGCGTGACTACTGGGCGATCGCGATGACCGCACCGGGCTGCAGCCATCGGATGATCTTGACCAGGGTGGCGTCGTCGACGGCCACGCAGCCGGCGGTCGCTCCGCCGTTGCTGGTGTGGACGAAGAACGCACCACCGTCACCGGGGATGCGTTCCTTGTTGACGCCCATCACGATGGCGTGGGCGTACGCCGGGATGAACAGGTTCTCGGTCCCACTGGCCGGTGAGGTGTCGAACGGGCAGTCGGCCTGCTTGCACACCTGCATCGTGTTGTAGGTCGGCCCCTGCGCCGACCACCAGTAGTCCGGGGTGGTCTGGAAATACTTCAGGCCGCCCCCGGGACTGGGCTGCGTTCCGAAGGCGAAGTCCAGGGAGTACACGCCCATCGGGGTCGCCGGGATGGTGTCGCGGGCCTTGGGCGCCAGGCCGGCCGAGCCGATGTTGGTGGGAATCCCGGTGCCGATCGCCTGCCATCCGGTCGCGCCGCGTTGCCAGACGTCCATCTTCGCCGTCGACCCTCCGGTACCGACGACGGAGAGAACCTGGGTGGCATTTCCGACCTGGGCGGTGAACCAGGGAGTGTCGGCCTGGCCGGCCGGCGCGGAACCGACCGCGGCAACGGCCATGCTCAGGACAGCCGCCATCGAGAACGGGAATCGGCGCATGGGCTCATGGTCCACGGGCGCTTCGGCGAGGGTCAAGTCAAGGTTCGGGCACAGTTGGGCGCGCTTGAGGTGACGGGATTTCGGCTATCCGGGATCCCGGACCGGGCGAGCCGAGGTCTGGACGTCGTAAAACGGCTTTGAACTGCTTTTACCGGTGATCTGACCGGCTGGGAAACGAGAGGTGAATGGCACTGCGGCAAACACGAAGCTACCATCCGGGCATGGCCCAGCCCCCTCCCGGCGACCCACTGGCCGGTCTGTTCGGGTTACTCGTCGGCCACCAGTGGCCGGGGCGGGCCGCCGTGACGTCGACCCTGTCGGCGTCGGCCGCCCGGGCGGCGACCGGAGCCAGCCACGATGACTACGCCGACGTGCTGCAGTCGATCCGCGGGCTCGCGCTTCGGAGTCAGCGGGGAGTCACCGCCGAGAACATCGAGGCATCCTTCGGCGCCGGTGAACACCACATCAGGGAGATCGCCGAGCGAAACCGGACGAAAGCCGGCGCGTACGACTGCGCGCACCGGTCGGCTTCCCAGTTGCGCAGAGACTTGACGGACATCGCCCGGAGGGGCGAGGCCGACATCCGCGAGATCGCGCGCTCCGCTGCCCCGGTCGAGCAGAGGATCAGCGCAATCGCCGATGTCGTCGCCGAATGTCAGGGACTTGCGAACGGCAAGGCCGCCCAGCAGGCGGGCAGCATCCTGAACGCGATTCAGAACGTTCTCGACGCCGAGGGAAGCGCTGTCTCGGCGCGCCAGTTGGCCCGGCAGGGCGGTGTGGAGTTGCACACGGCGTTCACGTCCCGCAGTACCGATGAGATCAGAAGCCGGGTTACGAGCCTGCTGGAGGACTCAACGGCCGCACCCGCCACCGCCGCGCCGGGGGCGATCGAGGCCGCGCCCTCGGTCTCACCCGGTTCGGAAACCGGGATCGGCGGAGTCGGCACCGGCGGCCCATCGGTACCCGCGACCGGAGCGGGCGCCCGGGCCGCCGACAACACCGGCCACCGCGCCGGCGTCTCGGCATCCGGACACCTCCCCTGGCCCCGACCGGCCTCCCTCCTCCCCGACGCTCCCTCGGCGCCGACTCCGGGTACTGGGACCGCGCATGCCGTCGTCGCGGCGCCGCCCGACCCCGCGCCGACACCCGCCGGCGCGGTGGCAGGTGTTGTCG
>NZ_JBJTJF010000225.1:0-20122 GCF_046095365.1 Mycobacterium sp.
GTCGCTGGGACCGGCGGACTGGCGAATGGACAGCCGGGCGCAGGGATGGAGCATCACCGACGTCGTCGCGCACATGGCGTCGGGGTGCCGCGCCGTGTTCACCCCGTCGGTGGTCACGCTGATGCGCGCGGAGAGCATCGAGCGGGCCAGCGATCAGCTGGTCGACGCCCGCCGTGATCGCAACTCCGAACAGGTGCTGGCCGAATATCGCCGTTGGAGCGGGCTTTTCGGAACGGTCATGCCAACGGTCGTGCGCACTCCGCTGGGCCGGTTGCGCGTGCCGCTCGCCGAACTCGGGCGCTTTCCCCTCCGGCTTCTGCTCGCGGCGGCGGTCTTCGACCACCACACCCACCTGCGCCACGACATGGCTCCGGCACTGGGGCTCCAAGCGCCCGCAACCGACGCCAACCGGATGGCGACCGTGCTGGAGTGGATGATGGCGGTGCTGTCCATCCAACTGACGAACGACCGGCCGGCCTGGCTGGACCGGCCGCTGTCGATCACCCTCGCCGGTCCCGGTGGGGGCTGCTGGGTCGTCGCGAGCTCCGGCTCGGTCACACCGGGTGACGCCGGGTCGGTGTCGGCCCGGATCACCGCTGTGGCGCCGCAATTCCCGGTGTGGGGAACCCGACGTGCGGGCTGGCGCGAGTGCGACGTCGATGTGACCGGAGACGTCGACTACGCGACGCGGTTCCTCAACACCGTCGACATCGTCTGAGCGGTCAGGCCGTCAGCAGCGGAGCCATCCAGGCGATCTCGGCGGGCAGTTGCGCGCTCCAGAAGCCGCCGTCGTGTCCACCCGGTGAGAAGCCGCCGGCCGGCGGGTTGGGCAGCTGGGCGATGAACGCCTTGGTCGCGGAGTAGAACGGATCGCTCTCACCGCAATCGATCCGCAGCGGAATCGCCCCGAGAGCCGGCAGGCCGAACACACTGTTGGCGGCGAAGTCGGCGGGGCCGTCGAAGGCCCCCGGGGCGGCCGCCTCCGGCGACAGCCACAGCGCGGGGCTCACCGCGCAGATGGCGGCGGTACGCGACGGCCCGAGCCGGGCGCCGAGCAGCAGCGCACCGTAGCCGCCCATCGACCACCCGATGAAGCCCACCCTCGAGGTGTCCAGGCCCTGCTGAGCGAGCATCGGGATGAGTTCGCCGGTGACCATCGCTCCGGCGTCCTCGCCGGAGGCGCGACGATGCCAGTAGCTGCCGCCGCCGTCGACCGCGACCACCGCGAACGGCGGCAGACCGGCGGCCACGGCCTGCGCGAGTCCGCCCTCGACGCCACCGGCCATCACCGCCGCCGCGCTGCTGCCCTTGCCGTGCAGCGCGATCAACGGACGCAGCGACCCGGTCTGGCCGGGTGGACGGGCGATCGCCCAGTCGGTCGGGATGCCGCCGCGGGCGGCTGAGACGAAGGTGCCGGTGACCATCGTCGGTTGCGACTGGTCCGCGACGGCTGGTGCCGTTGTGGCACGAGTGCCGAATGCGACGGCTCCGGCTACACCGGCACCCAGTCGCAGCGCTGAGCGCCGGTTCACATCAGGCATCCGGCAATCCTGCCATTGCCCCCGCAATACTGCCCCGCAATACCGTCGGTCGGCCGGACGAAATCCGTTGAAAGAACCGACCACTTCGGGCAAACCGCGATCCGGCCCGCGGTGGTGCTGGCAGCATGGCATCGGTGACCGCAGCGGTGACACCGAAGGGGGAGCGACGCAGATATGCGCTCGTGTGCGCGGCTGCGGATTTATTGTGCGAGGGCGGATTCGAGGCAGTCACCCACCGTGCCGTCGCGGAGCGGGCCGGCCTGCCGTTGGCATCGACCACCTATTACTTCTCCACGCTGGATGAGTTGATCGAGACGGCCGTCGACTACCTGGGCGCGATCGAGGTGAACCAGTTGCGGGACCGGGTCAAGACTCTGCCCCGGCGGCGGCGAGGTGCGGAGGCGGCCGCCGATCTGCTTGTCGACCTGCTCGCCGGAGAACCGCGGCGCGAGCAGTTGATCTCCCGCTACGAGCGCTACATCGCGTGCGCCCGCCATCCCGCGATGCGCGGCGTCGAGCGCCGACTGCTGCAGCATCGGGTCGCCGCGGTCGGCGAGGCGATGTCGCGGTCGGGCCGGCGGGCCAGGGTCGACATGATGACGGCGTTGCTCTACGCCGTCGACGGTGCGGTGGTCTCGGCGCTGGTCGACGACCGCGATGGTCCCCGGGAGAGCGTTCGTGCCACCCTTGTTGATGTGATCGACGTTCTCGCGCCCATCGACGACCTGATCTGACCGTGGGTCTCTCTGATGTCACCCGACCGGTGACCGGGCTTCTCGACGGGGCGATGGACCGGGCGCTGGTGCTCGGCTACACCCGGATCGGCTCCGGACTTCGGCGCCGCTGGTGGCCGGCGGACCCGGCGCCCGACGCACTGGTCGGTAAGCGGGTCGTGGTGACCGGAGCCACCGCGGGGATCGGCCTGGAGATGGCCCGGGCGTTCGCCCGGCTGGGCGCGACCGTGCACCTGCTCGGGCGCAACCCGGAAAAGGTGCGCCGCTGCGTCGCCGAGATAAGCCGGGAGGTGCCCGGCGCCGAACTGGTGGCCGAGGTGTGCGACGTCTCCGACCTCGAGGCGGTGCGGAACTGGACCGCGGACTTCGCCAGCCGGGTGCCGGCTCTGGACGGGCTGGTGCACAACGCCGGGCTGATGCCCAAGGACCGTTCGGTCACCCCTCAGGGCCACGAACTGCAACTGGCGACGCACATCCTCGGCCCGCACCTGATGACCGAGCGACTGCTGCCGCTGCTGCGCGCCACCCGCGGCGCCTCGGTGGTGTTCGTATCCTCGGGCGGGATGTACAGCGCGCCTCTGACGCTCGACGATCTGGAGTCCAGCCGCGACTACAACGGGGTGCGGACCTACGCCCGCACCAAGCGCATGCAGGTGGTGCTGGCCGACGCCTGGGCGCACCGCCTGGCCCGAACCGGCGTCAAAGTGGAGAGCATGCATCCGGGTTGGGTCGACACCCCCGGGGTCGCCGAATACCTGCCCCGCTTCCGGGTCATCACCAAGCCGCTGCTGCGGGAGCTCGCCGACGGTGCCGACACCGCGGTCTGGCTGGTGGCCACCCGACCGCAGTCCAAGCCCGGGCACTTCTGGCACGACCGCGCGCAGCGGCCGACGACCTTCGGCTGGCAGCGCCGGGAGAACCCGGCCAAGGTTCGGCGCTTCCTGCAGAAGGTCAGCGAACTGACCGGCACCTCGAAAGCCTGGACCTAGCCTCCGTCCCGTATCGCGGGTGTGACGATGCACCCCGTCGCGACGTCGCCGTAGACCGTCACCTCGTCCGGGCGCTCGGCGGCGTAGCGCGCGATGTAGGCGCACAGCACCGCGTCGACCGGATCCTCGGCGGCCCGTAGGTGCACCTTGCGAGTCGCGCCGGTGACGGTGTCGCTCAGCTCTGCCCAACCCGGGTGGTCGGCGACGTCGAGGTCGGGTAGCGCCTCGAGAAAACCCATGAGCCGCAACAACTCCGACTGCAGCTGCGGGAAGTCGCGACCCGGCTTCTGTTTGTACTTCAGCGTGGTGCCGAGGCCGAACAGCACGATGCTCGCGGCGTGCGGGTAGACCTCTACGGCGCGCCGCCTGGCCGCTGATCCCGGGTCGAGATCCAGGTCCAGCGTGGTGCACAGCCGGGCGCCCCGGCCTCCGTCGGCGAACCAGGGCAGTCCGGTATTCGCCGGGTGCGCCCCTGCCTCGAAGCGGCGGAAATCCCGGTTCAGCGCCGCCTCGCACGGCCGGTTGCCGCTGGGGTTGGTCACCACCAGGGGCGCGTCGACGGCCACCACGCAGTCGCCGGCGACGTAGGGCCGCAGCTGGGCGATCAGGTCGTCGTCACCGCCGGCCACCCCGACGTGGCGCAGCCTCCCGGCGCCGTCGAGTGCGGCCACTCCCGTCGGACTGCGTCGGCCCCAGGCCAGGTCGACTCCGACGTAGTACACAGGTCAAACCGTAAGCTTCTCCCCGTGACCGTTCCCAACGTCCTGGCCAGTCGCTACGCCAGCGCCGACATGGTGGCGATCTGGTCACCGGAGTCGAAGATCCGCGCGGAGCGCCGGCTGTGGCTGGCCGTGCTGCGAGCGCAGCGCGAACTCGGCGTCGAGGTGCCCGAGACCGCGCTGGCCGACTACGAGCGGGTGCTGGACCGTATCGACCTGGACTCGATCGCGGCCCGGGAGCGGGTGCTGCGTCACGACGTCAAGGCCCGCATCGAGGAGTTCAACGCGCTGGCCGGCCACGAGCATGTGCACAAGGGAATGACCAGCCGCGACCTCACCGAGAACGTCGAGCAGTTGCAGATCCGCCAGTCGCTGGAACTGGTGCACGCCCACGGTGTGGCGGTCGCGGCCCGGCTGGCCGAGCGGGCCGTCACCTACCGCGACACGGTGATGGCCGGCCGCAGTCACAACGTCGCCGCGCAGGCCACCACGCTCGGCAAGCGGTTCGCCTCGGCGGCCGAGGAGACGCTGCTGGCGCTGACCCGCATCCGGGAGCTGCTCGGCCGCTACCCGCTGCGCGGCATCAAGGGTCCGATGGGCACCGGCCAGGACATGCTCGACCTGTTCGACGGCGACACCGCGCGGCTGGCCGAACTCGAACGCCGAGTCGCCGCCCACCTCGGCTTCACCGCGGTGCTCGACAGCGTCGGGCAGGTCTACCCCAGATCCCTGGACTACGACGTGGTTTCCGCCCTGGTGCAACTCGGGGCCGGACCCTCGTCGCTGGCGCACACCATCCGGCTGATGGCCGGCCACGAACTGGTCACCGAGGGCTTCGCGGCCGGCCAGGTGGGCTCCTCGGCCATGCCGCACAAGATGAACACCCGCAGCTGTGAACGGGTCAACGGCCTGCAGGTGGTGTTGCGCGGATATGCGTCGATGGTCGCGGAACTGGCTGGGGCGCAATGGAATGAGGGTGACGTCTTCTGCTCGGTGGTGCGCAGGGTGGCACTACCCGATGCGTTCTTCGCCGTCGACGGACAGATCGAGACGTTCCTGACCGTGCTCGCCGAATTCGGCGCCTACCCGGCGGTCATCCAGCGCGAGCTGGACCGCTATCTGCCGTTCCTGGCCACCACGAAGATCCTCATCGCGGCGGTACGGGCCGGCATGGGCCGGGAGGCCGCGCACGAGGTCATCAAGGAGCACGCGGTGGCGGTCGCGCTGGCCATGCGGGAACGCGGCACCGAACCCGACCTGCTCGACCGCCTGGCCGCCGACCCGCGCCTTCCGCTGGACCGGGCGGCGCTGGACGCCGCCCTGGCCGACCGGCGGTCGTTCACCGGCGCCGCGGGGTCGCAGGTGGACGCGGTCGTGGCCGCTGTCGAGGACCTCGTGCGGGCCTACCCGGAGGCCGCCCGCTACACCCCCGGGGCGATCCTCTAGCCGGGTTCGGTGCATTTGCGTGCGCCCAGCGCTCGTCAGCGCACCGAAATCGCGGCGCGGATGGCAGCGAGGACGCGCTGCGGGTGTTGCGTGATGTCCAGCCAGGTGAACCGCAGCACCTGCCAGCCCTGCAGGGCGAGCCAGTTCTGCCGCGTGCGGTCGTTCTGGAACGCTTCCCGATCGCTGTGGAACGCCCAGCCGTCGATTTCGATCGCCACGCGCTGATCCGGGAAAGCGACGTCGATCGAATAGGGGCCCGCGCGGTAATTGGCCTGCCAGCCGGTGATCCCCGCGGCGTGCAGCAGTTCAATCAACAAGCGCTCGGCTTCCGAGCGTGCTCCGCCCGCGGCGGCTTCGAGCAGTCGCCGCGCGGGGACTGCGCCCCATCGACCGCGATTGCGCAGGTGTGCTCGCTGCAGATCCTCCAGGCGGACACGACGTTGCAGTGCGGAGTCCATGATCTTGGGTCCACCGCCCCGGCGGGCCGAGGCCTCCAACACCGTCAGCGCCAAGCCCGTCACGCGCAGGCCACGATCCTCGACGATGTCCTGCTCATCGAGGTCCCGCCTGCGCAGTCTGACGCCGGCGGGAGCTCGACCGCTGGCGGTGCGGGGCACCGTGACTTCGATCATCCGTGGCTCGAGGTTCATCAGGCCCAGCCACCAGGCGGCAGCCAGTCCGCTGGCGACGGCGTGGGAACCGCGACCCCATACCGCCGCCCGCAGTCGCGCGGCGGAGGTGAAGGGTCGGTCGTCGGCGAAATACACCCCGGTGCCACAGCGGCGCCATTGACCCTTGCGCACTTTGCGGCGGACTGAATACTCGCTGAGCCCCGCCCGCCTGGCCTGATCAAGCGTGATGACGCCGTCGTGGCGGCGCAGATAGTTCTCGATCACATAGGGGTTGGACGGCCAAGCGGGCCAATCGGTTCCGTTTGGTGCACTGGCGTGCGCTGAGCGCTCGCTAGCGCACCGAAGTCACCCGGGCCACGCCTGCCGAGCGCAATTCCAGCGCGGCCAGTCCCCGCACCGCGGCCGGGTCCTGCGCGCGCCAGGCCCCGACCGGGTCGTCGCTGACCTCCGTGAGCCTGCGCAGCGGCCGGTTGGCCAGCGCCCGAAGGGCCAGCAGTTGCTCGCCGGCCGGGGTCTGCGCCAGCGCGATCACCGTCCACTTGCGGCGGAAGAACCGGACGCGCAGGAACAGCCACGGCATGCCGACCGCCAGGATGGGCGGGGCGGCCACCGCGATCGCCAGCAGTACCGCCAGCCAGGTGGCCGTGGAGTTGAGGTTCTGTCCGGCCCCGGCCAGATCCAGCGCCGCCTCGCTGGCGGCGCGCAGCGGTTTGGCCACCGTGTCGCCCACCAGCGGGATGCGGTCGGCGCTGTCGCCGGCGGAGTTGAGGTTGTCGGAGATCCCGGTGGCGCCGTCCTTGACCTGGGTGCCCACGTGGGCGATCGCGGCGATGGCGTGGTGGACGGCGATGCCCACCAGAACCCAGACCGTCAGCCACGCGGCGACCAGCAGGTCGCTGATCAACTGGGCGGTCAGCCGGGCCGGGGTGGTGGCGTAGGGCAGAAATCGCGACTTCATGGGTTCGATCCCAGCACAGAAGGCCGCGCGGGCGGCCGATAGGCTGACGCGGTGCGTCCCGCCCTGTCCGACTATCAACACCTGGCCAGCGGCAAAGTCCGCGAGATCTACCGCGTCGACGCCGACCACCTGCTCCTCGTCGCCACCGACCGCATCTCGGCCTTCGACTACATCCTCGACACCGTGATTCCGGACAAGGGGCGCATCCTCACCGCGATGAGCGTGTTCTTCTTCGGCCTCGTCACCGATCGCGGCGGACCGCCCAACCACCTTGCCGGACCTCCGGACGACCCCCGCATCCCCGCCGACGTACTCGGGCGCGCGCTGGTGGTGCGCCGGCTCGACATGATGCCCGTCGAGTGCGTCGCGCGGGGCTACCTCACCGGCTCGGGACTGCTGGACTACCAGCGCACCGGCGCGGTGTGCGGAATCGACCTGCCCGCCGGCCTGGTCGAGGCCAGCAGGTTCGACCAGCCGCTGTTCACGCCGGCGACGAAGGCCGAGCTCGGCGCACACGACGAGAACATCTCGTTCGGGCGGGTCGTGGACCTCGTCGGAGCCGACCGCGCCGAGCAGTTGCGTGAGATGACGCTGCAGACCTACCGACTGGCCGCCGACCACGCGTCGAGCAGAGGGATCATCATCGCCGACACCAAGTTCGAGTTCGGCGCCGACGGCGAGGGCCGACTGCTGCTCGCCGACGAGGTGTTCACCCCCGACTCCTCGCGCTACTGGCCGGCTGACACATACCGGGAGGGCGTGGTGCAGCCGAGCTTCGACAAGCAGTTCGTCCGAAATTGGCTGACCGGGCCGGAGTCCGGCTGGGATCGGCACGGCTCGCAGCCGCCGCCACCGCTTCCCGCCGACATCGTCGACGCCACCCGCGCGCGCTATGTCGAGGCATACGAGCGTATTTCGGGTCTGACATTCGACGACTGGCTCGGGGTCGACGCCCGGTGACCGGCCCGGCGCCCAAGCGGATCGAGGTCACCCGGGTCCACCACGACGACGTCTTCGTCGACCCCTACGAGTGGATGCGCGAGAAGTCCGATCCGGAGGTCATCGCCCACCTCGAGGCGGAGAACGCCCACGTCGAGGAGATGACGGCCTACCAGGAACCGTTGCGCCAACAGATCTTCGACGAGATCAAGGCGCGAACCAAAGAGACCGACCTCTCGGTCCCACTGCGCCGCCGGGACTGGTGGTACTACGGCCGGAGTTTCGAGGGCAAGCAGTACGGCGTGCACTGCCGCTGCCCGATTTCGGGACCCGATGACTGGGATCCCCCTGCGCTCGACGAGCACACCGCCATCCCGGGCGAGCAGGTGCTGCTCGACGAGAACCTCGAAGCCGACGGCCACGGCTACTTCGCCGTCGGGGCGGCCAGCGTCAGCCCGGACGGCAACATCCTGGCCTACTCCGTCGACGTGGTCGGCGATGAGCGGTACACCCTGCGGTTCAAGGACTTACGCAGCGGCGAGCTGTATCCGGACCGCATCGAGGGAATCGCCGCGGGCATCACCTGGGCGACCGACAGCGCCTGCGTGTACTACACCACCGTCGACCAGTCCTGGCGGCCGGACACCGTATGGCGTCACCGGCTCGGCCACGACGGCGCCGACGAGCAGGTGTTCAACGAGCCCGATGAACGGTTCTGGGTCGGCGTGGGGCGGACCCGAAGCGACGCCTTCATCGTCATCGCCGCCGGCTCGGCGATCACCTCCGAGGTCCGGGTCGCCGACGCCTCGGATCCGCACGCGGGGTTCACCACGGTGCTGCCCCGCCGTGAGGGTGTCGAGTACACGGTGGACCACATCGTCGTCGACGGCGAGGACCGTTTCCTGATCCTGCACAACGACGCCGCTCCGAACTTCACTCTGGTCGAAGCCCCGGTCGGAGACCCGACCACCCAGCGGACCCTGGTACCCGCGCGCGACGACGTCCGGCTGGAGGGTGTGGACGCCTTCGCCGGGCAGTTCGTTCTGCACTACCGCAGGGACGCCCTGCCGAAGCTGCAGCTGTGGCGCCTGATCCCCGGCCGGGGCTACGGCACGCCGGAGGACATCACCTTCGATTCCGAACTGATGGCGTGTGGTCTGGGCGGGAATCCCAACTGGGATTCCCCCCGGCTTCGGATCGGCGCCACCTCGTTTCTGACCCCGATGCGGATATACGACGTCAATCTCGGCACCGGGGAGCGCACCCTGCTGCGGGAACAGCCGGTGCTGGGCGGCTATCGCCGCGAGGACTATGTGGAGCGTCGGGACTGGGCGGTGGCCGAGGACGGCACCCGGATCCCGATCTCACTGATGTACCGCGCGGATTGCGAGTTCCCCGCCCCCACGGTCCTTTACGGCTACGGCGCCTATGAGTCCAGTGAGGATCCCCGCTTCTCCGTCGCCAGGCTGTCGTTGCTCGACCGCGGAGCGGTGTTCGCCATCGCGCATATCCGAGGCGGCGGCGAGATGGGCCGGCTGTGGTACGAGCGCGGCAAGATGCTGGACAAGAAGAACACCTTCACGGACTTCATCGCCGCCGCGCGCCATCTCGTCGATTCAGGTCTGACCCGGCCGCGCAACCTGGTGGCCCTCGGCGGCAGCGCCGGTGGACTGCTGATGGGTGCGGTGGCCAACATGGCGCCTGACCTGTTCGCCGGGATTCTGGCCCAGGTGCCGTTCGTCGATCCGCTGACCACGATCCTGGACCCGTCGCTGCCGCTGACGGTGACCGAGTGGGACGAATGGGGAAATCCGCTGGAGGACAGCGACGTCTACTTCTACATGAAGTCCTACTCGCCGTATGAGAACGTCGAGGCCAAGGAGTACCCGGCCATTCTGGCGATGACATCGCTGAACGACACCCGGGTGTTCTACGTGGAACCGGCCAAATGGGTTGCCGCACTCCGTCATGCCAAGACCGATCCGCAGCCGGTCCTGCTGCGCACCCAGATGGCCGCCGGGCACGGCGGAATCAGCGGCCGCTACGAGCGCTGGAAGGAAGCGGCCTTCCAGTTCGCCTGGCTGCTGGCGACCGCCGATCCGGAGCGTTTCGGCGCCGGCGCCGGTTAGCGACCGGTCCCACTGGCCGTCGTCGCGATTCCGCCGTCGACCGGGATGATCGCTCCGTTGACATACGAACCGGCCCGGCCGGCGAGGTAGATCGCGATCCCGGCCATGTCGTCGTCGCGGCCGATCCGCCGCATCGGCGCAGCGGCGGCGATCGCCTCCCCGAAGGCGTCCAGTGTCGCGGCCATCATCTTCGAGGGGAAGGGGCCCGGTGCTATCGCGTTGACGGTGATGTGCTGCGGGCCAAGCTCTTTGGCGAGAACCCGGGTCAGCTGGTGGATGGCCGCCTTGCTCGCGGAATACGAGTAGGTCGGCATCGGGCTGACCTGGATCCCGTCGATGCTGCCGATGTTGATGATCCGCGCCGGGTGGTCCGCGGTGCCGGCCCGGCGCAACGCGGGCAGCAGCTCCTGGACCATCCAGAAGGGCGCCTTGACGTTGAGATCCAGGACACGATCCCAGGCCGAGGCGGGAAAACTCTCCAGCTGCTCACCCCAGGTGGCCCCGGCGTTGTTCACCAGGATGTCCAGGCAGTCGCGATCGGCGAGAGCCTCGGCGGCCAACCGCCGGCACTCGTCCCGGCGGGACAGATCGGCCGCGACTCCGCTGACCGGTCCGAACTGCGACAGTGCGGCCACCGCGGCGTCGACCGCGTCGGCCTTGCGCGAACTGACCACCACCCGCGCCCCGGCCTGCAGGAGTCCGCGGGCGATCATCATCCCGATCCCGCGGGTGCCGCCGGTCACCAGAGCGGTCCTGCCGCCCAGTCCGAACAGCCGTTCCAGATCCGCTGCGCTCATCGTCAGAACCGCTCCGATCGTTCTTCCGCCAGCACCCGAAAGTCGGTGGAGCACATCTCGGTCAGTCGCCCGAAGAAGATTCCGCGCGCCTGGGGGGCGATGATGCCGTGGTGGATCGGCACGGCGTGCTCGGGAGCCACCGCCCGCAGGTAGTCGACGGCCTCGGAGATCTTCATCCACGGCGCCGCGGCCGGGGCGGCCAGCACCTCCACCGGCTCGTCCGGCACGAACAGCGCGTCCCCGGGATGCATCAGCTTCGCCGGGTGCTCGTCGTCGCCGAGGAGATAGGAGATGTTGTCGATAACCGGGATCTCCGGGTGGATGACCGCGTGCCGCCCGCCGGCGCCGCGGACCCGCACGCCGCCGACGGTGAACTCGTCGCCGGCGTTCACCGCCTGCCACTCCCCGCCGAGCATCGCCGCGGTCTGCGGGTCGGCGTACAACTCGGCCTGCGGGTTGGCCGCCACCAGCGCCGGCAGTCGTTGCGGGTCGGCGTGATCGGGATGCTGGTGGGTGATCAGGATCGCCGACAGCCCGGTGATGCCCTCGAAGCCGTGCGAGAAGGTACCCGGATCGAACAGCAGCCGCGCCGGACCGCCCGGGACACCGAACTCCGCGAGCAGGCATGAATGACCGAAATGCGTCAACTCCATGCTTACGATTGTGCGCGCACAGGAGGCGGCGGTATGCGGATGGCCCTCACATCGGTGGTGGTGGCGTCCTGCCTGAGCGCCGCACCGGCATCGGCCGAGCCGGCCACCACCTGCCCGCCGGACTGCGACCGGATCCCGGAGGCCGCGTGGATCGCGCCGGCGGCCATTCCGCTCAACGCCGTCTACTCCTGGCCCCGGCTCGCCGGTCTGGCCGTCACGTCCCGCCCACCCCGCTTCCGGTGCGAGCACCTGTGCGCCACCCCCGCCGCCGCCGGGGACCCGCGCAGCTACGCGGTCGCCGAGCGGGCGCAGGTCTCCTCGCCGCGCCAGTGCAGCACCTGGGCCTGCAGCTGCCACTCTCCCCGCGGCGAGACCTGGCGGGGTGGTCAGCTGGTGCGGGACGCGTTCGCCGCGGCGGTTGCCGCACTGCGGGCCTGCCAGGCGACCAACCCGGCGGCCTCGCCGTCGCTGACCCTCGACCAGCCCGAACGGTTGGCCGGCGCGGTCAGCGGGCCGGTCGTCCTGCACCAGTACCTGCTCGCCGACCCGATCAACAGCACGATGACCGAACTGGCGCTCTGGACCGACGGGCCCGCCCAGACGCCCTGGCCCGCTGTCAGCGAGTCGGCGGTCCTCGACGCGCTCGGCGCGCCGTTGTGCACCGCCTACGTCGACTCCTGCCCGTGATCGCACCGGTAGGATCGGCGCCGCACCATCCGTCGACCTTAGGAGACCCGTGCCCCGGGTAGTTGTCACCGTGATGCCGAAGGCCGAGATCCTCGACCCGCAGGGCCAGGCCATCGTGGGCGCGCTGGGTCGGCTGGGCCACCCCGGTGTCTCGCAGGTCCGCCAGGGCAAGCGCTTCGAACTTCAGGTCGACGAGACGGTCACCGACGACGAGTTGGCCGACATCGCCGAGTCGCTGCTGGCCAACACCGTCATCGAGGACTGGTCGGTCACCAGGGAACGCCCGTGACCGCCCGGGTCGGGATCATCACCTTCCCGGGCAGCCTCGACGACGTCGACGCCGCCCGTGCGGTGCGGCTGGCCGGCGCCGAGGCGGTCAGCCTGTGGCACGGCGACGCCGACCTGAAGAAGGTCGACGCCGTGATCGTTCCGGGGGGCTTCTCCTACGGCGACTACCTGCGCTGCGGGGCGATCGCCAAGTTCGCTCCGGTGATGGGCGAGGTGATCGCCGCGGCCGGTCGCGGCATGCCGGTGCTGGGCATCTGCAACGGTTTCCAGATCCTGTGCGAGGCCGGCCTGCTGCCCGGCGCGTTGACCCGCAACGCGGGTCTGCACTTCATCTGCCGCGACGTCTGGCTCAAAGTCGACTCGATAACCTCTGCCTGGACCGCCCGCTACGAGTGGGGGGCCGAACTGCTGGTGCCGCTGAAGTCGGGCGAAGGACGTTATGTCGCAAGCGAATCGGTGCTCGACGAACTCGAGGGCGAGGGCCGGGTGGTCTTCCGCTACGCCGACAACCCCAACGGCTCCATGCGTGACATCGCCGGCGTCAGCTCGGCCGACGGCAGGGTGGTGGGGCTGATGCCGCACCCTGAACACGCCACCGAGGCGCTGACCGGGCCCTCGGACGACGGGCTGGGAATGTTCTACTCCGCAATCGACGCCGTGCTGGCTGTCTGACCACCCATGACCGGGGCGACCGCAACCGGGCTGTGTGAGTTCGTCGACGCGTCCCCGTCGCCGTTCCACGTGTGCGCGACGGTGGCCGGACGGCTGCGCGACGCCGGCTACGCCGAACTCGCCGAGACCGACCGCTGGACCGATGCCGCCGGCCGGTTCTTCACCGTGCGGGCGGGGTCGCTGATCGCCTGGAAC
Organism: Mycobacterium sp.; assembly: GCF_046095365.1. Classification (GTDB taxonomy): domain Bacteria; phylum Actinomycetota; class Actinomycetes; order Mycobacteriales; family Mycobacteriaceae; genus Mycobacterium. Next base: position 13,380 of record NZ_JBJTJF010000225.1, read on the forward strand.
GGCACCGGGCGGGCGAGGGGGTTCCGGATAGTCGGCGGCCACACCGACAGCCCCAACCTGCGGGTCAAACAGCATCCGGATCTGGCGGTGTCGGGCTGGCAGGTGGTCGCGCTGCAGCCCTACGGCGGTGCCTGGCTGAACTCGTGGCTGGACCGCGATCTGGGACTCAGCGGCCGAATCTCCCTGCGCGACAAGCACGGCCGCCTCGAGCACCGGATGGTGCGGTTCGACGAACCGCTGCTGCGCGTGCCCCAACTGGCGATCCATCTGGCCGAGGATCGCAACTCGGTCAGCCTCAGCCCGCAACGCCACGTCAATGCGGTGTGGGGTGCCGGGGACCGCCCCCGGTCCGTGCACCGCTGGGTCGCCGAGCGGTCGGGGGTGGCGCCCGGTGACCTGCTCTCCGCGGACCTGATGACCCATGTCCTCGAACCGTCCTGCCTGATCGGGGCCGAGAAGGACCTGGTCAGCGCACCGCGGCTGGACAACCAGGGCACCTGCTACGCCGGGCTGGAGGCGCTGCTGGCCGCCGAGCCCGGACCGCACGTCCCGGTACTGGCCCTGTTCGACCACGAGGAGGTGGGCTCCCAGTCCGACCACGGCGCCCAGTCGGAGTTCCTGCTCACCACCCTGGAGCGGATCGTGCTGTCGGCCGGCGGCGACCGGGAGGACTTCCTGCGGCTGGCCACGGCGTCGATGGTGGTCTCCGGGGACATGGCACACGCGACCCACCCGAACTACCCGGAACGCCACGAACCGGGGCACCCGATCTACGTCAACGGCGGGCCGGTGCTGAAGGTCCAGCCGAACCTGCGCTACGCGACCGACAGCCGCACCGCCGCGGCATTCGAACTGGCCTGCCGGCAGGCGGGTGTCCCGCTGCAGCGCTACGAGCATCGCGCCGACCTGCCGTGCGGATCGACCATCGGGCCGATGACCGCCGCCCGCACCGGCATTCCGACCGTGGATGTCGGTGCTCCCCAACTCGCCATGCATTCGGCCCGGGAACTGATGGGAGCCGCCGACGTCGCGGCCTATAGCGCCGCGCTGCAAGCATTTCTGGAGCCGCGATGAGCCTGACACTGGAGATGATCACCGTCGACTGCCTCGACCCGCCCCGGCTGGCCGGCTGGTGGGCCCGGGCCGTGGGCGGGTCCGTCGTGCCCCTGCCCGGCGGCGACTTCGTCCTGGTCGCCCGGGACGGCTGGCCCGCGCTCGGGTTCCAGCGCGTGGCTGATCCGACTCCGGGCAAGAACCGGTTGCACCTGGACCTCATGACCGACGACCTGGAGGCCGAGGTGAGGCGGCTGACGGACCTCGGCGCCACCGAGACCGGTCGGCATTCGGTCGAGGGCGGCTTCCGCTGGGTGGTGCTGGCCGATCCCGACGGCAACGCGTTCTGCGTGGCCGCGCCGCGCCCGTGACCCCTCACTAGACTGGCCCCGTGATAGACAGCGTCGCGCACGCATCCGCCACGCCCGACCACCCCCAGCCCTACCGGGAACTCGGCCTCAAGGACGACGAGTACCAGCGCATCCGCGACATCCTGGGCCGGCGGCCCACCGACGCCGAACTGGCGATGTACTCGGTGATGTGGAGTGAGCACTGCTCGTACAAGTCCTCCAAGGTGCATCTGCGCTACTTCGGTGAGACCACCACCGACGCGATGCGCGCCGGCATGCTGGCCGGGATCGGGGAGAACGCCGGCGTGGTCGACATCGGCGACGGATGGGCGGTGACCTTCAAGGTCGAATCGCACAACCACCCGTCCTACGTCGAGCCCTACCAGGGCGCGGCAACCGGGGTGGGCGGGATCGTCCGCGACATCATGGCCATGGGCGCGCGCCCGGTCGCGGGGATGGACCAACTGCGGGTCGGCGCCGCCGAGGCGCCCGACACCCGCCGTGTGCTCGACGGGGTGGTGCGCGGAATCGGTGGCTACGGCAATTCGCTGGGCCTGCCCAACATCGGCGGCGAGACGGTGTTCGACCCGTCCTACGCGGGCAACCCGTTGGTGAACGCGCTGTGCGTCGGCGTGCTGCGCAAGCAGGACCTGCACCTGGCGTTCGCCTCGGGGACCGGCAACAAGATCATCCTGTTCGGCGCGCGCACCGGCCTGGACGGTATCGGCGGGGTGTCGGTGCTGGCCAGCGACACCTTCTCCGGCGACGAGGGACACGAAGCCGAAGGCGGAGCTGGACCGTTCAGAAAAGGCGGCGCCGGACGCAAGAAACTTCCCAGTGTGCAGGTGGGCGACCCTTTCATGGAGAAGGTTCTCATCGAGTGCTGCCTGGAGCTCTACGCCGCCGGACTGGTCGTCGGGATCCAGGACCTCGGTGGCGCCGGATTATCCTGCGCGACTTCGGAATTGGCCTCCGCCGGAGATGGCGGGATGGCGATCGAACTGGACAAGGTGCCACTGCGCGCCGCCAATATGACCCCGGCCGAGATTCTTTCCAGCGAGTCCCAGGAGCGGATGTGCGCGGTGGTGGCACCGGGCAACGTCGAGAAGTTCATGGCGGTCTGCCGTAAATGGGACGTACTGGCCGCGGTGATCGGCGAGGTGACCGACGGCGACCGGCTGCAGATCACCTGGCAGGGCCAGACCGTCGTCGACGTGCCGCCCCGCACCGTCGCCCACGAAGGGCCGGTGTACGAGCGTCCGCTGGCCCGGCCGGAGACCCAGGACGCCCTCAACGCCGACACCTCGGCGCGGCTGGCGCGGCCGGAGACCGGCCCGGAGCTGCGGGCGACGCTGCTGGCGCTGCTGGGCAGTCCGCAGCTGTGCAGCAGGGCGTTCATCACCGAGCAATACGACCGCTACGTGCGCGGCAACACGGTGCTGGCCGAGCACGCCGACGGCGGTGTGCTGCGCATCGACGAGCGGACCGGCCGGGGCATCGCGGTGTCCACCGACGCCTCGGGCCGCTACACCCAACTCGACCCCTACACCGGCGCGCAGCTGGCCCTGGCCGAGGCCTACCGCAACGTCGCGGTCACCGGGGCGACGCCGATCGCGGTGACCAACTGCCTGAATTTCGGCTCGCCGGAGGATCCCGCGGTCATGTGGCAGTTCGCGCAGGCGGTCCGCGGGCTGGCCGATGGCTGCGCGGCTCTGGGGATTCCGGTCACCGGGGGCAACGTCAGCTTCTACAACCAGACCGGTGCGACGGCGATCCTGCCCACTCCGGTGGTGGGTGTGCTCGGTGTGATCGACGACGTGGCACGCCGACTGCCGACCGGGCTGGGCGCCGAACCCGGGGAGGCCTTGTTCCTGCTCGGCGACACCCGTGACGAATTCGACGGGTCGGTGTGGGCACAGGTCACCGCCGACCACCTCGGCGGCCTGCCGCCGGGGGTCGATCTGTCACGGGAGAAGTTGCTCGCCGAGGTTCTCGCCGCCGCCTCGCGCGACGGACTGGCCTCGGCCGCCCACGACCTCAGCGAGGGCGGGCTGGCCCAGGCGGTCGTGGAGGCCTGCCTGGCCGGCGAAACCGGTTGCCGGCTGGTCCTTCCCGAGGATGCCGATCCGTTCGTGTGGTTGTTCTCCGAGTCGTCGGGCCGGGCACTGGTCGCGGTTCCCCGCACCGAGGAGAGCCGGTTCCGCGCCATGTGCGAAGCCCGCGGCCTGCCCGCGACCCGGATCGGAGTCTCTGACACCGAGTCGGATTCGGTTGAGGTACAGGGACTTTTCACCGTGACGCTGGAGGAACTGCGCAGCACGTCCGAAGGAGTGCTGCCCAGGCTGTTCGGATGACTCGGGAGTCGGCGGCTGCCTGGGCGTGGAGCCTGGTGCGCCTCGACTTCACCGGGATCGTGTTCGGTGCGCTGTTCTTCTGCCTGTCTCTGACGCCGTCGCTGCTGCCCCGGGACTGGGTGATGGGCGGCGTCATCGGTGGTATCAATGCGGCGATCGGATACGGGATCGGGGTGCTGCTCGGCGCGTTGGTCCGGTCGCTGGTACTCCGCGGCCGTCCCTGGTGGCCGCCGAGGCGGCGGGTCCGGTGGGCGCTGATCGTTTCCGCCGTGGTGGCGTCGATCGCGGCGAGCCTGCTCATGGTCGTGCCCGCTGCGGCCTGGCAGCGGCAGACCGCGACGCTGACCGGGGTGCGGGGCCCTGACACCGGTCCGTACCTGCGGATCGTGATCGCGGCCGTCGTCGTGGCCGCGTTGCTGATCGGGGCCGCCCGGCTGGTCAAGGACGCCATCAAGACGCTGGCCAGGTTGATGATCCGGCGGTGGCACGTCGACGATGAGGTAGCCATGTTCATCGGGACCGCCGTCGTCGTGGTGGTGATCATCACGCTGGTCAACGGGGTCCTGGTGCGAGGTCTGCTCGCCGGAGCCAGCGCCGTTTTCCAACCGCAGAACGCCACCACGCGACCGGGTGTGCAGCAGCCGCGCCAACCTGAAAGATCCGGTGCGCCAGCGTCGTTCGCATCGTGGGAGTCCCTCGGTTTCCAGGGCCGCAACTTCGTCGGTACCGGTCCGGACGCCGCCGAGCTGTCCCGGATCAACGGCCGCCCGGCCAAGCAGCCGATCCGCATCTACGCCGGGTTGCAGTCCGCGCCCACCCTGCAGGCCCGGGTGGCGGTGTTGATGTCGGAGCTGAACCGCACCCGCGCCTTCGACCGCGAACTGCTGGTCATCATCCCCACCACCGGAACGGGATGGGTGGATCCGGTGGCGGCACGATCCATCGAGGCGATCTACAACGGCGACACCGCCCTGGTGGCGATGCAGTACTCGTATCTGCCCAGTTGGATCTCCTTCCTCGCCGACCGGGACAAGTCGGTGCAGGCCGGCCGGGCCATGGTCGACGCCATCCACCGCGGCTGGCAGCAGCGGCCGGCGGCGAACCGGCCCCGGCTCGCCCTGTACGGGGAGAGCCTCGGGGCGATGGCCGGGCAGGGGGCGTTCGGATACCTCCCCGACGTGGTGGAGATGGATTTTTCCTCGGTCTTGTGGGTCGGGCCGCCCAACGCGAGCAATCTGTGGAAGGCGCTGACCCTCCGCCGCGACCCGGGGACACCGGAGGTGCAGCCGCGCTACGACAACGGCCGGACCGTGCGCTTCGCCCAGGCCTCCAGTCCCGCCGAGATCGCCGCGGTCGCCGATTCCCCGCCCTGGAGAGGGACGCGGGTGTTGTTCCTGCAGCACGCCTCCGATCCGGTGGTGTGGTGGTCGCCGGACCTGTTGTTCGGTAAGCCCGACTGGCTCGACGAGCCGGCCGGATTCGACCGCAGTCCGGCGATGCGCTGGTATCCCATCGTGACGTTCTGGCAGGTGAGCGCCGACATGGCCGGAAACGTGACCAACTCGGCCGGAACGCCGAGCGGCCACGGCCACAACTACGGCGACAGCCAACTAGACGGGTGGGTGGCCGTCGCCGCACCGCAGGGGTGGACGCAGTTCGACACCGACCGGATCCGGCGCGCGCTGGAGAAGTCGATGGCCGCCGGTGGGCCGGAGTTCGCTTGAAACGCAAACAGATTCGCGCCGTGGCAATTGCCTCAGCGCTGGTGGGTTGGAGTTTCACCGCCGGGCTCGACCAGCCGTGGCGGCGTCACCCGCTGGCCCAGGCGGCCTATGGCACCGCCCTGGCTCTGGCCGCGCGCGCCCCGTTGGGCCTACGGCAACCGGCGCTGCGATCCGGGCTGCGTCTCGGCGGTGCGGTGTCCGGTGCCATCGCAGCGGGGGTGGCCGCAGGCGCCGCTGTTCCCCGGGTGCGCGCGGCGATGGCCGGCCGCGAACTGCCGCAGCGTCCGGTGCACTGGCTGGGCGTGGAGATCCCGCTCGGCACGGTCTGGTCGGAGGAGACGGCCTTCCGGGGAGCTCTGGCAACCCTGGCGGCCGACGCCTTCGGCCCGGCCGGCGGCAGGCTGCTGCAGGCGTTGACTTTCGGATTGACCCATATCCCCGACGCCCGCGCCACCGGTGAGCCGATCCTGGGAACCGTGGCGGCGACCGGACTGGCGGGCTGGGTGTTCGCCCTGCTGGCCGAGCGGTCCGGCAGCCTTGCGGCTCCGATGCTGGCGCACCTGGCCGTCAACGAGGCCGGGGCCGTTGCGGCGCTGGCGGTGCAGCGTTGCCCGGCGGTGGCCCTCCGATGAGCCGCGGAACCGACCCCGGAGACCTTCTCGCGGCGGTCACCGCGCTGGGCCGGTGGTTGAGCGACGGGGACGCCCCGGTGCCGGACCGGGCCGCCCTGGCCGCGGCGGTGCGGCTCACCGCCCGGAGCCTGGCGGCCCGGGCTCCGGGTTCCAGCGTGGAGCTCCGGGTGCCGCCTTTCGTTGCGGTGCAATGTGTTTCGGGTCCCAGGCATACCAGAGGGACACCGCCGAACGTCGTCGAGACCGACCCGCGAACCTGGCTGCTGCTGGCCACGGGGTTGATGGCGTTCGACGAGGCCGTGGCCGACGGCCGGCTCAGTGTGTCCGGGCCGCGGGCCGGGGAGATCGCAGCGCTGTTACCGCTGGTCACCCTGCCGCCACCGGAGCGACCCTGACACGTCGCGGTTGGATTCCCGATTTGGCCGCCACTGCCCGTAGACTGAGCCAGTCCCCGACCCGCCAGGGAGCAACGTGACCGGCCAGCTGGAGAACGAACCTCGGGAAGAGTGCGGCGTCTTCGGCGTCTGGGCGCCCGGCGAGGAAGTCGCCAAACTCACCTACTACGGCCTCTACGCGCTGCAGCACCGCGGCCAGGAGGCGGCCGGCATCGCCGTCGCCGACGGATCGCAG